>CAIRGO010000057.1 GCA_903878115.1 Akkermansiaceae bacterium | reverse complement strand
AACCCTGATCTTTATACACAAAATACTTGCAGCCGCAGGCGATGCTTGCTGGAATTTCGATGCGTAGATACTCGTCACGCAAACAGCATTTCCCCCATCTCGCATCTGGGAAACGCAAAGCGGACGACCATTCATGATCGCCTAAACACCCCGCTTACCTCCCCCTCACACCTGATACACATCCCACGCGATGGCGAAATCCCTCACTCGCGCCAATCCTTGCCAAATACACTGCGGCCCGGGCATCCCATCGCCTTTCCGACCAAGATGCCCTCCCAGCTTGCCAACGATTCGGATCATCTCCTCAAGACTTGGCTCACCTTTCTCACGTGGTCGTTTCACTACCGCACACGCCGCTTTCCATTCAGAATCTTGAAATACACACCCGCACGGCATCTCCGGGCACTCACGCCCAAGATGCGTAAAATACAAGATCCGCCAAGCAACCACCGCATAAATCGTAACCGCACGGATCAACGCCTCCGCACTCATCAACTGAATACGTTCCACCCGGCAGCCCGTTTTCAGCACCCTATGAAACACCTCAATATCCCAGCGGCGCAGATACAACTCAATGATCCGCCGCGCATCATCAAAAGTCACAACCTCCTTACTCGTCAGCAACAACCAACGAACTGGCTCCTCACCCGCAGCCGGATTTCCCTCCTCCGCCAAAATCGCCCAAAACGAAACCTCCTTGAGCCGCTTCCCCTTACGATACGGCGTGCGCGGCGTAATCTTCATCGCCCTCACCACCTGCTGCACCCTGTGCGCACTTCGCTTGGTCTTCACCCACTTGCCGTCCATCTTCTTCGTGCCGCTATGAGCTCGCACATCGAACTCGATCTCACCAAGCGCCGCCGCCGCCTCTAAAACAGAGAAAAGTTTATCCGAATCGCCATCCACAACATTGACTAAAGCCCGGTTTTGATTCGCACGAATGATCCACTCCGCCGCCCCTTGCTCATGCTCCTTCGCCTCTAACCAATCCGCATAAACCTCGAAAATATCCCCCTCACGATCACTCACAGAAAAAACTTCACACCCCGGAATTTCCCGCGCCAGCTGCGTAGTCCGGCGGTATCCCTCCACCCACCGATAACTCTCCTTATCCTCAATCGCCATTTGCTTCCGCTTCCCCGTAGAACGGAAAGAAGCATCGTCTCGATTGATGATTTTCGCATCCAGCAACCCCAGAGGCAACCCCTGCTCAGAGACAGCATAAAGAGAATGCATAAAAAAATCCCTACGCCCCTCATCATTCAAAGGACCAAGCCCCTGAGTTTCCTTCATGTGACTAAAATCAAACTCCGTAGTATCCTGAGCGACCACAACACAAAGCTGATCTGCACAACGTTCCAACGTCTTAGCAGCATGAGGAGCGAGCAAATCAGCAGCGGAAAAATCATCCGAATTGAGCAAACGATAAGCAGCCATCGTATCAGCCCAGCCACCACAAGCGTTAGAAATGCTAGCCGTCGGAGCAGCGTTCAAAGCGAGAGAAACCTTGCACAGACGACGCGTGCGCCTCGAGTCACCAAGGTCGGCATTAGCAAATTCATCTGTGATACTCTCTGACATCCGTCGTGCGATTCCGCACAGAAAGATTTAAACAATTGCATGATTTGTACGAGCTTTATTTTTAGAAATTTCCATTTTGCATAAATACCAAGGGAAAACGGCGTGTGAGATGTGTATAAAGATCAGGGATTCATCCCACGGATCACAATCCCCCAAAAAATCTCTTGTGCCGCGTAGCGTCACGACAAATGCCTTTTACTGTCGCGTCACTTGCACTCGGGCGAGGCGTTTGGGGGCGATGCCCCAGGCTGGGATAGAGTTGCACCTTTGGCGCGGGAAGATGATAAAACGCATCATTTCACCATTCAATGCATCGCCAACGAAAGAAACAGCGTCTCGCCGACGTTTATTGCATCTGACTTTCCTCATCATGAAACGCCTACTCCTATTCACCATCCTTCCCCTTTTGGCCATCACCGTTGCCCCCTTTGCAGGCGCCGCAGAGTCGACCGAAATCCCGCTTACGGCCCGAGGTCAGGAATTGCAAAAGAAATTCACCAAGGAGCTGGAATCACTCCGCGCCGAGGTGATTGCCTCCCTGCCTCCCGTCAACGATACCAAGAAGGCCCGCTTCCTCGAAATCCGCACCAAATGGAACGGCTTACCGAATGATAAAGAAGACGGCTCTGCTACCGAAAAGAAAGCCCTGGATGAATTGAAGGAAACAACCCAGACCGAGGCGATGGAAGCGGCTGGAGCGTTGCTCACCGACCTCAAGCCGTTGCTTTCCTCAGACGCCCTCGATCCGAAGTTGATGCGGATTGCGATTCTGAACCACGGCACACCGCGTGGACTGGCGGAGTTTGCCCAGCAGGGACCTGATGAGGAGAAATTGTTAGAAAAACTTTTCGCGGATGATCCGTTGATGCGCCAAATCCTCGAAGCAGGTGGCGCCAATGGTGGCGAATACGGCGAGGCGATGCAGGTGTATGAGGCCATTCTCAAAGCCAGTGAGCGCGCTCGCGAAGTAGGCAGTATCTTCCAGCGCCTCGCTCTTGGAACCAGCATTCACATGCCGTGGCTCCAGACCGAGACGAAGGCAGTGAAGCTCGATGCTGAGGCCGAGGCAGGCGCAGAGATTCCAGCAGTCCCGCTGATCGACAAGAAGAAGGGCGGAGTATACGGCATCGTTTTTAACACCCAAACCGGCGTTGCCCAAGTACCGCGCTACCTGCATTACGAAAAAGCCTTTCTCGACGGCGAACTGGACCCAGCGTTCAAGGATATGAATACTTGGGAATGTCGCTTCATTACGGATTCCGAATACAGCAATGAAGATCTTGCCTGGACAAGACAAATGATGCGCAACTACCGCCCCGATCACATCACCACGGAGGATACCCAGTGGCGCTATGTACGTTTCATCAAGAGCGACGTGCCCTATTGCAGCACCACGCATGACCCCTCGCTGGGCACCCGGCCTCAAATGGAGATTGCCCTCGGTGGCATCTGCGGGCGACGTGCTTTCCTCGGTCGTCTAACCTCACGAGCCTTTGGCATTCCCACCCGCGCCTCGACGCAGACCGCACACGGCGCGATGTGCCACTGGTCACCCGAGGGCTGGGTGATCTGCCTCGGTGCTTGGTGGTCGGTCGCTTATTGCGGCCCGCAGGACGGGCTCGATTTCCTGCTCGACTCGCAGTCGCGTGAGTTCGAGGCCGACTATCAGCAGGTTCGTCGCGCCCAGTGGATCGGTGATGCATTCGGCGAAGAGGACGTGAAGATCGCACGTGGCCAATTCAGCAAAGGTGGTGGTTTCTGGGACAGTCTGGCATTGCTCAAAAAGCAGATCGTCGTCAAGGAGGCCGAGGTCAAAGCACTCGAACTGGCCGGCGGCATGAAACTCGGCGAGTCCGATGAATTGCTCGGCGATGAAAAAGGAGAAGATATCGAAATCCCCGAAGCCGACCAGGAGATTAAAGTTTCGGAAGATGGCACGATCACGGTACCCGCAGTTGCCTGCTACTCGCCGCGCAAGAGTTCGGACCGCATCCTGTTCCTCAAGAGTTGGGATAAGGGCTATCAACTTCACTACAGCCGCCTTGGCGAGCGCCCGGAGCTTTTCAAGTATAACATCGAAGTCCCCGCCGACGGCGAATACGAACTCACCTGCATGGCCGCGACGGTATCTCCGAATATGGAGGTTCTTGTGCGCGTCAACCGCGATGAACCAGCACCCTTTGCCATGCCTTACACCCATGGCTCTTGGGAAAGCTCCAAGCCACTGAAAATGAAACTAACGCAGGGTCGCAATGTGATCAGTATCACCGCACGCACTCCCAACCGCGGCGTCAGCATCAAAAACTGGCAGCTCAAGCCAGTGAAGTAATCATCGGCCACACTGGCGATTTTCCCCATTCAAAATTTTTATGAAAAAAAAATCTAACATCTCGCGCTCCTTGGTTTGTGTCCTGCTCGGCTTGATCTTTTTCGGACTGCTTGCTCCAAATCTCATCGCCCAAGATGCCGCAGCCGCTATTTCCAAGGAAACGATCGCGGCACTCGACAAGGAACTCAACGAAGCCAAGACCGTCTCGTCGGAAGCCCGCCAGCGACTTGCCGTACGCCGGGTCATCAGCAACGCAGAGGATTTGGTGGCGGCCCATGCAACTGACACGAGTCGCTTTCTAGCGCTCGAGTTTCTCTTCCGCGCCTACCAGCGAATGATCGCTCTCGATAAGGATGTAGAAAATCGGAAAGCCCTTCTCGCCATTTGCCAAGAGCTCGTCAAAGCCCCCGATGAACTTGCGGAATTGCGTCTTGAGGCAGACATTCTCCTTTCCCAGGCCGAGGTGGCGAAACAAGGGGCCAATGCCGAGGCGCGCGCTAAGGCCTTGCGCCCGCTGGTTGACCGCTACGTCAACACGCCGGTCGCGGCGAAAGTCCTGCGCATGACCATGCTGATGGCTCTCGAACTCGGCGACAGCAAACTTGTCACCGACCTGCAAGTGATGATCGAGCAGCGCTTTGCCAGCGATCTTGAAATGATTGCATTCCAGCGCGACAAATTGGGCGGCCAGGTGCTCGGCGCGCCTTTCTGCGGAAGCTTCAAGAGATCGGACGGCAAGATGGTGCGTCTGCCGATGGATACTCTCGGGCGCTCGACGATGCTGATTTTTTGGTCCAAGGAAAATGGAGGCGAAGAATTGCTCAAAGGAGTCGCCGCCGCCGCATTGGAAAAAAAGGCTGATCTGGATGGCCGACTCGAACTCATCAGTTTTAATCTCGATGAGCTTCCCGATGCTGGGGAGTCGTTCATTCGTAGCTTGGGCGCCAATTGGCAAGTGTTGAGTCTCCCAGGCGGCAAGAAAAACCCGATATACAATGCATTTGTGCGAGAGGATCCGCGCATCCTAACGGTGAATCCAACCGGATACACCGCCTTGATCATGGCCGGCACGGGCCGTGCAAACAAGGTGCAATCCGATGGCAAGCCCGATTATGTCGGCATGTTCCAATCCTCCTTGGCGCGCTCATGGACGGAGCCACGCTACGTCATGCAGATCGACTCCTTGTTGATCGGCGATTTCCTCGTGTCCGATCCCGAGGGTCGGTTAAATCCCACCTTACCACCCGAGCTCAAGGCCTATGCGATGAGTGAGAAAGCTCAACCGCTTGCCCGCGGCGCGACATCCGTGCCCGAGGAAACTCTGCAGGCGATTCAGGACTGCTTCGTCGCACCGCCGCTGCGCTATCGCCTGAACCAGTCCGAGGCGCGCGCCCATTATGCAAAAGCCGTCGAGCTTTGCCGCAAGGCCCTCAAAGACCACGCGAAAGCTCCGGATCTATGGATCGTCCGCAACCGCCTCATCATCGCCCTGATGGGATTATGGAAAACCGAGGCCGACCTCAGCAAACGGGAAGAGGCCGCCGCCGAGGCGAAGGCCGCACTCGCCGCAGGCTACCCGCCGGGTTGTGATGTTGTCGCCCGTTTTTGTATTGCCCGTGAGGCGCTGCGCGACTCAGCTGCAAACCCGCCAATCGTTATCAAACAATTCGTGTCCGAAAACGGTGGCGACAAAGCACCCGGCGCTGTTCTGTCGGCGGCAGCCCTGCTCGCACTCGATGTTGCCGACCGCAAGGGCTTCGAGGATTACCGTGCAATCATCCTCAAAAACCACACTGAATACTCGATGATGTGGACCTTTTCGTCCTTCCTACTAGACCGTTATCATAGCTATTGGCTGTTCCAAGTACCTTTCGTAGCAGGTTGGACCTACGGTCGCAGGGAGGATTACTTCCTGGGTAAAGGCGATGCCGAGCAAGCCCATCGCATCCTGCGCACCGAGCTGACCACGGACCAAGGCAAGCCATTGCGCATCCCCGAAGATCTCGACAGCGAATGGACAGCAATCGTATTCACAAAACCCGCCCCGTGGAGCACCAAGCGAGAAGATGGGCTCCCCACTTCACCCAAGAGGGCGCTCAAGTCCATTGCCGACTTTGCCGCAGCGCGACCTGCTGGTGATGTAAAAGTGATACTCGCCATGTTAGGCGGGGATGCCGCGTCCGCACGCGCGGGAATGGATGATCCCAAGTATCCACAGAACAATGTGAATTGCACCATCGTCACCGTTCCTGGAGGCACGGACAGTTCATTGATGAAGAGGCTAGGAGTCCTATCGGAAGACCTCCAGATCAACTCTGTGTTGGTGCATAAGGACGGCCGCATCGCCGTGATGCTATCGGGGATCGACCATCGCGAGGATGTCATCCGCAACGTTATCATGCGCGAGGATGAAAAAGCCATTGCCGCCTTGTTAGAGCGCGGCGACATCCAGGCCGCCAAGGACAAGATCCTCGCACTCGCTCCACCTTTCGATCCGAATGCAGTCGATGCGAAAGGCCGCAAACTTCCCAAGCCGCCTGAGATCAGCCTTTCCCACCTCCGCGCCCGTGCCCAAGTTTATGTGGCTCTCAAGGAGTGGGACAAAGCACTCGTAGACGCCGAAGAAGTCGTCGCGCGCCAGCTAGGCACCGACGGCGGCATGAGCCTGCGCACCGACGAACTCGAAGCCTCCGAACAACTCCGCGATAGCATTCGTAAACAACAAGCACAGCCAGAAAAATCAAAATAGTTCAACACATCTATGAGGGAATGTAAGTCGATGAACGGATGGCTCCATGCGAAAATCGCAATGACCACAATCCCTCAGCGAAGCGTGCTATTTTTTCTAACATTTCTGTTGCTCGGTTCTTCGCTGTGTTTGGCAAAAGAGGCAACTGTTCGCCCTAACGTAATTCTGATCATGGCAGATGATCTCGGCTACGGCGATCTCTCTTGCTATGGCAGTAAAAAAAACCGCACACCAGAACTGGATCAACTCGCAGCGGCGGGCATGCGTCTCACCAGTTTTTACTCCGGCGCGACAGTCTGCACACCGTCACGCATGGCATTGCTCACTGGTTGTTACCCCTCTCGTCTTGGTTGGCAAGGTGGAGTGATGGGGCACAAAATGTCGCCACAAACCGGGCTCCCTACCGCCGCGCGCACGATGGCAGAAATTTTCAAAGCGGCAAAATATCGAACCGCACTAGTAGGAAAATGGCACCTTGGTGAAGCTCCGGGATTTTTGCCAAACGACCGCGGATTTGAGGAAGCTTTTTACATCCGCTCAAGCAACAACCAAACCACAAAACTCTGGCACAACGAAAAACTCATCGCTGATCCTTTTGACAACCACCTTCTCACAGAACAGTTCACGAGTGCCGCGATTCGGATCATTCGCGAACGCAGCGACAAACCATTTTTCCTCTATCTCCCCTTCTCCGCGCCGCATTTCCCCGCCGAGGCTCATCCTGACTGGAAAGGCAAATCAGCCAATGGTGAATACGGCGATGTGGTAGAAGAACTCGATTCACGCATCGGACAAATCCGCGCAACTCTGAAGGAAACCGATCAGGAAAAAAACACGCTGATTGTATTTCTCTCAGACAACGGCCCCGAGGGTAGTCAACGCGGTTTCAGCAGTGCGGAACCCTATCGCGGAGGGAAATGGACTGCGCTCGAAGGTGGCACTCGCGTCCCTTGCCTGATCTCATGGCCGGGAGTCATTCCACCTTCTCAAGTGAACGATGAAATTGTCGCTGCGATCGATCTATTGCCGACACTGGCGCATTTTTGTGGCATTATGATCGAACAAAAAAAAGATGTATCTCCTCTCGACGGCATGATTTTCTGGTCCGCATTTGTCAACCGAGACAAGAGTGGCCCACCGCGCAAGAGCCTACTCTTCTGGGAAGGCTGGGCGACTCCGCAAGCGATTCGCGTTGACTCATGGAAGCTTTACTTCGACGAAGTAAAAGACATACCCGATAGCAAAACAGGCCCTGCCTTGTTCGATCTAACAAATGACCCCAAGGAGCAATACAACCTTGCCAAAAAGCAACCCGAACGTGTCGCCGCGATGCTCGCTGAGGCGAGAGCGCAACTAAAAAACATTCACGCAAAATCTCTCCCGCTTGCAGGAGTTGGCGAAAAAAACCCACCCAAAAAAGCAAAACTTCCACTCTGGTTGGACTAACAATTTCCTCAACTAGACCCAATACAATCCTATCAGATCACTTTCATCGCGTGATTCGTCTATTTTTTCACCGAGCGACGAAAAAAGAGTATCTGATCCGCTCGCATTTTTTAAAAAATGTGATATGATCGCCCATGTCTTTGAAATTCGCCTTGCAACTCTTCCCAAGCATTCTTTTGGTAATCCTTGTAGTCTGCATTCTCATCCCCGCCTGCACGCCAAATCCTAACACCGGGCAGCGCGTCGCGGAATACAACAAAGTGCTCAAAGACACCGCCCCCATCACCGACAACCAAAAGGCCGCAGAAGGACTCAAGGCTTTCGGCACTTTTCTCACAAAAATTTCCAATAAGGAATATGTTAGACAAAACACTGGCGTCGTTTACGCGCCAGATGCTTATCTAAACGATACATTGGTCACGCACCACGGAGCGGAACAAATCAAAGCCTATTTCCTCAAGACCGCAGAAACGATGACATCTTACAAAGTCACCATCGATGACACCGCGAGTGCCGGCAACGAGCACTATGTGCGATGGACAATGATTTTCAGCGCGCCAAAACTCAATGGAGGCAAACCTGTGGAATCTGTCGGGATGAGCCATGTAAGGTTCAATAAGGAAGGTCAAGTCATCATGCACCAGGATTATTGGGATTCGGGCTTGAATATCTACGGTCAAATTCCTATCGTAGGCGGGCTAATTGAAACCATTCGCCGTCGCCTAGAGAAATAAAACTATTAGATAAATGACTTCACGCATCAAGGCATTCACGACTCTTATCGGTCATTGGTGGGATTCCGATTACCGAGCCCCCGGCTCGCCAGACCCATCGACGCTTCCTGATAAATTGGATTGGCAACGCACCATTCCTTTCATCTTCCTCCACCTCGGTTGCCTCGTGGTTTTTTGGGTCGGCATCAGTCCAGTGCCGGTCATCGCAGCGGCGGCACTTTATTTCATTCGCATGTTCGCGATCACAGGCTTTTATCACCGCTATTTCTCGCACCGCTCTTACAAAACATCTCGCGCGTTTCAGTTCTTTCTCGCGATCCTAGGAAATACCTCCATGCAGCGCGGCTCACTGTGGTGGGCTGCCACCCACCGCCACCACCACAAGCACTCGGATGAAGAGGAAGATATCCACTCACCACGCATCAGCGGCTTCCTCTGGTCACACATCGGCTGGCTTACCTCGAAACGAAATTTCCCGACCAACTACAAAGCCATCCCCGATCTGGTAAAATACCCAGAACTCGTGTGGCTAAACCGCTTCGACCAGGTGGTGCCTCTCGCCTTCGGTGTCATCATGCTCGCCATCGGTTGGGCGCTCGAAACTTTTGCTCCTTCACTGGGCACCACGATGTGGCAGTTTTTCGTGTGGACCTTTTTTATCTCTACTACGATCCTGCTGCATGGCACTTTGTTCATCAACTCTCTCGCTCACGTTTGGGGGAAACGTCGTTTCGCAACGGAAGACGACTCGCGAAATAATTTTTTCCTCGCCTTGATTACTCTCGGTGAAGGCTGGCACAACAACCACCACCGTTTTCCGCACTCGACCCGCCAGGGCTTTCTCGCTCATGAGATCGACCCGACCTACTATATCCTTCGTATTTTGGCAAAATTCCGTCTCGTCTGGGATCTGCGACCCGTGCCCGAAGCGGTAATGGAAGAGGCGCGCAACAATCCGCTCACGCGCCATGAGAGATAAGCCAAAACTCGCCATCATCGGCACTGGCATCGCCGGCCTTGCCTGCGCACATTTTCTCCAACGGGATTACGATCTAACGCTTTTCGAAAAGGACAATCGTATCGGTGGCCATTCGAATACTGTGGAGGTTCCGGAAAATGGTAACATGCTACCGCTCGACACCGGCTTCATGGTGTACAACGAGGTCACCTACCCGCACCTCACCCGCCTTTTTGCAGAGCTGGATGTCGCAACGAAACCGACGGAAATGTCATTCAGCGTTCAGCACATCCCGGGGGGAATCGAGTTTAATGGTGGTTCAGTGAATCTACTTTTTTCTCAACGCAAAAACCTTCTGCGCCCGCGCTTCTGGAAAATGCTGCTGCAGATCAACCGCTTCAACAAGGAGACCATCGCCGAACTCGCGAATCCACAATACGGCGATGTCACTCTAGCAGAATACGTCGATGCGCGAGGATACGGTCGCGATTTTCTCGATTGGTATCTCTCCCCTATGGCTGCCGCCGTGTGGTCTTCGCCGCCCGAACGCATCGACTCTTTTCCCGCGAAAACTCTGATGCGATTCTGGCACAACCACGGTTTCCTCGGCCTAGATACCCAGCACCCTTGGCGCACTGTCTGCGGCGGCTCGCGCGAGTATGTGAAAAAAATCACCGCGCCCTTCGCCAATCAAATCCGTCGCAACAACCCCGTGCGCAGTGTTGTCGATACCACAGTCACCTTGGCGGACGGCACATCAGAAACGTTTACAAAGGTTATCTTCGCCTCCCACGGCGATCAATCGCTCGCCCTGCTTTCCGAAGCGACCCACCTCGAAAAAAAAATCCTCGCACCATTCGCCTACCAACCGAACAAGGCAGTCGTCCACACCGACTCACGTTTCATGCCGCGCACCCGCCGTGCTTGGGCGTCATGGAATTACCGCGTTGATCCCTCTGGGCAACATTCCACACACTACTGGATGAACCGCCTCCAGGGCGTATCCGAATCCGTAAATTACTTCGTCTCGATCAACCCGCCCGCAGGCATTCCGGAAAATAAAATTCTCCACCGTCTCGACTACGAGCACCCACTCTTCACCCAAGCCGCGATCAGCGCCCAATCGCGGATCTCCGAGCTCCACGAAGCCGCCCGCATCACCCACCGCTACTACTGCGGCGCATGGCAGCGCTACGGCTTTCATGAGGACGGCATCTGGTCCGCCCACCGCCTCTGTGCAGAAATCCTTAACCGCGATCCGTGGACATGAACGCGCCTTACCTATACGAATGCCGCGTCAATCACACTCGTGTTTCCCCGAAGCACCACGCCTTCAACTACCGCGTCTTCATGCTCGCGATCGATCTCGATCACTTTCCGAAAACGAGATTTCTCTCACGGAATCGCTTCAATCTATTCTCGATTGACGACCGCGACCACATCCAAACTGACCCTGCGAATAACACCCGCGAAAACCTCACCACTTGGCTCGCAGAAAACGGAACACAAGTCCCCGTCGACGCCCGCATCACCTTAGTAACTTTCCCAAGAGTCCTCGGTTACTCGTTCAATCCTGTTTCTTTTTACTACATTCATAGTAATTCTGGGGAGCTGATCACCGCAGTCGCAGAGGTCACCAATACCTTTCGCGAAATGAAACTCTATCCAGTGGCTCCGGACTCTAACAAGAAGCTGAGCAGAGTTGTTGCGAAAAACTTCTACGTATCCCCTTTCTCTGATCCTAACGACACCTTCCACTTCCGCCTTGGTGTTCCTGAGGAAAAATGGATCGTCCACATCGACAATCTCACCGACGGCAAACCCACGCTGCTTTCTGCTATTCACGGAGAGCGACGCGAACTCACCGCCGCCCGACTCGCTAGGTATGCGTTGAAATACCCTCTGCTCACGCTGCGCATCATTTTCGGAATTCATCTTCACGCCCTTTTTCTATTCCTCAAAAAAATTCCCTACTTCCCGAAATCTACACCCGTGGCAGCGGATTGAATCCACGACTTTTTCTATGAACTCGATACCTTCTTCACACAGCGACTTAGCGGTTCAAAAATCCGCGAGCGTAGCAATACCCGCCTCTCTTCCTGAGCGCATTGTGCTTTCCCTATTCAAAAAATTCAAGCAAGGCGGAATCGCACTCATGTATCCGGATGGGCGCAGCCTGCATTTCGGAGAAGAAGACGCAGTGATCACCGCGCGCATCGTGCTCAATGACCCCACTGAATTTTTCAAACGCTGCACTTTCTATGGGAACATCGGCATGGGCGAGGCCTACACGGATGGCATTTGGGACACTCCTGACATCGCAGCGGTTATCTCATGGTTCGCTACCAACATGAACGCGCTCCAAGGCGACGACTCAGACTCCTCGACCTTACCAGGTGTTAATTTGCTAAAAATCGTCAATTGGTTCCGTCATCTCAAACGCTCCAATACCGTCGAGACATCGCGCCGCAATATCGCCGAGCACTATGATCTCGGCAATCAGTTCTACTCACTTTGGCTGGATGAAACGATGACCTATTCCTCTGCGAAATTCACGCCGCAGACGAAAACCCTCGCCGAGGCACAGACGGAAAAATACGACGCGCTGTGCCGCAAACTGCAACTCAAGTCCAGCGACCACGTGCTCGAGATCGGCTGCGGCTGGGGCGGATTTTCGCACCACGCAGCAAAAAACTACGGCTGTAAGGTTACGGCTGTCACCATCTCCGAGGCACAGGCCGCGTATGCTCGCGAGCGCATCGAGAAAGCCGGACTCAGCGACCTCGTGGAGATCCGCATTCAGGACTACCGCCACATCACGGGCAAGTTTGATAAGATCGCCTCCATCGAGATGCTGGAAGCCGTCGGTCATAAATTCCACGAATCATTTTTCGAGAAATGCAA
This sequence comes from Akkermansiaceae bacterium, assembly GCA_903878115.1. GTDB lineage: Bacteria > Verrucomicrobiota > Verrucomicrobiia > Verrucomicrobiales > Akkermansiaceae > UBA956. The sequence continues at coordinate 96,025 of CAIRGO010000057.1, read as the reverse complement.
CGAAGTCCTCGCCCCACAAGGACTACTAGGGATGCAGTACATCACTGTGCCCGATGCCCGCTACAAGTCGCTCACCAAGGGTGTCGATTGGATCCAGAAAGTCATCTTCCCGGGCTCCTTGCTGCTCAGCGTCGGACGCATCAACGAGGTGATCAACAAAACCGGCAACCTTTTTCTTCACAACTTGGAAGACCTCGGTGCCGACTACGCGAAGACGCTCGCCGCATGGCATGAAAACTTCAACGCCCACCTTGACGCGATCCGCCCTCTCGGTTTCGACGAATCATTTATCCGCACCTGGAACTACTATCTGAAATACTGCGAGGCAGGTTTCGTGACCCGTAATATCTCTGTCGTGCAAGCGGTCTATACCCGACCTAACAATACCAGCCTCCCGCTCTAACAAATCGTGCCGTCTTCACCCATCAATGACCCAGCCGTCGGAAAAATCCCCGACAAAACATGGAAGTCCCGCTTCCGGCGCTGGATCGTGAGCCCGATTCTGGAGCAATTGAAACGCGGCATCACTCCCGAAAAACTCTCTTGCACAATCGCGCTGGGCATCACGCTAGGCATCTTCCCGATCATGGGATCCACCTCTCTCATCTGCTTCTTTTTCGGCTGGCTGTTGAAGCTGAATCAAGCGATTCTGCACATTTTTCGATCACTTAGTTATCCACTGCACCTCGCCCTCATACTGGTCTTCATCCGCCTTGGCCAGCAACTCAACGGCGCTCCCTTGATTCGTTTATCCATCCCGGAGATGATGACGCAATTCAAGGATAGCCCCGCGCAATTCGGTCGTGATTTCGGCATGGCCGCACTCCATGGCATCGAGGCTTGGGCCATCGCTGCGATCATTCTCATCCCTCTGATTCGAATGATTTCCTTGCCTCTACTGAAAAAGCTAATCCGCAATAAGGAGGTGGCACTATGAACTCCGCACTCATTCTCCCCAGCGCGCTGTTAGGGGTGTCCCTATTCTTCACCGCTGCATGGGCATGGTGTGTAAAAATTAGAAATTTTTCTCCCGTCGATGCCTTCTGGGCATTCGGAATCGGCTTAACTGCCTTTTTCTTCCTGCTCTCCAGCCACTCTATCGGCGGCAAGAAAATCGCCGCTGCCGCCCTGATCATCGCATGGTCTACGCGCCTCGGCTACCACCTCGCGAGGCGCATCGCCAAGCATCATCCCGAGGAAGACTCACGCTACAGCAAACTACGTGAAGTCTGGAAAGGCCGCGAGAACTGCTCGTTCTTCTGGTTTTTCCAAGCGCAGGCAATCTCGGTTTTTCTGCTGGCACTGCCCTTTTACCTCATCGCCGCCGACCCGAATCCCGCATTCAATGCTCTCTCGATGATCGGCTTCTTGGTCGGCGTGAGCGGGCTCATTGGGGAAACGATCGCTGATCGGCAAATGTCCGCTTTCAAAGCCAGCGACCCCGATCCGAAATCCGTCTGCCAGCGCGGCCTGTGGAAATTCTCCCGCCACCCGAACTATTTTTTTGAATCCGTCATCTGGATCGGCATCTTTCTCTTCGCCGCCGCTTCGCCATGGGGTTGGACAAGCTTCTATGCCCCCGCCATCATCACCTTTCTCCTACTGAAAGTCACTGGCATCCCGCCCACCGAAGCTTCTGCACTCAAACGCAAAGGCGACGCCTACCGCGAATACCAACAAACCACCTCCCCCTTCATCCCTTTGCCTAAAAAATCTTCTTCCACTGACCACTCACCACTTTTATGACCACCAACGACCTCATCGCCTCAGGCAAACTCCCCGACTTCGCGATCCGCCTCGGCATCCGCCACCGCCTCGCCGGCACCATCGCCCCATTCGAAAATCTCGACCCAGAAGACCGCCAGGCCAAGCTCATGGCGCACATCGCAGAGCTGAAAGCCATGCCCATCGCCATCGCCACCGAGGAAGCCAATGAACAACACTACGAGCTGCCGACGGCTTTTTTCAAACGCTGCCTCGGTCCGCACATGAAATACTCCTCTGGCTATTGGGACCCAGGCGTCACCGACATCGGCGAGTCCGAGGCGCGAATGCTCACCCTCACCTGCCAGCGCGCCGAATTGAGCAATGGTCAAACGATCCTCGAACTCGGCTGCGGCTGGGGATCGCTGACCCTGTGGATGGCAAAACATTACCCCGACTCGAAAATCACCGCCGTTTCTAACTCCCGCACCCAGCGCGAATACATCATGGCAGAAGCGGAAAAACGCGGACTTCCCAATGTCACGGTGATCACCGCAAACATGATCACCTTCGAGGGAGTCGGCACCTCTGTGTTCGACCGCTGTGTCTCTGTTGAAATGTTCGAGCACATGAAAAACTACCAACTTCTGTTAGAACGCATTTCGAGTTGGCTCAAGCCTGATGGCAAACTCTTCGTCCACATTTTTACCCATCGCGAAAACGCCTACCACTACATCGCCGAAAACGACGACGACTGGATGGCAAAATATTTTTTCACGGGTGGCCAAATGCCCTCCGACGACCTGCTACTTTACTTCCAAGATCACCTCCGCATCGAACAACACTGGCAAGTCAACGGTCAACACTACCAAAAAACCTCCGAAGCTTGGCTGCTCAACATGGACGACCACAAAGCCGAACTTTTCCCGCTAATCACTGAAACATACGGCGCGGAAAATGCGATGAAATGGTGGTCATATTGGCGCGTATTCTACATGGCCTGCGCCGAGCTCTGGGGCTACAATAACGGCCACGAATGGATCGTCTCTCACTACTTATTCCGCAACGCAAAATCTTGATTCGCTCATGACCTACGAAAACTTTCTCGCCACTCTCACACAAGCTACCCCACCGCCGCTCACGCCGCAGCTGCAAGCACTCTGGCTCTGCAAAAATAATCAATGGGAGGCAGCCCACAACATCGCCCAAGACCTCCACACCACAGCAGGCTCATGGATCCACGCGCTACTTCACTTGATCGAAGGAGACACCAGCAACGCCGCCTATTGGTTCCACCTTGCCAAGAAACCCGCCCGCACCATCAAAGAAATCGACCAAGAATGGCACACCATCGCCCGCGCCCTCTGCGATCAGTGAATCATTTGTTGCAGTCATAAGCGGCGTAGGTTACAAATGATGACGTTTATGACTAGATGCGCCTCTCACTCAACTACCACAAAGTGGTAACGCACAATAGCCCTGGGTTGCCCGCTCCGGGGTTACCCTGGGAAAAATTCCCTCACAAAAAAAATCCTGCCGCACCCACAGGGTGCATGGCATCATGAAGGGAATGGAGAAATGTAGCGCTTTTTCATTTTCTGTTAGTCTAACATAAATTAAAAATGCGCATATCCAAGGACTGACGCCATTCATATCTCAGCGCTTTCACTGTGCCACATTCACTTATTTGTTTTTTGCGCCCGGGGCTTCTTCTCAAGTATCCAGATTTTTCCATTCAACTCTACTTGGTTCTTCTTAACAACTAAAATCCAACTACCCCCCCATCTGCAGGGCGATTGGCTTGAGGGGTTACGGGACCGGGCTGGCGTGAAGAATCAGTTTGATTGCTAGGCTCGGGGAGTTTAGGTAATCGGCGATTAGGGCTGGGAGCCTTTGTTTATCGGTGAAGGGGATGACCGCTAGTAGGGCGTTGCGTGTCAACGCTAGATTCTGGGCTACGTTTATGCGGCGGTGACGGTGGCGGTCTTCTTGCCATACGGAGTCGTCTCGTTTGTGGTGATTGCGGTTTTCGATACTCCAGTGCCCGCGTACTAGTGCTCCCATGCGCTCGGGACTTTGTTCCGCTAGGCTTGATATGAAGTAGCGGATATGGATTGTGACTTTCGCTTCATTTGCGTTTTTTTCTTCCCATTCTCGCATCACTTTGATGCTGCTGTGGGCGGAGAGTAGTTCTACATCTACGGGATTAATGGCTTTTACGGCGGCCCGACGGATGTCGATGCGTCGGTGTTCTGCTTCGCATGTTAGATCAAAAAGGGGGCTTCTTTGAGGACTGCTTCTTTGAGGCGTTTGGAGGTGTTGTCTTTGGTGCCGATGAGGTAATCTCCGCCGTTTTCAATGATGACTCGTAGGGTGTCTTCTTTGTTGTGTAGGGGATCGGCGGTTATGACGGCGTTTTCGAGTCTGACTTGGGGTGATGCTAGCAGGGCGCGGGCTTCGCTGTCTTCGCTGTCTTCTTTTTTGCCGGTGGCGGGGATCATGGCGACGGGGCGCCCGTATTCGTGGCGGCAGAGGGTGATGATCATGCCGCATTTGCCATCGCCGATGCTTTTGCCGTCGAGGGCAAGGCTGCGGGGTAGTAGACCGGAGTTGGCTTGGAGCCATGCGGTGAGGGCTTCGGAGTAGGCTTGGGGATCGATGAGGTTGAGTAGGTCGTTGAGGGCATCGTAGCCGGGCATTTTGAGGCGTCCGCTTGTTTTATGGCGGACTTTTAGGCCTATGGCTTCGCGTTGTTTTTGGTCGAGTTTTGCAACTTTGCGCCAGATGTTGCGCATGTCGCGCCCGCCCATGAGTAGGCCGAGGGCAACGAGGGTGAGCACGGCGGTGAATGGATGGCGGTGAATGGATGGCGGCGGCTTTGCGCTCGACGGGGATCGGGCACTTCTTCGAAGGCGTGGCGTAGGGTTTTGAGTTGGTTGATTTTGAGTGGGCTGCGGACTCCTGCGCCAGCGGTTAGGGCGGCTTCGCAGACGGCGGGTAATTGGGGGGCGCACATGAGCTTATAGGCTTGTGGGTGGAGGGGTTTAAGCCAGAGTTTTTTTGGGGTGCTGATTGGGCAGATAGTAGTCGGTGTGGTCTTGGGAAAAGCCTTGGGTGTCGCCGATGTATGTCCAGTTAGTGGCTCGATAAACTGTGCCAGCGTGTAGTTCTGGATCACTAAAACTTTCGGCTAAAAGTGGGCGATAGCCGTGTTGGGCGTGTCATTGTGCTGGTAGTTCGCGCAGGGCGAGGCCGAGGCATTGTGAGGCGAGATTGGGACGCCGAGATTTTTCTGGCACAAGGAAACGGCGTAACTGGACGACGAGTTTAAGCCGTTGCGAGCGGGTGACGGGATCCCAGCCGATGATTGTATCGCGATCTTTGAGATCCCAAGCGGCAGCGCACCAAATGAGCACGGCGACGACTTGTCCGCCCTCGAGCACGAACTGGCAGAGTCGATCTCCGGCCTCGCGACCCGCGCCAAGGAAGTGTTCTTCATCGAGCATCTGATGGGCGATTTCCCAATCTGCGGATGTAAGTGCTTGTTTGATTTCAAGTAATCCGCGGTCCGAGTGGGCCGCGCCTGTTTGGAAGTCGCGCTTGTGGATCACAAGTCAAATCCTGCATTTTTGGAGCCTTTTGTTTAGGATTATTTTAATCACTTCTGTAAAAAGGCTTTGTGAGGATCAAACCAATCGCCCTGCGGCCCGTGCTAACAGCAGATATGCAAGGTTGACTCGATCGTGGAGAATGGGTAAATAAGCGCATGCAGTTTGCCGCGATAGATGCTAGTGGAGTCGTTGAACAGGGCGGTCCGATCGTTTGGATTCAGTTAGCACTGGCGGTTTTTGGGGCTCTTTTTATCCTCGAGCGCTTGTTTTTTTTCCATCGCGCACGAATCAATGTTGCTGATTTATTGATCGGTCTCGGGAATCATGTAAAAAAAAGAGCTTTTGCGGAAGCCCGTCATGAAGCGGCTCGCGCCCCTGGTCCAGTGGCGCGTGTGGCGCACGCAGTATTGTCTCGTGCGGACCTCCCGCGTGCCGATCTGCGGGATGTAGCACAGGAAACTGGACAAATGGAAGTGCCGCGCATCGAGCGTAACATACGCGCGATTCTAGGCGTGGCATTATTGGCACCGTTGATGGGCATGCTTGGTACGATTTTAGGTTTGGTCGATGTTTTCTCCAAGCTAAATGAGCGCGGTGGATTTACGAACCCGTCGGAAATTTCTGGAGGCGTATTTCAGTCATTGGTGACTACGGCACTTGGCTTGATGATCGCGATTGTGATGTATGTTTTCTATCTCTATTTTTTAGGACGTGCTAAACGCCTGATGCATCGGTTAGAGCGAGCTGGTATTGAGACTGTGAATATGGTTTTCGACGCACGCATGGAAGAGGAACAACAGGCTCGCGAAGAAAAACGAAAGGAGCATGCGCTGTGAAGTTAGAAACCACACTTCCTGAAGGCGTGGGTTTTTTGCATGCTATACCGTTGTTTAATCTGTTCATGGTGTTGCTAATGTGCTATGCTCTTGGGCCAAAATTGGAGGAAAAAACCGGTGTTACCGTCAATCTCCCTTCATCGCTTTTTCAAATGGAGCGCTTCCAAGAAGCCGCTGTGCTTACACTAACAGCAGAGGGCGCGGAAAGATTGTATTTGGGCACGCGAAGCGTAAACCTAGCAGAATTGGATGAGCATATGGCGGAATTGATGGAACAAGGGAATAGAACGAACTCATCGGTGGTGATCAAAGCAGATCGACTCGTAACCTCAGAAGCACTGCGACAAGTTGCGGAAATTTGCCTGAGAAAAGGATTTCGTGTGATACTAGCTGGCGACATGCGCTCAGAAGCTGCAGAGGAAAAATCGCAATGAGCCGAATGGAAGGGAAAAAAGTTGTTAAGGCGGTAGGGCACAAGTGGTTGTTCTCATGGCGCCGTTCTTTTCGTCGTCGATGGTCACTTGCCTTGGCCGCATTATTGGTATTACCCATGATGGTACTGATGTTGACATTTATCCGAGTGCGCGTTTTCCCCTTGCCCCCTACCGCAAGCCGCAGTGGCGAAATGGTGATGATGATCGACTCTCCAGAAAACCGTGAATGGTTAGCTCAAATCACGCAAAAAACCCCTTTCCCCCGACTTGAAAAAGAAGGTGAGATCGAGCAACTAAGCGCACCATTGCTACAAAGCTCAGTTGCTTTGACCGGCTCATCCAAAAGAGAACTGCGAGGAGTCGCCGTGCGCGATCCGTTGCAAATATTTGATCAATATCACGTCTGGCCAGCATTGCCAAAGATGGAGGAAGTCCCGCCACTGCAGTCACCTCTGCCGCTCGCACATTCATGGGTGCAACCACGGCTTAAATTGTTAGCGAAAAATACCGTAACCGATTTGCCTTCTCACTGGCCAACGTATCACGATGCGCAAAGCGGCTATCCTGCAGGCATGCAATTTTTGTTAGAGATCGATGCGAAAGGCAAAGTGAAACATTGCCTCAGCGTGGCGAAGGACTCCAGTAAGCGCATCGTGTCGCTGGAGAATTGGTTAATGCAGTTAGAGTTTCCCAAGCCCGAACGGGTCAAAGGATGGCTCGGTTGCGAGGTGATTTGGGAGAAAAGCCATGATTGAACTCAGCCTCTCTGAATACTGCTTGCTCATCGTCTGCGCTACCTTTGTGCTGGTAGGTTTATTTGGTTGGATTTCCTCTTTTGCTCATCGCAATGCAGAACGACGTGGTCGTAAAGTGCGCTTCGTGTGCGACTTGTGCCTGACGGCGTGGGAAGATCACGGCAAAGAAAAAATCGTGCCGTGCCCGCATTGTGGACGGGATTCAGAAAGATCTGGCTAATTTTCTCGTCATATTTGACACGGTTGAGCTTGCTTATGCGCCAATCCATGAGTAACACTCGCCTCGAGAACTTTACATCCAATGAACGAAAGACGCGTAGTAATTACAGGAATCGGCTGCATCAGTCCGCTTGGAAATGATTTACAGAGCACATGGGAGGCGATGAAAGCTGGGCGTAGCGGCATAGCCCGCATCACATCAATGGATACTTCTGCCTACACCTGCCACATTGCAGGCGAAGTGAAAAATTTTGATGCCACACCATTTTTCACCAATCCTAAAGACGCTCGCCGTGCCGATCGCTACGTGCAACTCGCGGTGGCAGCCGCACGCATGGCGCTGCTTGACTCGGGAATGGATCCAGAAAAAGTCGATAAAAACCAAGTTGGAGTTATGGTTAGTAGCGGCATCGGCGGTCTCGGAACCTTAGAAGAAGAGCATAGCAAGCTCATCAATCGTGGTCCGGGACGCGTTTCACCGTTTCTTATCCCCATGATGATCGCAAACATCGCCAGCGGCATCGTCTCAATGGAATACGGTTTTGGCGGCCCAAATATGGCGATCGTTACCGCCTGTGCCACCTCGAACCACTCGATCGGCGAAGCCTGGCGTATCATCAAATTCGGCGATGCCGATGCTTTCCTCTGCGGCGGCGGCGAAGCCAGCATTCTTCCCTGCGGCCTTGGCGGCTTCGGAAACATGAAAGCTCTGAGCACCCGCAACGATGAACCAGAACGCGCATCGCGCCCGTTTGATGTCGGTCGTGATGGCTTCGTTATGGGCGAAGGTGCCGGTGTATTGATGATCGAAGAATTAGAGCACGCGAAAAAACGCGGTGCCCACATTTATGCGGAATTGATCGGTTACGGACTCAGCGCCGATGCTTATCACATGACCTCGCCCCACCCTGAAGGTGACGGCGCTGCCCGCTGCATGACCATGGCGCTGCGCCACGGTAAAATCAATGCCAACGAAGTCAGCTACGTCAACGCCCACGGCACGTCCACGGGTCTTGGCGACGTCTGCGAAACCAAAGCCATCAAAAAAACTTTCGGAGATCATGCGAAAAATGGCCTACTTGTAAGCTCCACAAAATCGATGACTGGTCACTTGTTAGGCGCTACCGGTGGTGTAGAAATCGCTGCCTGTCTAATGGCCATGCGCGATAATATCATCCCACCCACCATCAACCTCGATGAACCAGATCCAGAGTGTGATCTCGATTACGTGCCTCACGTCGCCCGCGAAGCCAAAGTCGATATTGCCCTCAGCAACAACTTCGGTTTCGGTGGCCACAACGCCTCCTTGCTCATCAAACGCTTCGTTTGATTATAGTGGCACAAATTCTTCCCTTCATGTCTCTCGATCTCACGAAAGAAATCCAGCGTCTCAAAAAAGAACGCAATGCGGTCATCCTTGCGCATAATTATCAAACGGGCGATATCCAGGATATCGCTGATTACGTCGGTGATTCGTTAGGTTTGGCCTATCATGCCCGCGATACCAAAGCGGATGTAATCGTTTTTTGCGGCGTACATTTCATGGCGGAAACGGCAAAAATCGTCAATCCTACTAAGACCGTAGTACTTCCCGATAAAGATGCTGGTTGCTCGTTAGAACAATCCTGCCCCGGCCCTGAACTGGAGGCATTTTTGCAAAAGAATGCGCATAAAAATTACTACGTCATCGCCTACATCAATTGCTCCGCTCATGTCAAAGCGCTGTGCGATGTGATCTGCACCTCAGGAAATGCCGTAAAAATCGTTAACAAAGCGCCTGCTGACCGCCCAATCCTCTTCGTGCCCGATGAGAATCTCGGCGCCTGGGTGATGGAGCAGACAGGTCGGAAAATGGATCTCTGGAAGGGCTCCTGTTACGTTCATGTCGAGTTCACCCGCGACTCGATCCGCAAAATCAAAGAGCAATATCCACAGGCTCTCGTTGTGGCACATCCCGAGTGCACACAAGCCGTGCGCCTGCTCGCCGATGAAGTTTGTTCGACGGAAAAAATGGTCACCTACTGTCGGAATGCACCCGTTAACGACATCATCGTAGTGACCGAAAGCGGCATGCTCCATCGCCTGCGCCGCGAGTGTCCAGACAAAAATCTCATCCCGGGACCCACCGACCGATGCGCCTGCGCCGATTGCCGTTATATGAAAATGAACACGTTGCAAAAACTCCACGATTGCCTGCTTCACCTCAGCCCCACCGTAGAATTGCCTGAAGAAATGCGCGCCCGCGCCGAGAAGCCACTGCTACTGATGTTAGAGCAATCGCGCTGATTCGACGGCAATAACATTTTTCCTGCATCGCGAATCTGTTAGATCCTGCAAACTAATTTTCCGATGAATTTTTTCTCAACGACCAATTGAGCAAAGGCCCGCACATCGCGGTCGTCAGTAAGCACATCAATACAAACATCGGCCTCTTCCGCAAAATCTGTGGGTAAAAAGCATCATTGTAGGAAAATAAGCTCATCAAAGTCACCATCGAGCCACGCAAAAACAACCGTGCCAAATGCTCTTGCGGCAAATCCAGTCCCACCTACGACACCTCCCCCCTCAGATCGCTCATTCGACTACATTCCCCTCTGGAACATCCCCGTGCGCTTCTACTATCGTATGCGCAGCGTCGCTTGTCGTCGCAGCGTCCGTATCATCACCGAAGCCATTCCCTGGGCGAGCGGCAAGCACCACCTCACTAACGACTTCCGCATCTTCCTCGCCCAATGGTCGCGCCTGCTAAGCTGGAAAGACTGCGCTAAGATATTTCACGCCAACTGGGACAGCGTATTTCGCAGTGTGCAATGGGTCGTCCAATACGGTCTCGCCCACCGCGTTCTCGAAGAGATCAGGGCCATCGGCATCGATGAAGTCGCCTACACCAAAGGCAACCATTACATGACCCTCATTTACCAGATCAATGACGGAGCGCGCCGCCTGTTAGAAGTTGTCAAAGACGCAACGAAGCAGGCTTGAGTCAGTGGCTCACCCAGACACTCACTCAATCCCAATTGAGCGCGCCGTCAAGTTTGTCTGCTCCGACATGTGGCGGCCCTACCTCAAAGTCATCCGCGAAATTCTCCCCCAAGCCCTCAACATACTAGACCGCTTTCACATCGCCAAAAAGCTCAACGAAGCTGTTGATTAAGTGCGCAAACAAGAAACCAAAGAACTTGCGGCACGAGGCTACGAACCCGTGCTCAAAAAATCCCGTTACTGCTTTCTCAAGCGCGCCACCAACCTAACGGATCATCAAAAAATTCGCCTCAAAGGCCTACTGAGCTACAACCTCAAAAACGTGAGGGCGTATCAGATCAAAGAAAGTTTCGATGTATTCTGGGGATACATCAGCGTGCACCATACTCGCAAGTATCTGAGAGCATGGTGTACCCGGACCATGAAAAGCCGCCTGGCCCCCATGAAGAAATTCGTCAAAACGCTGCAAGCGCACCAGGACTTGCTATTAAACTATTTTCGAGCCAAAAAACAATACCACTCAGGGATGGTAGAAGGGTTCAATTTAAAAGCAGGTAACGCGATGAGAAGAGCCTTTGGATATAGGAACTTCGAGCATTTGAGCATTGCCATTTACCATCAACTAGGCGAACTCCCCGAGCCGCAATCCACCCACAGATTCTGCGGATGAGCCAGATTTGATTATCATTTCTGGTCTTTTCATCATCGGTGCTCCACTGACAGGTGAGGCTGACAATCAAGGTGTTTCGTTAGCGCAGTACATTGTAATGGCGGGCTTATTCTCGTTCTTCGGCTACCTATCCGGATACGATCCTACTGTTTTTAGTTCTGTCATCGGCTTTGGAGCTAAGCATCTAAATTCAACAAGAACGAAAGATTGACGCGGATTTTCAGCATGCAGAAAGTTGCCAAAGAGAAAATTCATCTAAGGAAAGGTTTGCATAGCATTTTCCTAAAAATTGGTGAGGGTGAGATTAACTTGCGACATCAATAATTGCGACAGAATGAATTTTTTCCCCAACGAGAGCATTGAGAACATCGATCACACGTTGTTGATTTGCTTCATCGTCCACCCATAATTGAACGAGTGGTATTTTATCTGCCATGATCGCGCCGGATGCATATAATTTTAACACATCCTGTAGTAGCGGCAGTGAACGAAGTTCTGGATCGGTATCGAGCAATTGTTGCCGATTACTAGACCCTGCATAGATGGCTCCCTGTGCATCGACTTTGAGAAATAGCGGTTCGATCAAGGGCATGGCAGAATCGATGCTACTCTTAGTAGGAAGATTGTGAACAATGTCTACTTCACTCTTCTGAATCGTCGTAGCGACAATAAAGTAAATCAATAGCAGAAAACAAACGTCGATCAGCGATGAGATATCGAGAGTGGGATCTGGTTCATCAACGGTGAGGTATTTTTTGTGGCGTGACATAATAGATTTTTCAATTAGTTATTTTTGGGTGATATCATTTAACTACTATACATTTAGTAAAAACTTTATCACAAAGGTCTAAACGATGAAGACGAAAAAAACTTAGAGCGAATTTCAGGTTACGAATTGACCTAAGAATATGTACCCGTTAGACGTTACATAATACATGAACACCCATCGTCGTCATTTTCTGCAACTAAGTTTATTGTGCGGAGCATCATCCATCCTTGGCTGGAGACTCCTTGCAGCAAGCGATGACGAAAGCAATTGGCAAGCATACGAATTGCAGAAGGAGTGGATACTTCCTCTGTTCGTAAAAAAGAAAACGCCGGGTTCCGACGATTGGCTAACAAGCCATCCTGAGCAAGGGCAAACTTTCGCCGAGTATCGCGCGACTAATCCCAATAGACCGACCGCAGAAAGAACGAAAGTGTATCTACTACAAATCGGAGACTTCACGGAGCAGCAAACAAAGGTGATCAAAACGCTGCAACAATTTATGGCGATCATTTTTGGCCTAGACGTGAAATTTTTACCCACGATGGGGCTCGATAAATTCCCCGCTGCCGCACAGCGTATAAATACATTCTTGGGACAACGACAGTTACTCACTACTTACATTCTGGATCAATTGCTAAAGCCCTTGCGTCCTGCTGATGCCGTTGCGGTGCTCGCGATTACCAATATTGATCTATGGCCGGGAAAAAATTGGAATTTTGTCTTTGGTCAAGCGTCACTCGTCGAACGCGTCGGTGTGTGGTCCACTGCTCGTATGGGCGATCCGATTAAGGAAGCACAGATTTTTATGCGCAGAGTATTGCAGGTCGCAGTTCACGAGACCGGTCACATTTTTGGCATGAAGCATTGCATTGCTTATGAATGCTGCATGAACGGCGCCAATCACCAGGATGAAAGTGATGCGGCACCATTAGTGTTCTGTGCGGAATGTGATGCGAAACTTTGGTGGGCTTGTGGATTGGACGCAGCGAAACGAGCCAAAGAACTTGCGGCCTTTGCTCAAGAGCACAAGCTCTCACCCGATACCGAGCAATTGGAAAAAATTGCTACCGCACTGAAAAAGAAACGTTAGAATATCGTCAACAATAGATCAAGATTTGCGATCTAACGATTTATTTTTTCTTTTTTGGCATCAGTGGATGCATCAGTTGCCCTAGGTAACTGCGCGGAAATGGTTCAGCAAGACCGAGCTCGGTCGGTTCATTATCGGGATGTCGATAGGTGCCAAAGAGCAAATCCATCAACGGCGAAAGGTTAGCATAATTGCCGGCAAAACGCTCTTTCGCATGATGCCAGTGATGCAGTTCAGGAGCGCCGATGAGCATGCGTAATGGACCAAGTGGCAAGCGCACATTGGAATGAATGTAGATCGCCCATATTCCTCGAAATGCGGTGAAAGCTGCTAAAGTCGAGAGATCGAATCCTAACAAAAATGCAGGCAGGTTAATCAGTCCAACCGTATAGATGGTGTCGAGTGGATGCTCGCGATGTGCGGCTAACCAGTCCAGATGCTCGGCACTGTGATGCACCGCATGGAAACGCCAGAGAAACGGGACGCGATGCTGGATGCGATGACCCCAGTAGATGAATAAATCACTAAGTAAAATAATTTCAATCGCCTGCAACCACCATGCTTGCGTGTGAACGATAGAGCGAAAGGACGCAGGAACAAGGCCCATGATCCACGGCGCTAGAAACGCCAATGCAGCAAAAACGAGAGCGCCCCAAATGAGGTATTGCCCCAAGAAAAAACATAAATCAGTGAACCATGCAGGGCGAAAAAACTTCTGCACACGAGCGGGAAAATATTTTTCTAACGGAGAAAAAATTGCCAATAGAATGACAAAGCTCAACAGCGGTGCCGCGAAAAAATAAAGCGCGTTCAAGATCATTATTTTTGTTCCTGTTGTTGATCTTTATTTTGCTGCTGATCCAACTGCTTCACCTTTTCAGCAAGCTCTTTTACTTCTTCAGGGCTTGCGATTCTCATGGATTTGCTTGAGGGGGCTAGTTCGCCTGCACCCGGTGGATTTTGCGGTGACTCAGCTCTTTTCTCTAACATTTTTCGCACATCTTCTTCGCTCATGACCAGTCCGGACTTGGAAGAACGCAGCATGTTGTCGCGAGTTCTTTTCACTTCCTCATCAGAAATAACAGATGCTTCAACGGGTGCCGGCAATGGTGCTTCGTTTCCTCGATCTTCTAACAATTCTTTTGCATCTTCTTGTCGAAATACTGCCGCTGATTTTGAACCAGAGAGTATCAGTCCATCAACGTTCTCTGTATTGTCAGGAGTCGACTGGAGAGCTGTTGTTTGCTTACGCTGCGAGGCATGCCACACATAGGCGCTCACTGCGGTAATGGAAAAAAACAATACTAAGAATTTCATCAAGCGATTTTTCATATCTACATATGATCATAAATCAATACGCCAGTCAATAACGTAAAGGCTTTGTAAAAATTGACACGGCTTTCTCTACATACTCCTAGCTTGCCAGATGGGCCATGATGGGGCAGAGTGCGCCAAGCACATGCCGAAAGTCTATTTTAAAACCTATGGTTGTCAGATGAACGAACGCGATACCGAACAGGTAGCGCGGATGTTCTCGGAGGGTGGTTACACCTTGACCAGCGATGAGCACGAAGCAGATGCGATTCTTGTGAATACTTGTTCCGTGCGCGATCAGGCAGAGCAAAAGGCGCTGGGGAAGATGAATAAAATGGGCAAGATTCGTCGCACCAAACCACATGTTGTTTATGGCTTCATGGGCTGCATGGCGCAATCACGCGGCAGTGAATTATTTTCCCAAATCCCGCATCTTGATGTAGTGGTGGGCACGCAGAAATATCACAAGGTATTTTCCTATGTGGATGAAATTTTGAAGCGCAGAATGGAGGCGCGTATGGACAACCCAGCGCTCGCCATGAAAGGCGAAAACGTCTGCGATGTGGAGGAGGAAGCGGGTTCACAAAACACCATCCGCGATCACCTTGTTAAGCCACGCGAGATCAGCGCTTTTGTGTCAATCATGCAAGGATGCAATATGCGGTGTTCGTTTTGCATCGTACCCGATACGCGTGGTCATGAGCGCAGTCGCTCGATTGCGGATGTGGTGGATGAAGTAAAACGCTTGGTTGATGGCGGAGTGCGCGAGGTTAATTTGTTAGGTCAAATCGTCAATCTATACGGTCGCACAGAGTTTCCTATCGTCGGCGGTAAGTCACCATTTGTGCAATTATTAGAAGCGGTACATGAAGTGCCAGGTTTGGATCGTATCCGCTTCGTCTCGCCACATCCGATTGGATTTCGTGACGATCTAGTGAATGCATTTGCCGAGTTGCCGAAGTTGTGTTCGCACATTCATTTCCCGATGCAAAGCGGATCGGATCGGATTTTAAAATTGATGCGTCGCCCGTATCGCCATGAGAAATTTGTGGAAATTTGCGACAAAATGAAAGCTGTGCGAAAAGATCTGGCGATCACCACCGATATCATCGTCGGCTTTCCCACCGAAACAGACGATGATTTTCAAGCGACATTGGATACTGTGCGGCAGGTGGAATTTGCCAATGCATTTATTTTTCGATATTCCAAACGTCGGAATACACCAGCGGCGGAGATGGATGGGCAGCTTGAAGAAAATGTGAAGGAAGAGCGCAATCAAATTCTGCTAGCTGCTGTTAATGAAATCTGCATGCGTCAGCACGCGGAACTCGTCGGCACGCAGGCGCAAATTCTCTGCGAAGGGACATCCCGTTACAAAGAAGAACGTTTATCTGGTCGCACGAGCCAAAATCGCATTGTCGTGTTCGAGGGCGACATTGATCGCTTTGCTGGGAAAATGTTTGATGTGAAAATCGAGCGCTCCACAGGATTTACCTTATACGGCACGCCGTGTGTAAACGATGCCTAACTCAAATCACTCCGTTTTGGTAGTCACGGTTTCAATCGCTTGTTTGGCTTTTTCGGGGATTTCTGATTCAAGTTTGGGGTTTGGCTGGGCGCCATTTTCCAAGGCTTTTTGATAGTAACTCCATGCTTCTTTGTCTCGTCCAGCACGATGGCAGAGGACTGCTAGATTATGAAGCGCCTCCATTGATTGAGGATTTAGCTCAACGGCTTTTTTATAGACGATTTCTGCTTCTTCATTTCGATTCATGCGGAATAGCGTGTTACCAAGAATGGTTTGCCCCGCATAGTCATTCGGGTCGATTTCAGTAGCACGGCGCAATGATGCTTCGGCTGCGGGAAGATCACCTGTTTTATAAAGTGCGAGACCTAATAAGCGATGGGGCAACGGTTGACTTTCATCCATTTCCACTGCGCGGCGAAGAATGTTAGTGGCAGCGAGTGGGTCATCCAGACGCATTTCCACGATGCCTAGTTTTGTCATCGTCGGCACATGCCCAGGGTGAAGATCGAGAATCATTTCTAACACCTCGCGCGAGGCAGTGACCCGCTGAGAACTAAAGGCTCGCACAGCGGCTTTGGTGTAGTTCTCGATTTGCTCCTGCATGTCGTTAGTCGCAATGCCGACTTTCTCTTTGCTGTTGCGGAAGGGAGAATAAATCTCGCCATCGACGTGACGGTCCTCGATGATTTTTTGTTCATCATCGGTAAGAGCGATTTCCTCATCAGTCATCATCGTTACAGCCTCGGTCACCAGTGATTCTGGATCGGTAGAGGTCTTTGCGGCATCTAACAATAGCGCAGCTTGCTTTTTGCGTCGATCTTGCACGCGCAGTTGACGTTTGATGATATCGCGCAGTGCGACTGCTTCCTCATCATTCACTGCGCCTTCGCCCGAAGCGATGGATTCTTCGCTCGCTTTGAGTTGCATCTCCAAATCAGCAAGCCGTTGATCTTGCGCGCGTTTTTCGGATTGGAGGCTAATGATTTTCGATTTTGTAATGGCCAAATCTCTAAGGGCATCAGTCAATTCATCTTTGGTATCGTTATTGTCCTTATCGATCCGTGCGACGCGTTCTTTGGCCTCGCGTAGTTCTTTAGCGAGACCCATGTTTTGCTCGATGAGTTGCTGGATGCGACCGCTTTCACTTAGCTTTAACAGCGCTGCCATGTGATCGCGCTCGGAAAGCAGATCATCACGCTCCTTGCGTAATTCTTGAAACGCTTCTTTCGTTTCAGCGAGTTCTTTTTGCACGGCGCTCACTCGATTGTTCGCAGCGATGATTTCCGAGTCTTTCTGTTTGAGAGCTGTTTGCAGGTCTTTTAATTGCTGCTGCTGACCTTTGGTGACTTCGTTAGACACCTTGCGCTCGGTAGCGAGATTGCGTTCCAAATCAGCAGCTTGTTGGCGCATCACTTGAAGGTCGGCGCTAAGAGTATTGATTTTTGCTAGAGAATTGAGTTGCTCGCCGCGGCTTGCCGTGAGCGCCATCGCCATAGCATCACGTTCTTGCTCAACGGAACGGATACGTGCGCTCATGCGATCCATTTCTGATTGCACTGGGACATTGGCCAGCTGCGCACGCATGGCGTCGAGAGAAGCCTGTTTTTCTTTCAAACGCGCACTCAAGTCGTTGCGTTGTTTTTCCAAATCACTAGCGCGTGCGGCATCGCGCGAGTTGCCATTTGCTGGCGAGGCGAGAGCACTGCGCAAGCGTTTTACTTCTTCTTCTAGGGCCTGCACACGAGCATCCGCGATCGCTACATTCGGATCGTTGTTTGGTTCGACAAGAGGCATTGGTTTGAGCGGGATACGTGCACCACCCTCCAGTTCGGCAACTGCGACTTCGTTTTTCTTTTGGTCAGCTTGCGCTAAAGGAAGGACCCTAGCAATGTCTTTGGTGGTGATATCAAGTCTGCCAGTGACCATTTCCTTTCTCCATTCGGGGTGAAATTTATTCACCGTTTGGAAAAATTTCTGTGCGCTGCGAAGTTTTTCAAGAGCTTCGGCGTGACGCCCCGCTTTCATCAGTGTTTCCGCCTCGCGAGTGAAAAACCAGCCTTGGAAATAGACATCAGAGGGGTCAAAAGCAGGCTGCGTGGGCGGCGTTATCGGTGCTTGCGCCTGCGCAGTAGGTGCGCAAGATAATCCCGCCATACCAATCATGACAGCGAAAATTTGGAAGCGTAACGTGCAGCGCATGAGCGAGACTATAGCGAGAGTTTCGAAACAGGAAAGCACGAAAAATTAGCCGCTAATTTAACAGGAAAACTTGCTGTGACGGCGATTATCCTTGCCTGACATACTTTCAAAGTATTGAGTATTTCCTAAGTAATCTCATGAATCCTCATCTCCGAGCCCTTCTTGCTACCTCTCGCATTGCCAATGTGCCGAGCGTGATGTGCAGCGTGTGGTTGATGATGTTGATTTTTGGTTATTACCCAGAGAATGAGCGAGCAGATAAATATTACGTCATCTGCTTGGCTGCGGCGTTTTTGTATATAGCGGGGAATTTTTTGAATGATTGGATGGATTTTGTATGGGACAAAGAGCATCGTCCCGAGCGGGCGATTCCCTCGGGTTTGTTTAGTCGAATCACCTATTTATTGATCGCGATCGCTCTGTTTCTCAGTGCTTATTTTCTGTTGTGGCTAGAGGGCAGCATGGAAATTGCTGTCGCAGCGATGATCACGATCCTAGTGGTCATTTACACATTAATTCATAAAAAAACACCCTTGGCAATTTGGGTGATGGGCTCTTGTCGAGCGTGTTTGTATTTATTAGGTTACATTGCGGTCAGTTACAACAGGTGGGATATTTATTCCATTGTTGATGAGATTGATAGAAACATGATTATATTCTTATTATGGCCGATGCTTGGCATGTGTTGTTACATTGCTGGCATTTCCTTGTTAGCAAGATATGAATCTAGAAAAGAGCTTGAAGGAAAAACAAAATTGATTGCCGTTTTGTTATTATTTTTCCCTATATTTACTCATACATGTGGAGCGATGCTAAGCATCATTGCCAAGGATTTGCCATTTACTAGTTTGCTCGGCGTGATCCCGTTTGCGCTGTGGACATGGCATGCCGTGGCCCGCAAGAATATCAGCGTATCGACACGCGTATCGCTTTTACTAGCTGGGATTGCCTTGGTTGACGGCATATTGTATGTAGTGAATCTTGAAAGCCTGAAAGGATATGAACCTCATGACTTGTTCTTGCCAGGCATGCCATTCATTGCGTTTTTCTTAGCACTACTTCTTCAAAAAATTGCACCAGCCACCTAACAAAATTATATGAAAGATATTGAAGCCGAGTTACTATACGGAAGAGTTTATCAGATGGGTAAAGCGATTCGTTTTGCCATGGTGATGATCGTGGTGACGATTTGTATTGGACCGTTACTAACTAGTGCGATCATGGCGCCGGGGATGAGAATGATACTTAGCGAGATGGGTGACGCAGAATTGCCAATCATTTCGCAGCTCATATTCCAGGGGAAATATTTTTTCATTGGTTTTTCAGGATTGTTGCCACTGCTAGCTATTGCGACGATGGCCATGAAGAATCTTACTGCTTCGTTTTATTTGTTAGGGGTGATAGCTGTAGTTGCAAGTATTTATGCAGCTATCATTCTAATGGCCTGTTTTCTGCCGCTGTTCCAAATACTAAATACAATGGGAGCTCAGTAAACTTTATGTCATGCAAACAGAATTACTAAAACTCCTATGAACATAGTATTTACCGCGCTCCTTACTTTTTTTGTTCTTTGCGGTCAGGCAAATTCCGTTGAAGTTGCGAAGAAACCGAATGTGTTGTTTATCGCGATCGATGATCTCAACGATTGGATTGGTTGTTTGGGTGGTCATCCACAAACGAAAACGCCGAATATGGATCGCCTTGCGGCGAGTGGCGTGTTGTTCACGAATGCTTACTGCGCGGGTGCTTCCTGCAATCCATCGCGCGCTGCAATCATGAGCGGCTTAGCGCCCTATCGCTCGGGGCTTTATGATAACATGCAGAAGCTACGCGAAGTGCAGCCACAAGCGGAATTATTGCCACGCTATTTTTCGAACAACGGATACTGGTCCGCAGGATCGGGAAAAATTCTGCACTACGTCATTGATCCTCCATCGTGGGATGATTACTACCCAGCGAAAGAGGGCGACAATCCATTTCCCAAAACCTTTGAACCACCGAATCGACCAATCAATTTACCGCGCGCTGGTCCGTGGCAATACAGCGAGACAGATTGGGCCGCGCTGGATGTGACAGATGAGCAATACGGCGGCGATTGGTTGGTGACAAAGTGGATCGACGAACAACTTCAACGCAAGCACGACAAACCATTTTTTCTCGCCTGCGGCATTTACCGTCCGCATGAACCGTGGTTTGTGCCGAAAAAATACTTCGAGCCTTTCCCGTTAGAAAGCATTCAACCTGGGCCGGGCTACAAAGCCGATGATGTGGAGGACTTGCCGCCTGCTGGGCAAAAATTGGCGCGGAATCGATATTTTGCTCACATCCAAATTCAGAACCAATGGAAGCAGGGTATTCAGGCGTATCTAGCATCGATTTATTATGCTGATGCAATGCTGGGCCGTGTGCTAGATGCACTAGAACGCAGCCCACATAAGGACAATACAATCGTGGTACTGTGGAGTGATCACGGTTGGCATCTTGGCGAGAAAGAACATTGGCAAAAATTCTCTGCTTGGCGAATTTGCGCTCGCGTTCCGCTTATCATTCGTGTCCCAAAAGGTGCGCCTGGACTGCCAGACGGCACGGTAGCTGGCTCGATCTGCAAACAACCTGTTGGCCTTGTCGATCTCTATCCGACTCTAACAGATCTGTGTGGGCTACCCGACAAAGCTAACAATACTGGTAATAAACTCACACCATTGTTACGTGATCCTGCAACTCCGTGGAAGCATGCCGCAGTGACCCATCTTAACCATCCAGAAAGCTTCGCGCTTAGCACCGAGCGTTGGCGCTACATTCACTACCAAGGCGGAGATGAGGAACTCTATGACATTCAAACAGACCCCTATGAATGGAATAATCTAGCACCTAAAGCCGAACATTCAGCGCAATTAGCCGAGATGCGCTCATTGGTGCCGAAAAATATGGCGCCAATTCATGAAACCGAGCCCGGCATTAGCACGTTTAAGCCCGAGGCGGAATTGACTTTTATTCCCATTTCGAATGTCAGTCCGCCGTTCACAAAGCCGACTACGAAACAAGTAACCGTGCTCTTTTCCAATTCCCGCCAAAAGCCAATTCATCTTGTTCGGTTAGACGCAAATGGGGAGCGTCATGAAGAACGTGTCTTGGCTGGTGCTAGTCGCGGATTGATTCATACTTTTTCGGGTCAGACATTTTTGATCGTCGACGATTCTGGAAAAAATCTTGGTCACGTGGTGGTAGGTGAGAAGCCTGCAAGCCTGCGCATCGAGTAATTTTGCTAAGATGAAAAATCACGTAACCAATAAAAACATTGCGCAGTGGCCAAGAATTCGTCAGTTATGAACACGTAACAATATGCCTGATTTAGTCCGCGTAGAACCAATTGCCTTACTGCCCACCCAAGCGGGATGCGCGGTGTTTTTGGGCAATGGCAAAAAGGTGATCTTTTTTTACATCGACCCTGCGATCGGAAATTCGATCAATGCCGTGCTTGCTGGTCAGGCACCAGACCGACCACTGACCCATGATTTGTTCTTGATGGCAATGGAGGCATTTGGTGGCAAGTTATTGCGCGTGGTGATTGTAAGCATGACTGATGATGTATATTATGCTCGATTGATTTTTCAGGCGGAAAATGAAATTCAAGAGAAAAAAATTGTCGAGTTAGATGCCCGACCCAGCGATTGTATCGCCCTCGCGGTGCGTGCGCAGTGCCCTATATTTATGGTGCCCGCGTTATGGAAATCATTGCCCGATGTTTCCGACACTCTTGAGGAAATGCGCAAGCAAGGAGAGATGGATTGATCGATTATTTTTTTGGCTTGGGAGGCAAGCTTTGAAGCGTTACCGTGAGCGATACATTGCCACGAACCAAGGTAATTTGTGTGGCCTGCACCGCGGCAGAGGCTACAAATTGCTTATAAAAATCTTGGGCGTTTTGCACAGTGTTTTGATTCACTGCGATGATGATATCGTTCACTTGAATTTGCGAAGCAGCAAAGCCACGCGGATCCACTTCTGTGACCAATACACCATTCAGTCCACGGCTTTTCTCTAACACCGTGAAAGAACGTACTAAGATGCCAAAATTACGAATGATATCCATTGGCTCCTGCGGTTGTGCCGCTTCGAGTACCGACTGCATAGCACTCGCCATCTTATTTTCGGCAATTGTCACCTTCAGAGTGATGATTTCTCCCGCGCGCCAGACTTTTAACGGAACTTCATCGCCGATGTTTGTGCGTTGAACCATCGTAAATAGTTGGTTCGATGATTCAATCGGTTTTCCATTGTATTCGATGATCACGTCGCGTGGTTTCAATCCTGCTAGACTGGCAGGAGAATCCTTTTGTACATCGAGCACAAGGCAACCGATTTCTTGGTCATATCCGATTGCTTGGCGCACACGAGAATCGAGTGCGCGCATTTGCACCCCGAGATAGCCATGAACAGGGCGCCCTTTTTCGAGGATTTGTTTTAGTGTCTCTTTCACATCGTTGGATGGGATTGAAAATCCAACACCGCGGAATCCAGGGTTTTCTTTGTCGGGAGAAAAAATTGCCGCATTGATACCTACGATCTCACCTTGCAAATTCACCAGTGGACCACCCGAATTGCCAGGGTTAATGGCAGCGTCCGTTTGAAAGAGATCGCGCTGCTGATCGGAGATTGATCGTTCCTTAGCACTGATGATGCCTTGCGTCACGGTTTCGTTCAGCCCAAAAGGATTGCCAACCGCAAAGACAATTTGACCAACTTTTACGTTCGCTGAATCGCCCAATTTTAACGGTACAAATGGTCCATCTCCATTAATTTTCAGAACCGCGATGTCAAGCAATGAATCCTCACCGATCAACGTAGCAGGATACGATTTTCCATCATGCAAGGTGATTTGAATTTGTTGCTGACCTGCAATCACGTGTTGGTTGGTGACTACGTGCCCTTCTTTGGTGACAATCACCCCTGACCCCTGCCCTTGTGTCATCTGGCGACGCACTTGCGAGCGGCCCCACACATCGCGGAGCATTTCTTCGCGCACACCTGCCGTATCAATACTGACAACCGAGGGAACTACTGCTTGCGTGAGTCTGGCATATTCGTCATTCAAGCGCGAAAGCAACTCCACATCGGCCAGTTCCAATGGTGGCTTATCTGGCAAGGTAAATGATTCCGGGCGATGTGAGTTTTTCGGAAAAAACACCTCCCAAGGAGAGCGACCATTTTGCCACATGCGCCAAGCGGACACAGCAAAAAAAGCCACAACAGCGATCAGCAAGAGGGAAAAAAAACTACGGAGTGACGATTTCATGGGTGTGAATTCGGTGATGTCACCACCAATCAACTAGCAAAACTAGCGATTGACAAGAGCAATAGCAGCGTTGTCGCAACAGCCCAGATTATTACAGTTCGTAATCGCGGCCAGGCTCAGGGACGATGGCTTCGGTGCTGGGCAGCTTTTCTTTCAATTGCTGCTGGAACCAAGCCACCGCATCATCATCTCCGTGGACGAGAAATGTTTTCTTAGGATTCACCTTGATGATGTATTCTAACAATTCATCGCGCGTGGCATGACCAGAAAAATCGAAATCATCTTTATCACACAGCATCGGCACAGCGGGTAAGCGGTCATCGAGCTTGATCAGATCGCCTTTTTTGGCAGCTTTGATGCGTGCTCCGGGAGTAGCAGAATCGGTATAACCAACGAAGAAAATGGCGTTCTTTTTGTTCTCGATAAATCCTTGCGCCGCGAAAGTGTTGGAGACGGTATTTTCCGACATCATGCCGCTAGATAGCGCGTAGATGCAGCCTGGATTCAACGGGATCGGTCCTTTGCGTTTGCGCGAACCGACTTCTAATTTCATGTCCTCGAGGATTTGGAAATCAGGGAAATTACGACGTGATCCTTTCAGATGTCGATCATAAATCATCGTCATTTTCGTGCTCAATCCGCCGATATAAATAGGAGTTTTGCGAGGGATCAATTTTTTGCTCTTAAATTGATGCAGCATCGTTAGCAACTCTTGCGTTTTACCAATCGCAAAGACTGGAACGAGCACCGAGCCACGACGATCCAACACATCACGGATTGATTCTGCTAAACGCATTTCTTCTGCCTCGCGCGTGTAATCCAAGCGACGTTGTTGAGCTCCGCGTGTGGTTTCGATGATCAAAACATCCACTGGAACGGTTGGGAGCAACGCGCCTTTTAATAGAGTGTGACCAGAGAAATTCAAATCGCCGGTATAAAGAATGCGTTTCCCTTCTGCGGTGATGGTGATTGCTACCGAGCCAAGAATATGGCCTGCATCGTGAAACATGCCACTTACTGTTCCTTGCGGATCCATGTCGAAGGATTTTTCATAGCCGCGTTGTTCGAAACGAGGCTCTAATTGTTCTAATTCTTCGTGGGTGAAAAATGGATAGTCAGTAATACCCAACTCCACACGTTTGCTGGTCATCACGTTGACCGAGTTATGCAACATCGCAGTGGCGAGGTCTGCCGTGGCGGGAGTCATGAAAATCGGCGCCTTGGGATGGCGGCGCAGTAACAACGGCACCGTTCCCGTATGATCGAGATGCGCGTGAGTGAGCACAGCGGCATCTACAGTGCCATCTTCCACAAATTCAAAATGCGGGGTAGCCTCTTCGCCTTCATGTTTCGGGTGCATCCCCGAATCTAACACAATTTTGGCCTTGCCGGTGTCGATCAAGTAAGAGTTCGCTCCAATACCTGCATGCCTACATAAACTTTTAAAAATCATTCGTAATTATCCAATCTCTGCGTGAACGTGGAGCCTCGGAGCTGACTTGTCAACCCCTGAGTGATATCCGCCTCGAATGGGCAAAAAATCATGATCCGTAAGAAGATTCGACGCGCTGTGCTACATCACGATAGCCGTAGTCCACTTCATAAATCTGCTTGTAACACTCCAATGCTGCCTCTTTATTGCCCATTTCATTATGAATCAGGCCTTTTTCGTAAAGAACTTCTTTCTTCGTGCTATCCATGGCAGTCAAATCCGCGAGAGCATCGCTGAGCTGCTTGATGGCAAGGTCAAACATTTGCTTCGCTTTGAAAGTGCGACCTAATAGCAGCAGCACTTTGGTGCGGATGTAAGGATTACGAGTAGCTTGTTGCAAGTGAGGAATTGCAGCGCTGTAGTCACCTGAATTGTAGAGGGCTTTGCCAAGCTCGAATCGCAGTTGCGGGTCGGTAGGGTTCTCGTCCACTCGTTGTTTAGCATTGACTACCATTTCCGCAGAGCGACTGGAGAGCACTTCATCCAATTGCGCACGCAGCTCGGCATTATCTGGATCTTCTTCTACTGCTTTTTCTAAGGCAGCCATCTGGGTGGCGATAAATTTATCCGACATTTGCCGTGATTTTGCCAATAAAGCAACGTCGCCATTGCTAAGGCTATGCGCCCAAGTATAGAACGTTGTCGCATTTTCCCAGTCCTCTAGGTGTTCAAATACGCCAGCCAGTTCTTTGGCATTATGCAAGTTATTAGGATCCTCATTGTAGCGCCCAATCAAACGATCACGTTTTTCTAACATCTGATCGGTGGTCATACCGGTTCGCGATGCTGACTCCAAATTTTCCACTTCGCTTTGATCTTTTCTCAAATCACGCACATCGGTATTTTCGTCCCATTTTTGGCGTTGCATCGAGTGCTGTGCCGAACAGTCCTTGGCACCTTTGATCGCCGCGCCATCGGTGGGATCATGCTTGAGGATGTCATTGAATACATCGGTAGCAGTATCTGGTTTGTTCCGCGAAACGTAAAATTGCGCCAGCTTGTGCATCATCTTGACGTTGTCAGGATGCCCCTTGCGCAGGGTCTCTAAGGCAAAAGCAGCACTATCAAAAAGCTCCAATTTGACGAAACAATCATGGAGAAGATCATTGTAACCCACGTTGTATGGGTCTTTTTCTATTTCTTTTTCAATCATCACCACTGCAGCTGCAGGGTCTTTTTTGGCGGTGCTCTGGACTTTCATTCCGGGAGCGCCGCCGGTATCTAGACCGAAAATTTTCTGTTTCTTCTTTGGTCCACCGGTGATGATGCTTTCACATTTGCGCAATAACTCACGACCAACTAAAAATCCTGGATTCTCTTTTAATATCGCTTGAAGCAAGGTAACTGCATACGCATGATTTTTTACTTCGACAGCGCTCAGCGCTTTGAGCCAAAATCCTTTGACACTTTGTGGCAGTTCTTTATCTGTAATCTCGGGCATATTCTTGTGGTAGTTTTATTGGCAGGAAATTGTCTTGCGCGGCTATTGTGCAAATCTTCCTGCCACTTGGCAAGCCTGCGCATGGCAATTTTTTAAAGATTGCAAAAAAACATCATCAAAACGCATTGATTACTTGATTCACACGGGGGATTTCTCCTTCTTCGATATAAACTTCGATCACATCAAAGCGCCATGGGACGCGCCGTGTTTTCAGTAATTTCAGCCAGTAATTCGCGCCGCGTTCGATCAATTCTTGTTTTGCTCGGTCCACAGCATCCAGCGGGCGACCGATTCCGCCAGTGCGACGTGATTTCACCTCAACAAAAAGCAGCAGATCTTTGTGCCGCGCTACGATGTCTACTTCACCGCCTTGAGGTGCGCTGAAATTTCGATAAAGAACCTTAGCTCCTTGCGCACGCAGCCAATCACAAGCGACGCGTTCGCCGTATTCTCCTAGTTCATATCGCGTCCATGCCTCGCCATTTTTATGAATCAAATGGGAAGGTGAGTTGAGATACCGGCTGAAACGACCGACGATGTATGCGACAAGGGCCATATTTTTCTAACGCGTTGACGTGGCGCTTTGTACCATAGCCCATGTGTTTTTCAAAGCCATAATGAGGAAACTCCTGCGCATATTCTAACATCACCCTGTCGCGCGATACTTTCGCGATGATACTAGCCGCAGCAATAGACAGTGATTTGCCATCACCTTTGACAATTCCTTCATGAGAAAAAGGGAAATTTTTCACGGGCAACCCATCAATAAGGCAGTAGTCGATCTCTAAACGATATTTTTGTTGCAATGCCAGCACCGCTGCTGCCATCGAGTCGTGAGTGGCGCGGAGGATGTTTTTTTTATCAATTTCCTGCGCATCGGCGAATACCTGAGCCCATAGAACGCCTGGATCGCCTAGCAATTTTTCATAGAGCACATCGCGTTTTTTCGCGCTGATTTTTTTTGAGTCGTCCAGATCAGCGAGAGAAAAGTCCCGTGGCAAAATCACCGCAGCCACAGAAACGGGACCAGCCAGCGGACCGCGACCTGCTTCATCAATGCCGCAGACGATATTTTTCCCGCGAGAATATGCGGCAACTTCGTAGCTTAAATCAGGCATGGAAACAGAATGCGATGGAGCCGCTGGTCGGAATTGAACCGACGACCTATTCATTACGAAT
The DNA here is from genome assembly GCA_903878115.1 of Akkermansiaceae bacterium. Lineage (GTDB taxonomy): Bacteria > Verrucomicrobiota > Verrucomicrobiia > Verrucomicrobiales > Akkermansiaceae > UBA956. The sequence goes on along the minus strand of CAIRGO010000057.1, from coordinate 68,506 downwards.
GAATTGCTCTACCCCTGAGCTACAGCGGCATCGTGTGTGTGGATGCGGCGCTAATATTGTGCAATTCCACGTTGCTGTGCAAGCATCAAATCGGATTTTTTTGGCGTCCGATTATTTCGCGGGGCCCACACTTTCGCGGGCGGTGTAGATGGTCGGGCAAATGACTTGCCTTGGATTGGATAGATCAACGTCCCTTGCATCAGTGATGCGAGAAATCAATAATTCGGCTGCTGCCTGAGTGATCATTTTATAACGTTGGCGAATAGAGCTAAGCGTGATGGGCAAGTAGGCGCAGAGCGGAATATCATCGACGCCCACGATGGAAATATCATCAGGGATTTTTAATCCGAATTCTTTCGCGGCGCGCATGGCACCGATGGCAGCGATATCATTCATCGCGATTAACGCGGTGGGCAGCGGGCCGGATGCCTTGCTCAAAAATTGTTGAAATCCGATAAAGGCAGCATCGGCAGTATGACCGCTGCGAAGTAGATTCACGGCTGAGGACTGGATGCCTTTTGCCGCTAACATTTGTTGAAATAGCAGGGCACGAGAACCATCGTAGGTGCCATCTGCATGGGCACTAAGAAAGGCAAAGCGCTGATGACCCAGTGCACACAGAGCGTCAATCGCATCTTGCAAGCCTTGAGTAAAATCACTCAAAACAGCATCGCAGGGAATCGGAACTTCAGGCACACCATTGCCTAGAACCACCATCGGTGAACCGCTTGCATATTTTTGCGCTAGTTTTTCGCGGAATAATTCGTTGTCGCTCAACCACAGCACTGTGCCATCGACATTGAGATCTTCGATGTCGGCGAAGATTTGCTGCTCGCGCACTTGAGACGACCGGCAATTTTCCACTAACAATGAATAGCCACGCGCTTCTACTGCTGCTTCTAATTCATCAGCAATCGTGCAGAAAAATGGATTCGTAAGATCTTGGATTACCAGTCCAATCGTGAGAAATCGCCCAGAGCGAAGGGCTTGTGCCGTTTTGTTAGGTCGATAGCATAGTTCTGCTGCCGCTGAGAATACGCGTGCTTCGGTTTCTTTCGAGGCCCAAGAATTAGGGCGCTTGTTAAGAATGGTCGATGCTGTATTGACCGCCACACCTGCTTTTTCAGCTACATCTATTAATCGGACGCGTTTGATCATATGAAATTATTTGCACTATTTTGTATCTTGCTTTTTAACAAAGAAACAAAAGAAAGACGCAATAGCAAGAGAAATACCGCCCATGAGCACGGCATTCATCGAATCATTGTTGAGGAATGATTCCACCAATTTTCCTAACGCCACTGCGGCGATGATTTGGGGAATCACGATGAACAAATTAAAAACACCCATGAAAAAACCCATGCGCTTGGGGTCGACGACATTGGCAAGCATGGCGTATGGCATGGACAAAATCGAAGCCCAGGCAATGCCAACACCTACCATTGAGAGCAATAAGGGAGTGGCGCTGGTAGCCAAGGCGGCAGAGATCAGGCCAGCAGCGCCAAGCGCCAAGCTAACGATATGAATACTGCGCGCGGAGACTTTTGCAGCGATGGCTAATAGAGCGAAAGCGAAGACAAAAGCGACTAGGTTATAGATCGAGAAACAAACGCCGGCCCACGATGTTCCCGCCTGGTAATTTCTTGCCAAGGTCAAACGTTCTAAGATTTTTTCGGCAGCTTCTTTCCGGTTAGGATTGTCCATCAACGCCACGGCAATGGTCTGGACCAATGGGTTTTTGGCTTTTTCCTCACTTGTCATTGTCGCTTGCTTTTCATTAATCACCACGCTTGCCGGCGGATCAATCAAGCCGATGATGTCTTCTGCGCTGACAGCGTTTGTTGCCGCCGCTGCTGCTTTGAGCCCGAACATCCGCATCAGTTTTCCGCTAAATGGTTCGGTGCTAGCAGCTTGGTTTTCAGCACGACTTTTCTTCCATGCATCGTAGGAAATCGCCACGCGGTATGATTGATCTAGCAGCGCCTCATTGCTCGACTGCGTGAGTTTTTCATTGATCGATTTTTTGTGCTCACCTAGCGGTTCTCCGTGAAATATTTTTTTGCCAACTGCGGGAGAGAAATAGATCCACATGCAAAAAAGTGCAAACCACGTAAAAAATTGCACCACCGAAAGTCGCACCATTTGACCAGGCATCTCTCTCACACCGAGGATGATTTCGCGGAATGCATGGCCAACCCCCGCCCCATGCGCTTTCATTTGCTGAAATTCTTCCATGCTTTCCGGCGGGTCCTCCTTCGACATGATTACCGTATAGAGCACGGCCAAAAAGAATACAGCAGCCCCTAGATGAAAGGCAACATGCACCGTTTGCGGAATGGCGCTAGTAGCACTTGCTTCACTACTTACACCAAAAAATTCTTTCAAAATAAATGGCAACGCAGATGCGATCACCGCCCCTGCCCCGATCAGCAAACTTTGCATCGCGAATCCAACATTGCGCTGTGACGGTGGAAGTTTATCACCCACAAAAGCGCGAAATGGCTCCATGCTGATATTCACTGAGGCATCCAAGATCCATAATAATCCAGCAGCCATCCACAGTGCAGAACAATGAGGCATTAAGACTAAAGAAATCGAGGCGAGTATCGCACCGATCAAAAAATACGGCCTGCGCCGGCCTAGCTTCGTCCAAGTACGATCACTATAGTAGCCAATGATTGGTTGCACCAAAAAACCTGTGAGTGGCGCGGCGAGCCAAAGATAAGCTAACTGTGATTCCTCGGCACCGAGAAATTGATAGATGGCCGACATGTTGCCCATTTGCAGCCCCCAACCAAATTGGATACCGAAAAAGCCAAAAGACATGTTCCAAATCTGCCAGAACGACAATTTGGGTTTCGTTACGTTGTGTGAATTCATGGGATATATTTTGTTGGATTTGCGCTTATTCTTCTGCAGCGGGGGCTGCGGGAGAGCGATGAAACTTGCGGATCGACTTGCGTAAATGCGCCGCTTCAGCAAGGAGAGTGACATCTTTGTAGGTATCTTCAAGCGAGAAAGGCAGGCGGAAGCGCCAATTTTCCCCACCCACCGTGCCAGGCTTGTTATAACGGTCACTCATTCCGTACAAATCAGTGATCATCAATGCCGCATAACGTGAGCGGGATGCAAGCAAACCATCCAACAATTTCCACTGCACTTCATGAGTGAAGAGAGGTATCTTATCTTCGGTGATTTTTATATCTCCGAACTCTGACATCATACGCACATTCCATTTTCCTAATTCTTCTTGATCGGGCTCTTCGGATTGCCCTATCGCCGCAAGACGAAATCCTTCCCACAGAGCTGCTAGGGTATCGTGATCATGCGTGGCATAGGTGGCAAAAGAACAAGCGGGCAACTCGCTTCCAGGAACAACGTGATCATCGTGAGAATCCCAATGTGGAATGCGGAATCCTGCAATGCCCAGCGATTCCAAATGCGGCCTTACATATTCAGGAACGCAGCCGAGATCCTCGCCGACTACTTCCCCGTCGCCCGCTGCTTCGATAATAGCGCGCAGACGGCGGTCGCCATCGGCACAGTTTGCCGCTTTATTTTCAGCAGTATCATCGGGTCTCCATGCCCACTGCGGCACACGGCCACCCGTGCGTTCGCGCGCCTCATCAATGGTCATATCCAAAAATTCCTCATTGCGTTGTGGGCGCCATGGGAAGGCGTAAATCCGATAGAATCCAAGGATGTGATCAATCCGGAAAATGTGAAAAATTTCCGTTAGTTTGCGAATGCGTTGTTTCCACCACGGGTATCCTTGTTGCTCCATGAGATCCCAGCGGTAAAGAGGAATTCCCCAGTTTTGCCCCCAGCGCTGTATAAAGCGATCATGCTTGAACATTGTCTCGGGCGGGGCGCCGCCGCACCATTCGAGATCGAATTGATCACGTTGAAAAAATACATCAGCAGAGTAATAGGAAATACCAATGGGAATGTCGCCCATGAGCTTGACGTTTTTAGCGTCTCCTAATGCTCTCACAGCACGCCACTGACGGAAGCAAAGCCATTGCACCCAAGCGTAGTATGTCAGTTCTTTCATGACGGCATCGCCACGTTTGGTGCGCTCTCGCTGAAAATACTCGCGAGCTTTTGCTGGTTCATTAAACTCTGCGGGCCACAAATCCCATGTCTCTCTGCCACCATCGCGATCCATCAACCAACGGAACATCGCGTAGTCGTTTAGCCAACTAGCTTCTTGATTCTGAAAGGCGCGAAATTCCTCGCGTTCGGCAGCAAAATCACCACTCAAAAATCGCGGAAAACAGAGCTGCAATAACTCACGCTTTTTCGCGCGGACACTAGAATATTCTACCAAGCGACCATCGAGCACCGCTGGCCCAAGATCAGTGCGTGCCTGCGTGAGTTCTTCTTCGCGCAGACCCGGAATATCATCCACTTCCATCGTCAGATATAACGGCTCTAATGCCACCGAGGAAATTGCATTATAAGGACTGTCATCAGCACCCGTTTCATTGATCGGCAATAGCTGTAAAAATCCGACTTCGTGATCGGCAGCCCACTCGATCCATTCGCTCATCGCGCGTGCATCACCGATGCCTAAGTCACCTGCCCGACGGGGGGAAAAGGCAGGAAGTAGGACACCCGCAGTTCGGTTGTTTTTATGATTCATGGAAGGCAGAGACTGGCAAGTTTCCAAGGAGTCATCAAGCAATAATAGCCTCAATATATTTGTACTTTTTATAAAAATCAGTTTAAAAAAGCACCATAAATTTTCTCGTCGAATTAATCCTCGCTTCTCTTCCAAATCATTGTTACGTTCTCCTCGCCGTTTCCTGGGTGATCGCAGTTTGTCGCAAGACAGGCTGAGGAAAGTCCGGACACCGTAGGGTAGCGTGCCTCGTGAAAAGTGAGGACAGGAAAATCGTGAGAGATTCTTGATGGAAAGTGCCGCAGAAAATATACCGCCGATGGCTCAGCGCAAGCTGAGATCAGGTAAGGTTGAAATGGTGGTGTAAGAGACCACCGCGCCGATGGTAACATAGGTGGCAGGGCAAACCCCACGTGGTGCTAGACAGAACAGGGGAGAGCGACCCGCTCTTTTCTCCGGGTAATAGTCGCACTTTACGCAAGTAAGGTCCTACGCAAGTAGGGAGAGAAATGATTGCCGATGGTGACCGAGAGGTCGCTGGGACAGAATCCGGCTTACAGGGAAACGGCGCCCCTTCTCTTTTTTGTCAGAATATATTTATGGAACTTGATCTTCTCACCACCTACGCAGAAAAAGCCTATCCGATTCTCGCCGCACTGGTGACACCGCGTCCTATCGCCTGGGTGACGACACTGAATGAAAATGGCACCGTCAATGCCGCGCCGTTTTCTTTTTTTAATGTGTTCGGCGATGAACCACCGATGGTAGTTTTTGCACCGGGGAATCGCGATGACGGCTCACCAAAAGATACCGCGCTGAATTGCAAACGTACGGGCGAATTTGTGATCAATATGGTCAATGAAGCGCTCGGTGAGGTAATGGTGCGCACCTCTGCGTCGCTGGCCTATGGTGAGAGCGAAATAGAGCACACAGGCTTAGTCACCATCGCTTCGAGCACTGTCGCTCCACCACGCATCGCCCTAGCTCCCGCAGCATTGGAGTGCAAGGTGCATGATATTTTGGAAATTTCTGGAAATCGTTTAGTGATCGGCATCGTGACCCGGGTACAGGTGCAAGACGAATATTTTGATGCCGCCACCTCACGAATTAGAACCGATCTTTATCACCCGATCGGCCGCATGGCCGTGCCCGATTGGTATTGTAAAACAGACCAACAATACAGCATCGACCGCCCACGCTGACTAGGAGAGAAAAGGCTTCGAAAGATAATCCGCGTGCATCATGTTTTTCGGAACGGCAGATGATCTTCTGAAGGGTACTGAGCAATACCAAAAACTATCGGAAGGCGCAGCCTCATCTGAGGTCACCACTTCTTTATAGACGAACGGGGCGCTGAAGACTATCATCTGCCGTTGAGTAATTTTAGAAACACAACTGCATATGTCATTCATTCAAAAATTCAAAGGTGATGGTAGCCCGCTGCCGCCCGCACCGAAAAGTAAAGCGATCGCACTGGCCTGGCTTGGTGGCTTTCTAACAATAGCTTTGGTGGCAAGGCTCACGGATGTTTTTTCCACTTCATTATTGTTAGGTTCATTTGGCGCTTCATGCGTGCTAGTGTTTGGTTATCCTGATGTACCTTTCTCTCAACCCAGAAATGTCATCATTGGTCATTTTCTTAGCTCTCTGGTTGGCTTGGTTTTTCTGAAAGTTTTTGGTTATCAGTGGTGGTCTGTCGCTCTCGCTCTAGGCACGGCAATTGCATTGATGATGTTGACTCGCACCGTTCATCCACCGGCGGGTTCCAACCCTGTGATCATTTTTTTAACTCATCCATCATGGCAATTTCTTTTATTTCCGACATTGGTAGGTACTATAATCATAGTTTTAATTGCGTTAGTTTACAATAACATGACTCGCAAAACGAACTATCCAAAATATTGGTAATTATCATTTGTTAAAAAATAAGAACAGAATAAACCTTACATGCCTACTCCCACCCAAAGTACACCTGCAGGTTGTTTCATCGGTGGATTCGCATTATTTCCCTTCGTTTATGCCATTATTGGCTCAGTAGGTCTATACAAATGGGCCATGCTTCCGGTTGTTGATCGGCATTTCGATGGCCGATTCTGGCATTTGTCAGGAGCTATATTTTTTGGATTGTTAGGCACATTCGTGATTCTTTATATTTCCTATAGAATGCTTAAATCGGTGGATCTGCGGACTTATGAATCAAGAGACCCTGATCAACCAAACGTGAAATGGTAACTTGGGTGTTGCTATGTTTTAGCATGAAAAACCCCTAATACAACCCAACATTATCATGAAGAAAAATCGCCTCATTAAATCCGTGGGATTATTTTTGCTACTCGGATTTTTCGTGTATCTCTTTGTAGGATATTTGAAACATCGCCCCATAGATTACCATAATCAGCGCCTCAGCTCAGCGATTAGCAATGCCACGCAAGTGAAGTTATCTCTAACTCCTCAACTGGGATCAGATGGTATTTTCATCGAAAGAACACCTACAATCACTCTAACAGATCGCACGGAAATCGATCACTTACTCAGCCATTTTATGCTATCGTGGCATCAACGAGCATCAGGATTATTTCATGAGTGCGGTGGACATATAAAAATAGCCATTGTGATGCCAGACACATCAGAATTTTTGATTCCTTATGACCACGGGAAATTCATTTACCCGATCCATGGAAGTAAATATTCGTCAGGATATGTAAATCTACCAAAAAATACCTGCAGCGAATTGAATCGTTATTTTCAGGCCCTAGGGTATAGTCTGAAAGAATTGGGGATATCGGATTCACCCTAACGAGAAGACATCACTGATCTGATTTGAGAATCGACACCATCGCGTGAAATCAGGTAAACAGTTTCGTGTTCAAGAAAAAGCATCTTTCTAAAGTCGAATTGCTAGCTGGTAAAATCCAGTTTGTGCGCACCAATTCGGTAAAGCCGGGATTACGTGACCTTTATCGGACGATCCTTGCATTGAGCTGGCCTCGCTTCGCCGTTGCGGTACTGTCGATCTATCTTCTGCTGAATGTTTTGTTCGCCATCGCCTATCTTGCCGATGGCTCTTGCATCGCAGAAATGCAGCCCGGCTCTTTTTCCAGTGCATTTTTTTACAGCGTGCAAACGCTTTCCACTGTGGGCTTCGGGCATCTCTATCCAGCAAATATCTATGGAGATATTGTCACCACGATTGAAATCGTAGTCGGCATGTTTTTCACCGCTGTGGTTACGGGCCTGATCTTCGTGCGTTTTTCTCGTCCGAGTGCGCGATTACTTTTTAGCGAAACGATGGTGATCTCCACCTATAACGGAAAGCCAACGCTGCAAATCCGTGTTGCCAATCTTCATCATCAGGCGATGGTCGAAGCGGAATTTCGTATGATGATCGTCCGCAAAGAGCTTATCGATGATGACGAAGGAGCCCGTCGATTTTATCCGCTCAAGTTAGAGTTTGACCGATTGATCATCTTCCCATCAGCGGTCACGATCCGCCATATCATCGATGAAACAAGTCCCCTGCACGGTGTTTCTCAACAACAACTCGTAGCCTCCGCCACTCGTTTTATGACTTCCATTGTCTGCATCGATACGGTCATCCAAGCTCCCGTTCAGAGTCAGATGGGTTACATCGCCAGCGACGTCCGCTTCGGTCACCGCTTCGTCGAGATCTATACCGACCACCCAGATGGACGTCTCGAAGTGAACTACGGTCGCATCCACGAGACAGAACCGTTAGATTCTCATTGATCGTTGAAGGCAAGGAGGCAAGACGCCTCCGCCACTTTCTATTATTTCGGGGCGACAACTTCTTTTCCTACATGACCAGGCTGGACGGCGTCTTTTAGCATTTCTGTTAGTTTGGCGCGCATGGTGGCGACACGCTCAGGTTCTTGATTGGCGAGGTTGGTTTTTTCGCCAATGTCAATAGCGAGGTTGTAGAGTTCTATGGTGTTTGGCTGTGCTTTCGCTTTGGCTTTCTTTTTGGGAGTGGCTTCTTCAGACTCTTCGCTATCATCCGCAGAAGAATTCATCTGCAATTTCCAGTCACCCATGCGCAGGGCAGCATGGGTCGGTGCTTGCACGCAGAGAATCGCATCGTGTGGTGATTTTTCTCCTTTGGTCAGCATAGGCCACACATCGCGACCATCGATGGGGAGTTTTTGCTCGAGTTTGCCATTGGCGAGTTTTACCAACGTGGGATACCAGTCGATCATGTGCATGGGTTCTTTGATGGTAACTGCGGCGGGAATATGTCCTGGCCAATTTGCGAAAGCGCAGGCGCGCACTCCGCCCTCAAGGGTGGAACCTTTAAAGCCGCGCAATGGGGTATTGATTCCTGGCTTAGGGCCGCCGTTATCGCTAGAAAAAATGATCAGCGTATTCTCGCGTTGACCAGAATTTTCTAGCGCAGTCACGATTTGACCGATGGCTTCATCCACGGCCGCTAGCATGCCAGCAAGTTTGAGTCTAGCACCACTAATATTGTTGTACGGCTTCAGGTAACTATCAGGAACTTGCATGGGAGAATGCACTCCATTGAATGGCACATAAAGAAATAGCGGCTTATCTTTATTTTTTCCGGCGATGATTTTGCATGCTTCTTTTGCAACCAAATGAGTACTGTAACCTTCTTCCTTTAGCGGTTTGTCATCGCGATACCAGTCCTGCGATTGATCGCGGACGTGGGTAAAATAATCGATGGCGCCGAAGTAATGACCGTATTGATGGTCAAACCCGCGAGCCGTAGGGAGATACTCTGGCTTAAACTCGCCGAGGTGCCATTTCCCAGTGATCGCGGTCTCGTAACCAGCATCATGCAATGCATTCGCCAAGGTGCGCTCGCCAAGTGGCAAGCCCCACTGGGCATGCGGTCTCACAATCGTATAAACGCCAGTTTTGGTAGCATAACGACCTGTCATGAATGCCGCACGTGTGGGCGAGCAAACAGGCTGGACGTAATGCGATTCTAAGATCGTTCCGCCATGCGCTAACTTGTCGATGTTTGGCGTGTGAATCTCCTTGCCGCCATTGAATCCAACGTCTGCATAAGCGAGGTCATCAATCAGAAAAAATACAATGTTGGGTTGATTCGCAACTACGAAACTAGAAAAGCAGAGTGTGAATATAAAAGCGGAAAATGTGAGCAAGAATTTCATCGGTGCATGATTGGTGGTTTGAAACTATAAATATAGTATTAGTGAGATGAGAAGTTTCTACTGCTCAGTGGCTTTACTTCTTCAGTTTTTTATTCTTCACTTTTTTGGCTTCGCCTGTCCCTGCAGCAGGTGGATTCCATGCTGCTGGCGTGGGATTTTCGACTTCTAATGGGATAGCATCGCCAAACTCTTTTTTTGTTTTTTCGAGCTGTGTGGTGAGCTGTTTGATTTTATCCGCCGACTCAGGCTTTGCGGCGAGATCAGTCAACTCGTGTGGATCGGCGCTCAGGTCGAAGAGTTGAGTTTTATTAATCAGTGGATAGCGGATGAGTTTCCACCGCTCATCGCGAATGGAGCGTTGGCAGTTACGATAGCCGGTGTAGAGCACGTCGCGCACTTTTGTTTCTTTTCCCTTCAGGATCGGCACGAGACTTTTGCCATCGACTCCAGCGGGAACAGTTGCGCCAGCAAATTCCGCAAAGGTCGGAAATAAGTCCATGAGGTAAACAAATGCCTCACTTTTCCCCTTGGATACTCCAGGACCCGCGACAACAAGCGGAACATGCATACCGCCGAACTCATAGAGGTTTTGTTTTCCAAAAAGGCCGTGCTCGCCGAGCGAAAGTCCGTTATCAGCACTAAAAATGATGATGGTATTTTCCCATTCGCCACTGGCTATTAATTCCGCAAAGATGCGACCTACGTGATAATCAAGACCGGTGACGCAGGCATAGTAATCGGCATTTTGCTGCTTGGTGTCTGCCTCGGTACGAGGCCACGGCGCTAGTTTTTCATCGCGCACGGTCATCTCACCATTGTCGAAAGGATGCAGCGGCAGGAAGGCAGGCGAGAGTGGAATTTTAGCGGGATCATAAAGTTTGTGAAACTGATCTTCTGCGGAACGCGGGTCGTGTGGAACGGGTGGCGCGATATAAATATAGAAAGGCTTACTCTCTTTGGCGGCCGAGCGTGATTTGAGAAATTTGATCGTGCCATCAGCGAGGCGCTGACTGCAATGTGCGCGATCCGTTTCCGGAGTGTTGCCATGAGCATCGTCGTTAATCGTAGTTTCAAACTCTTTCAATCCGGCAGGAAAGCCGTTGCCGTACTTACCGATATGCCACGTCTGGTAGCCTGCGGCTTGCATCACACGCGGCAAAAATGTGTTAGCTTCCTTAGCATTCGCAGTTGCTCCTGGCGCACCGGGAATGCGTTGCCAAGAACGGCCGGTGAGCATCATCGTGCGACTCGGTGTGCAGACGGCACCAATCATCGAGCCCATCGTGTAACAATGCGTGAAGGTCATGCCACGCTCGACGAGAGTATCGAGATTGGGCGTGACCAACAATGGATTGCCTAGTGCATGCAGTCCATCAGCGCGATGATCATCGGCGTGGATGTGAATAATGTTAGGCTTGGATTTTTCAGCGGCATGTAGTGCTACGATCGGCGCAAGCAGCAAGGTAACGACTAGTGCAATGTTGTATTTCATAAATTGATGGAATGAATGGGATTACTTGACGGCTTTACCTTTTCTTTTCTTAGGAGTTGCTTCGGCGTCCCCTGCTCCCGATGAAGGGCCTGGGTCCATTCGTTTAAGATCGGCGGGCGTGGGGCTGCCACCGAATTGCTTGTAGTAAAGTTCTTGGAATGGATTGATTTTAGGGATGATGGCAACGTCTTCGTTGACCAGCAATGGCTTCACCTCGGTCCACCATTGTTCGTAACTCGCGCGTAATTTGGCAACGACTTCGGGGTGCTCATCGATGACATTTTTGCTTTCACCGGGGTCGGCTTTGAGGTCGTAAAGCTCCTCGTTGTTGACCAGGGTGAACTGGGAATTCTGGATCGCGCAATTCTTAAACTTGGCATTCTCCGCTTGCCCTTTCGCCCAGCGACCGACGTGATGCACGAGCGTGCGATCGATCCAATCGGCTTTTGAATTTTTCATCAAGGGCAACAGGCTATGACCCTCGACTTGTTTTTTCATGACTTCGGTAAACGTCGCGCCAGTGATCTCGGCGAGAGTCGGATAAAGATCGAGGTGCGCGCTCAACGCGGCGCATTCCTCACCACCCTTGATGCCTCCCGCTGGCCAGCGCATGAAACACGCTGCATGCGTGCCGCCCTGATACGGAGTGCCTTTGGTGCCCTTCATGCCAGCATTGAAAATTTTCACGCCTTCGGTACCGCCATTGTCGCCAGCAAGATAGATAACCAAGGTGTTGTCCTCGATCCCCCACTCCTTGAGCTTGCCAAGCAAGGTGCCGAAGTTACTATCGACGTTCTCTAACATTCCAAAAAATTTTGCGGCTTCTTGGCTAACCCCTGGCTTGCCGAGATATTGCTTGTAGTATTGCTCGGGCACCACGTGCGGACCGTGGGCGGCGTTGAGCGGAATGTAGGCAAAAAATGGCTGCTTGCCCGTGCGCTTTGCGTCGATCCACTTGAGCGCTTGAGTAAAAAAGAGATCGGTGCAGTAACCCGTCGTTTTTTCGAAAGTGCCATTGTGCAAGAGTGTCGGATTGATGTTGGTGTTGCCCGGCGCATCACCGCAGGACCCGGGATAGGTTTGACCAATACCGCCACCGCCGTGAATATAGACTTCGTCAAAACCACGACTTTCTGGGCGATAGGCGGCTTCATCACCCAGATGCCATTTGCCAAAAACGCCCGAGGTGTAACCCACGGTCTTTAACATTTGCGGCAACGTAAATGTCTGCAACGACAAACGCTCGCGCTCAAGAATGGTGTGCGTGACGCCATTTTTGAATTCATGCCGACCACTCATCAACGCCGAACGACACGGCGAGCATGTCGGGCTCACATGAAACTGCGTGAACAGCAGGCTCTGTTTTTTGAACGCATCCACGGAGGGCGTTTGCATGATAGGATTGCCAAGGCAAGCATAGTCGCCGTAGCCCACGTCATCAGGCATGACGAGAATAATGTTAGGCTTGGGTGATTCCACTGCATGCAACGCGGCAAGTGGAGTAAATAACAATGCGGCGATGATTGTAGGTTTCATGGAACAAACATATACATCAATTTCCCATGGAAACTTTCATCTCATCATTCCAGAGGCGCTAAAAGATCATTCAGCGTGGCAGGATCGAGACGCGCGGTGCGGTCAGATTGCGACAGCAGATTATTGGCCAATTCAGCTTTCTCTTGCTGTAATAAGTGGATGCGCTGCTCCACGGTATTTTCACAGAGTAATTTGTGCACGAACACGGGTTTGTCCTGGCCGATGCGATACGCACGATCGGTCGCTTGCGCCTCGGCGGCTGGATTCCACCATGGATCGTAGTGAATCACGGTATCGGCGGCCGTGAGGTTGAGACCGGTGCCGCCCGCTTTGAGCGAAATCAAAAATAACGGGATTTTTCCGGTTTGGAATTGATCCACTAAAGCCCCACGGTCTTTCGAGGCACCGGTGAGAATCAGATAGGCAATGTTACTTTTTTTCAGATGCTGTTCGATGATCGCGAGCATCGAGGTGAACTGAGAAAATAGTAAAATCCGACGACCCTCTTCTAACAAGGTAGCGATGAGCTCGATGAGAAAATCTAGTTTCGCCGAGTGAGTGATTTTATGAGAAAATTCGGCGGGCAATAACGAGGGATGACAACAGAGTTGTCGGAGTTTTAGCAGCGCATCAAGAAACAGAATTTGTGATTGCTCGATGCCGCGCGCGGCGATGGCATCCCGCACGCGTTTGTCCATCGTGGCGCGGATGGTTTCATACAAATCCTTTTGATCGGTGTGCAGCTCGATGAAATGAACTAAGATCGTTTTGGGTGGCAACTCTTTCGCCACTTGATCTTTGGTGCGACGTAGGATCAGCGGAGCGAGACGTTTTCTCAAGGCATCGAACCGATTCACATCAGCGAGTTTTTCGATCGGCTTGCGGAAATTGGCATTGAATGATTTCTCGCTACCAAGAAACCCGGGCATCAAAAATCGCATCAAACTCCACAGCTCGCCGAGGTGATTTTCCACTGGTGTTCCCGAGAGGCAGAGTCGATGACGCGCATTGAGTTTGCACGCCGCTTGCGCCACCTGCGCGCGGGGGTTTTTGATGTATTGTGCCTCATCAAGAATCGCTAGATGGAAAGGAAATTTGCTTAATTTTTCGATATCGCGCTGCAGTAAAGCAAAGGAGGTGAGCACTATATCAGCATGGGGAATGCTACGAAAATACTTTGATCGATCTGCACCACTCAGTGTGAGAATGCGCAACGATGGTGCGAATTTCGCTGCTTCGTTGCGCCAATTTGGTACTACGGACGTAGGAGCAACGACGAGACAAGGCAGGCCCTTGCTGCGACCTGATTCTTTCTCGGTGAGAAGGTGTGCTAACGTTTGCATGGTTTTCCCTAGGCCCATGTCGTCGGCAAGAATCCCGTGGAGTCCGTGTTCGGCGAGAAATTGCATCCAACGAAATCCCTGCACTTGGTAATCGCGCATGGTGGCCTTGAGCCCTTCTGGCTGTGGAGTTTCCGAGATGCCAGAAAAATTTTCAATCTTGTCGCGCAGTTCAATCAAGGATGGTGGTGTATCGAGACCTAATTCTTTGACCGCTGAGAGCGCCGCCGCATCTAACGCATGCAACTTAGCGCTTGATGGATGACGTGGGTCGATCAATGCCACCAAATGACGCAGAATCATGCGCACTCTGCCTATCGGAATTTTGATCGCAGAACCATCTGGTAAAGGTGCCAACACAAAACCATTCTCGGGGCGATCTAAGGTTTCTTCTAAAAATCCTTCCTCTAACAAATTCGCCAGAATCGGCAAGAGATCGTAATGATTTCCTGCCACATCAAAACCAACCGAAAGCGAAAACCATCCTTGCTGACCTTCATCCTCTGCGAGTGCCGTGCGCCAATCATCGGGCGGCGTATCATACACGTAGTGACCCACGTTATCAGTAAATGTCACTTGCCATCCGTGCTGTTGCAAACGCTCCACATGCATCGCCCGGAATTGATGCCAGTAAGGTGCCGCGAGCGATGGCGGAAGCGACGGCAACCATGGATTATCGGGCGCAGATGTTTGCTTCTGTGTGCCATGCAAAAAACGCAACATCGGCGAAGAATCAATTGCGCTCAGACCAATCTCCCGCAGTAATGAACAGGCGACAATTTCCGACGCGCGATCACGACGAATCAACTGCGGATTCCCCTGCAAATCCTTGACCAATTCATCTTGCGACGGCGTGATTCCATACAGCGGCAAATCATGTTCGCCATAACGCGCCATTGCCCGCGCAATGACCCATTCCGTAGGATTTTTTTCGCCCAAGTACTGACATACTATGTTGGCATTTTTGCCCTCCACTGGTTCGCGCGAGACATCGATGCGAAAGGTCGGCATTGCGATCAAGGTAGGAATTTCACTAGCAGATTTTCGCAATAACGAACTCGCAGGTGCAAGCGATTGTGGGAGTTTCGCCGACAATGATTGCCCAGCCAGCAAACGTGCAAGATTTTCATTTTGCGCCAGCACTAATAAAGCAGCCGCGGCATGTTCACAAAAATGCGCCACGTGACATGAACACGATGTATCCATATCCCACTCGCCTGCATACATCCAAAAATTGATTTCCAATCGCGCTTCTGGTTTTGCCAAACATGAGGCCGTCACTGTGACACTTTGTGCATCGACTTGTTCCGCGGCGAGGTCCTGTATTTTTTTATCGCGAGATAATTTCCTGCCGATACTCAGCATATCCTCATCAAAACGATCAAGCCAATCCTCGAGCAATAAATACTCTTGGAGTGACGTGAAATTTTCCATAGCGCTAGACTTCAATGTCGTGCAGAAATTGACAAGCACCGAGTGATACTAAGGCCGTAAAAAAAATCTAACATCTTCTTCACTTCGTGAGTTTCGTGGCTTCGTGTGAGACCCTGCCTTTTTTGTCACAGATCAGACGGATCAGGAAAATCAGACGGATGAGACGGATCGCCGCTGCTCAATGCTCACAAATTTTCACGATATGATTCTTGTGGAGATTGCGATCAATCACTACTTTGGTCCTGAACGAATGATGCTGTTCGCCTAAGAATATGAAAAATCTAATTCACATGCTTGCTGGGGTGTTCCTGACACTCGGATCATTACAAGCCGAGGAAAAGATCAACTTCCCTCTCTCAACCGCGACGGCGCGCAAAATGAACGCGAATCCCCGCGAAACTTTCGTTACGGAATTCGGCGATGCCAATGGTCCGTTTAAGCAGATCGGAGCCGTTTTCCTCAATGCCTCTGGGTCCGATCATTTCAGCGTGAGTGTGGACAATAAAACCACAGGCCTATCTCTGGGAATCACAGATCCTAACATCAATTTGCATGTCGAGTATTTCGTCAACGAAAAGGGCAATGGTTTCGGAGTCGTTCATAAAAGTGCCGTCGTTACGGACACGCCCGCGGTAGAGAAGGAACCCGAGGATGATCGACCTTCCGATCACGTCGCTCTTTGCGCGTCGGCGCGGTGGGCGATCGCACGCTGCAACACCAAGCTGCTCGAAGCGCTTCTGCAAGCGGGTCTATCGATCAATGTGCCATTGGATTGGGACACGCAGTGGACGGCATTACACTATGCCGCCGTGCACAATGAGCCGCGCGCGGCAAAAATGCTGGTAGAGAATGGCGCGGATTTGGATGCGCGTTGCAAGTATGGCAAACGCCCCATTGATTACGCGTTCGAGGATGGGCAGATGGAGCTTTGCGATGCGCTACGCAAGCCTGACAAGAACGAACGCAATGTTGGGGACTATCCAGAGGCGCTTCTCGACGAACTGTTCCTACGATCGAAGGACAAAGAAGATGAGGTTCGGTTTCTCTCCCTCAACGGCAATGATCCCAACAACGAACAGCTCACCTACTTTCGGAGATTTTGGCCCAATGTGCGAGCTCGCTCCCAGGCGCAGGAAATTGATCGGAATGCAGAACCAAAAGGCAAAGCGAAAACAAGTTATCGGGATCTTAAAACCAAGGACTACGGGATCGTAGTGGAGATCATTCTCAAGCGGACTAGCGACGACACATTCGACTGGAGCCATCGCGAGGCGACAGGACCTTCGTTGGCCGGTGGCGGAAATTCCGGCAAGATTTCGAAGAAATATGGCTATTGGCTGAAACACTCCACAAGCAGCTGGGACGAATAAGAAAAACAGGGACGTGATGGCATCGGATTTCCCAACGATCTTTTGTCCCTTACGGCTTGTCCTTCGTAGCCCTTCTCGGCCTTCGTAGCTTTAGCGAAGTAGGCGGCGAAGTAGGGACAACTCATAAAAGCCCATGACATGCGTCAGCGTAGTCATGGGGTTAAGCAACCAACAGGAACCGTGTCCCTCGCGGACACCTCATCACTTGTGATACGTGAACCATGAATCGCTCCCAAAGGTCTTCATTTTCCTGGCTTGATAGCCCGATCCCCTAACATGCAAAAAAATTAGCATTGCTTGGTAAGCTTGCTGGCGCTATATTTTCGCCATGAATCAAGCCGTAACATCACTGGAACATGCCGTGGAACAATTGAGTCGCGATGACTTGGCTGCTTTTCGCGAATGGTTCTCTACGTTCGATGCTGCCGAGTGGGATGCGCAGATTGAGCGCGACATTTCTGCGGGGAAACTCGACAAGCTTGCCGCTGAGGGAATCGAAGAGTATGTCGCAGGCGTAACACGCAGCCTTTGAACCCTTTGATCCATCACGCTACCAAGAAGTTTTGGGACGCTTACGACAAGCTACCAGCGCGCATTCAAGGCGTTGCCGACGAGAATTTTCTGCTTCTGAAGGCCGACCCATTTCACCCCTCACTACACTTCAAAAAAGTTGGCAGATATTGGTCCGTTCGCGCAGGGATCCAGTATCGTGCTCTAGGAGTTCGTCACGAGGGAGCTATGATTTGGCTGTGGATCGGGCATCACTCCGATTACGACAAGCTAATCTCAGAATAATGCAGAGGCAGAATGGGGTCCTCTCGATATTTGTTAGGGAAGGTGATCCAAAATATGACATGTTCCAAAAATTAACGATTCTCAATATAGACACGCAATGATCTTATACGAATGAATCGTCCCCGAGGGACGAAGAAGAGGATGGGGAACGCATCCCCACGACGGCGCACGGAGCGTGCTTGTCGTGGGCTTTTATCAATCGTCCCCGAGGGACGTGATGGCATCGGATTTTCCAGCGTTCTTTTGTCCCTTGCGGCTTGTCCTTCGTAGCCCTTCTCGGCCTTCGTAGCTTTAGCGAAGTAGGCGGCGAAGTAGGGACAACTCATAAAAGCCCATGACAAGCCTAAGCGAAGTCATGGGGTTGAGCCACCAATAGGACCCGCGTCCCTCGGGGACACCTCATCATTCGTGATACGTGAACAATGATTCCCACCCAATGGTCTTCATTTCCCTAGTTTGATCGCCTTAGAGACTTACCTATTGCGGTTGGCTAACTGCATAGGAAATCCACTGCAACTGACCATTCACTAAAGCCCCCCCGCTCGGCAAGCCGAGCCATGGGCGGAACCAAGGTTCCGCACTCAGGGTTCAAGAAGCCGCCCCCAAGTCGAGCCATGGCTCCGCACACTAGGGGGGCACTGCTAGTTGAACTTCCTTATTTCTTCGGCTCGCTTAGTTTGGCGAGAACTTGAGCTTCCATATCGGCGTAGAGCGCGGGATCATTTTTCAGCATTTCTTTGCAGGCATCGCGGCCTTGTGCCAATTGAGTGCCGTTGTAGCTGAACCAGCTGCCACGTTTTTGCACGATCTCCATTTCTAACGCGAGATCGAGCAAGGAACCAGTGGAAGAAATGCCTTCGTTGAACATGATGTCGAATTCGGCTTCCGCGAATGGCGGTGCCACTTTGTTTTTCACCACTTTCACTTTCGTCCGACTGCCGATCACGGTGCCGTCGGACGATTTGATTTGACCGATGCGGCGAATATCGAGTCGAACGGAAGAGAAAAACTTCAACGCACGTCCGCCGGGTGTGGTTTCGGGGCTGCCGAACATCACGCCGATTTTTTCACGAATCTGGTTAGTGAAAATGCACACGGTTTTTGCCTTCGAGATAAAACTGGTGAGCTTGCGCATCGCGGCACTCATCAAACGAGCTTGGGCACCGACAGTGGAATCACCAATCTCGCCGTCGAGTTCTTGCTTGGTGACCAGCGCGGCCACCGAGTCGAGCACGACGACGTCGATCGCATTCGAGCGCACCAAGGCTTCGCAGATTTGCAACGCTTCCTCGCCCGAAGACGGTTGGGAGACCAGCAGATCGTCAAGATTCACGCCGAGTTTACGAGCGTATTGAGGATCGAGCGCATGTTCCACGTCGATGAAAGCGGCCAATCCGCCGCGCTTTTGTGCCTGCGCGATGACGGTGAGAGTGAGAGTCGTTTTGCCCGAAGATTCTGGTCCGAAGACTTCGATGATCCGTCCGCGAGGTACACCGCCGACACCGAGAGCGCGGTCGATCAGCAAGTTGCCGGTGGGGATGACTTCCACGTCCATGCGGGTGTCGTCACCCATGCGCATGATCGCGGCTTCGCCAAATTCTTTTTGGATTTGAGAGATTGCTGCGTCGAGGTTTCTTTTGCGTGCTTCGGCCATTTTTTCGGCCCCTGAGTCTGATGTAGTAGTTTTCGCTGCCATAGTGTTATGATGTGGTTGACAGACGGAATTTGTCAAAAACATGGCAAAAGTCAATAAAAAAGATGTTCGATTGAACAAAAAAGTGCCTTTTTATTGTATTTTCAAGGAAAAATGATTCCTGGTCAACGGTGGCGAATTAATGAATTAGAGGACTTTTTTGATTAACCGCAAAGTTCACAAAGACGCTAAGACACGAAGGATATTATTTAACGAAGAATATTATGGCATGAATTTGAGTGACTTCTTCGGTAGGATAAAAAAGCGTGATGAGTGGCAGGACAATTTTAAACAGAATTTCAGAATTGTATGAATTAACAGAATTTGTTAGAGAACAGTGTGCGGGAAAAGAAACAGGGGCGATCTGTCTAATCGGTCTGATTTACCCGATCCGTCTGATCTTTGACAATAAAAAACAATGTCTCACACGAAGCCGCGAAGTTCACGAAGGGAAGAAGAAGAAGAAGAAGAAGATGTTAGAATTTTTTGCCTTAGGCTTGCTGCCATAGCCAGACGATGGGGACGTCGATGTCTGGGTGGATGCTATTATGAACCGGACATGCGTGAACGGCGGCCTGAAGCAACGGAGCGATGGCATGCGATTCTACTATAGGCATAGTAATGGCAACGGGCAATGCGACGATGCGCCGTGGGGTATCGGTGCTCATTTCTTTATGAACCGTAATTTTCATCCCAGCCAATTCGACCTCTTTGCGTTTTGCGACAATCCCCATGACCGTGGCCATACAGGCACCGAGTGCGGTGGCGACTAGATCAGTGGGAGAGAATGCTTCACCGCGTCCGTTATTATCGACGGGGGCATCGGTCACAATGACATTTCCTGAGGGAACATGCAGTGCTGAACAGTGCAATTCACCTTCATAATTAATGCGAATTTCAATCATACTTGTTATTGATTTTGGTTACTGGAGACTTCTTTTTCTATTTTTGATATGACCACGCGAAAGCCGTAAAGGTTATCACGCTTGTTCGGTTCGATGGCATGTCGAAACGCCAACGCAAGTTTTTCCTGCGAGGCAGTATTCCAACCTCCCCCGCGCACTACGCCGTAGAGTTTGCGATTGCTATAGTCATCAGAGACCCATTCGTGGACATTTCCCGATAGGTCATAGATGCCTAACACATTTGATGGAAACGAACCAACGGGCGAGGTATAAATAAAACCATCATTGTAACCAAGAATGATACCAGAGGAATTGACACCACTGGATTTCTGCAGTGATTCATCGCCGAAATTTCCTGATCCTGGAGGTGGCGGCCACATTTTGTGCCAGGGCCAAACTTTTTCGCCTTGTCCATCGCGCTCCCCAGGTGTGGCACCTTTTTCTACATTCAGTCCAGCCATGAGCGACCATTCCGCATCAGTAGGCAAACGGTATTGCTGAGAAAACTGAATGCGTTCGTCCTTACGCTCGCGCAGCGTAAGCCACTCGCAGAACTTTATGGCATCATCGCGTTTGACATAGACAACCGGATGATCAGGCCCTTGGGGAAAATCGGTGGTAGGAATTGGCAGCACTTTTGTTTCTGACTGATAAAGATCAAAATCACGCACCCGTGTTTCCCAAGCACTTACCATCAATTCCTCGCCCAAGGGGACAAATTTCATCCCTAACGCATTTTCCCAGTTTTTTCCAAACACCACGCCCTGATTTTGTTTCAGTTCAATCGGCACAGAAATGCGCTCATTATTCTGCAACGTGACTGTCACGGTTTGCGGTTTGTAACCATCTAACAAAAACATCAAATCGACAGCACCTGGGTGAACTTTTTCAATAATCGAAGAGCCGTAAATCCGACCGCGCGATTCCTCATTCACATAAACTTCCACGCCTGCGGGATTGGCGATCACCTCGATCGAACCGTAAGGAACTGGCCGCACCACCACTTGAAACGGCTTGAGCGCCTTAGCGCGCATCTCCTCTGTAATCGCCGGATGTTCGAAAGTAGTCGCCATACGCGCCATGATTTCCTGATCACTTGTTAGATACGATGGTGAAGCACCGCGTTGATGCCAGCGACAAAACAATTCCGCTTCAGCAGCACTAGTGATGACCACGCGTGAAGGCGCGCCATTTTCAGAAATTCCAATTATCGTGCCGACACCTGCCGGACGTTTTGCCTCTTTCACATACAAATTCCAGGTACTTTCGCCCACATAATCTTTAGAAATATGTCGATCTTCTTCAGGCAAATAACGAATGCCTAAGTGATCCACCCACGCTTCGCCCAATAATGGTGGCGAGAAAATCTTTAAAGCTCCGCCTAACAATTCCGGCTCTTTCGATACTTTCACGAGATGCTCGATCGTCATTTCTTGATAGCCATTTTTCCGCAGCGTAAATTTCACCTGGCTACCCACTGGACGCTCAATTACACCAGTTTGCGTTTCACCGAGGTGACGCCCTTGTTCATCCAATACTTCGGCGCCTTCGGGATCACTAACGATTTTAATTTTTCCCATCTTGACGACTGGATTTACTGGCTGTTTATTGGTTTGAAATAAACTACTAACCCATTCAACAAGCACAGCTTTTTCCGCATATTTCCAAGCAAAAAATCCTGCTCCCGCTAGCAACACCATCAAGGTCATGAACAGAGCAGTGGTGCGACTTCTGCGCCGGCGCTTGCCGCGTTGCACTCGACGAAGCGCGTCTGCCAGATCGCCCGCTGTGCTGATCGTGCGTTTGGACAAATGCGGCTCGCAGACATCACAAATGATGCGATTGAGAGCTAACCATTTTTTCCGATCTTCTCCCGTAGGCAACTCATCTGGCAAGGCAGGAAAATCTAGGCGATCTTTGCCCGTGGCAATTTCATAGAGAACTTTGCCTAACGAATAAATATCCGCTTGCGCTGAACCCGGCCCCTCGGGAGGAACAAAACCTTCCGTGCCCACAAAGGTGCGTTGTCCACGTGCGGCAACGAGTCCGATGTCTGCGAGCTTCGCTTTACCGCCCACGAAAATTACGTTAGATGGTTTTACATCACGATGCGCCAAGCCGCGCTCATGAAGATGCTCTAACGCTTCTGCCAAACGCAAGCCCACTTCAAGGCACTGATCCACAGGAAACAATTTTGCTTTGGTGTCCTTGCTATCAGCACGCAAGGTCCGCGGTTCGTACTCCACTGGATGAATTTCTTTACCATGATGAATATCATCACCCAACTCCATGACGTAATAATAAAACGAGTGCCGGTCTGGGCTGCGGCCCACGTGCAATACGTTCACTAAGCCAGGATGATCGCGAGAGATTGGTTCAAATCGAAGGATACCCTCGAACTCCCGTTCAAATGTACGCTCGTCTTCGAAGTCCTCTCGCCAGACTACTTTCACGGCACGCATGGCTCCCGTTTCACCGCGAGCTAACCACACCTCGCCATAAGCACCACCGCCGATTTTACGGAGCACTTCATGATCGGGAATCAAAGGATGTGGTCGCTCTTTACTCGCCATCTTCGCGTAACTTTTCTAACTCTTTTTTCAACACTGAGCCAACGCGATGTTTGGCGAGATAAACTTGCGCCATGCTCACTCCTAAGTGCTTCTGGACTTTTCCAGCGTCCCATTCACGAAGCACGTAGTAATCGAAAATTTGATACTGTTTCGGCGATACTTGGGCGCGCACACGAGTGAGTGCGGCGTCGGCCATATTGCGACGCCACTCCGCATCCCAGACGCGATCCAAGGGCATTCCGTTAGGGTCCTCGAAGCGATCAATCACTGCGGTTTTGCGCTCATCATCCCATTCGCCAGTATTCATCGCGGTATCTTTTTTCCGCTTACGAAATTGATCATTGATGCGCCAACGCGTCATGTTCATCAGCCATGATTTAAACGATCCTTGCTCTGGATCGTAGAGCTTTTTTTTGCTCTGCTTCGCAATCGATAAAATCGTTTCTTGAACGCAATCGAAAGCTTCGTCGGGACGCAATCCAGCTTTGATTGCAACGGCATAGATGAGCTTCCAATACGTTTGATAAAATTCATCCCAGGTCTTCTGGTCCTCCCAGTTATCGAGACGAGCAATAAGACTTTTCCGCGTTTTCGCGCAGATGGCGGCGAGTGCTTCATCTTGTTCAGGGTCTTTTTCCTTGCTGCTCATCGGCATGGTTATAGCACAGTTCTGCGCGTTTGTCTTTCGTAGTTTCTGCGCTTTTTTCACTTTGCTTGGGAGTCACAGAAATTACTGAAAAGCGAAGGATTAAAGAACTTATTTACAGATGTATTTTTTTCACCTTACTCTCGCATCCCCCTCACCCGCAACCGTCTGGATTCACCACCAGGACACCCACGGCTCGCTATGCTAGACACCACCTCATCACCCTACAATCCATCCGCTCAGGTTGAGCGAATGCGCGAAATTATCGTCGGACGCCAACTCGCCCGCGTCGAACAGCGTCTTGATCGCTTAGATCATTTCGTCGAACAACCACAGTTATCACATCGGGACACGCTCAATCGCATCGAAACCGTGGAGGCGAAATTTGAAACATCCCATGATAACATGCAGCACCAAGTTGATCAAATGCGACTAGAATACGGTGGCGAAATTGCCACTCGTCGCAATGAAGTCCATCGCCTAGCGGAACAAATTCAAGCGACAGCGCAACAACGAAGTGATCAACGCGTGCAACCGCAGATGATGTCGGAAATGGAACAACGAATGGGATTTTGGCTCACCACTTGGCAACGCGGTCTGGAGCAGCACCTTGAGCAGCGCGAAAATTGGCTGATCCAACAATTGCGCCAAGAGCTGCAACAAGTTCGCGCAGCAACCACCCAACAAATCGCGGCCTGGGAAGCCAGCCAGCAACAATCCCAGCAGGCCACGCAAGCAAAGTTGGCGCACATTACTCAAGCCGCCCGTGCGCTGACAGAATCAGCGTCGTCATTGGGCAATACTCACTCTAACGATTTCTCCGCGCCGACGCTATGGCCTTAGGACTCAAACCCTTGCCCACAAGAGCAATGCCGGAGCTCCCCACACTGGGCGGCCACTATCCTACGGTAAGCAGCAAACCCAGCATGCCCGCTTTGCAGAATGCCGATTACTTCAATCCTGTGGCTGCCGCAGCGCCAAGACCAAGCATGCCCGCATTGCCCAGCATGCAGTCTGCCATCGCCACAACCACTCATCCGAGTTGGTCAGGAAATTTACCTAGCATCCCGTTTGATTCTGCGCTCTCCCCTGCCGCCGAGAAACTTTTCGAACCAGTTTTTGCCATACCCTTGCCGCCATCGGCAGTTATGCAGGAAACCACTCACGTCCCTGTCACTTCGTATGATTCACCCACAACTTTTGTTGCGCCTGTGGCTCCCGAAGTTATTCCTTCCGAACTGACGCAGCAAATTTTTTCTACCTCACCAACTCAGCCTACGGCAACAAATATAGCGCCTCCTACAGATCCCGTTTTCTTTCCACAACCGGCATCTGCACCAGCTACTACACCTCTAGTACCTTTTCATCAGCCTTTCTCAACGACCCCGCAACCAATAAGCAGCGAAGAACCACTACGCTCGCTACCTCCGCTAGAGCGCGAAGAAACGCGCTTGGACTATACCGATAACGAATTGTTAGATAGTTTCCGTCCGCTCGTAGAACAGGCTGTGCATCGCTCGTTATTCTTTCCCGATGGCGGCATGGACACCTATATAGAACCCATGCTACGTGCCACGATCCGCCGCGCGCTTGCGGAACATTCGCCGACGCAAGCTCCCTTCCACGAGCCAGGATTTCTGGCGACCATTCCATGGCGTTTGCGCGCTTTATTCACTAGCCGTACTTACGAGGAAATCTTCTTCGAGAATACCAAACGTTTCCGCGTGGAAGAGGTATATTTGTTAGACAAAGATCACCTCAGCATGATCTCCTACGCGAGCTGTGACCCGATGCGCCATGCCTCCGCAAAACGAGTTCATGGCACAGCGCGGCGCGTTGCTGATGGAGCGGTCGATAAAGAGGGCACCATTCGGTTATTCTATGATCTTCCTGAAGGACGCAGTGGCGTGGTACGCGAAGGAAAAAATTCCTTACTTGTCTCCGTAGTTCTCGGCACTCCAAACGATGGACTGCGGATTGATCTCGACTACACGCATCGCCGAATCGAAGAACGATTTGCTGCTCGCTTTAAGGACTATGATGCGCCGTTGCTGCTAAGCATACAACCGCACTTAGAAGATTGCTTACTGATCGTAGCACCATCGTCTAACATGTGATTTTTATTAGAGCGGCGACACAGTGGTATTCCTTGGACAAATATCACAAGAAATCCCTCATTTTCCAACCAATTTACTAGGAGTAACTAGTTATTGAAAAAAATTCACAGCCGTCCCATAGGAAAATTATTTTAGTGGCTGGCGGGCCGATACCACTTAGGATCGGCCCTAATGAAAAAGAAACAACCAGCTAAGGGAGATGCTATCGTATTGAGTGAAATTTGCAAGCTCATTCCTGAGCATCTTGTCAGGCAGGGCCGCATTTTTTCACCGCTGAGCCACGAAGGACGCGAAGGGTTGAGTTTTTTAACAGGAGTGCTGAGGCTTGCCTCCGCCCGTGGTACGGCTCGGCTTGCCGAGTGCGGTGGGTGTCTTTTGCGATTCGCTTAGTGTATCGATTTCCTCGGTGCAATGGATCCCCCGCCGCATGAGGCAAGCCTCATCTACCTCACGGCGGAGGCGAGCCATCCGCACTCAGGGTGCGCTGCACATAACGCAATCACCCTTCTTTTATCGATGACGATCTGTGCAAGCTGTGGTGAAATTTCTTCTAACTTTTTTCCCGCTTCGTGGCTTCGTGTGAGAAATATTTCAAGCTCAGATGAAGGGGATTTTTTTGAAAAGGAATTGCAAATTCCTTCTCCTTAGGGGGCTGGCGTGACCGAGACTGCGGTATCGACGATGGTGATGACCGTGGGTTGTAGGGCTCCGGGGGTGGCGTGCACGATGAAGATGCGGCGGCAGGCATCGAGGTATTGGAGTTGTCGCTCGGTAAACGGCACCCAGGCATCTCCTTGCTGGTAGTAAAAGTTCGTCTGCGCCATCATGTATTCATTGACTTTTTTCACTGGTGGCACGGTGGTAATTTTACCCGGGTGCACGGGCAATCGGTGCTCTCCGGCCTGGATGGCGGTCTCGATGCCGATGAATGGCAGCACGCGGGATTCTCCGGGAGGAAAGGCTTTGGAGGAGTCATCGATGAGTAACATGCGATAGGCTGGTTTTTCACCCGCAGGAGCAGGAAGTACAACGGTGATGGCGCGCTTGATTTCAGGCGCTATTTTGATGCTTGCGGCGACGCTGGCGCTGGGATTCTTTGGGTCGATGATGGCTTTGTCATACAGCACCAATGAGCCGTTGACGGGCATCGTGAAGAGAGTTTCTGTTAGATCCGCAGGGCGAAAATTGAGCGGCACGATGACACCTGTTTTATCCGCATAAAAAAGTTCCGCTGTCGGGTGAATGGGATCATGCAAAACGGCGCGAAACTGAACGGGCGCAGCCTGCTCCGCTTGCTGAGCGTGAACCGTGATGGCAAGCAAACATGAAGTGAACGCGGTGATAAAAAATGTAGGGAACATGAAGATCAAATTTCGTTAGAAGAAAGCCAGCGGAATGAAACAAGGTTGATGCGCCGCCCGAAAGTTTTATTCGTCTGTGTGGCAGTGGTATCTGTATAAACATTGAGCGAGGGACGATTGGTGGGGTCCAAATAATCGGGAACTCGTTGCACCACGGCCTCGGCATAAGCGCGAGCCATGACATTTCCGCTAGGGTCCCATGATTCTCCGCAAACTCGAATCACAAACGTATCGCCGCGCACGGTAGCCGCGGGCTCTAAAATGCGCAGCAAATCGGCCTGATTCACCCAGCCAGGAGCACCAGCAGCGGGGTTGCCAGTGGTCGCCTCTTTAGTATTGTAATTGTAGAGCTTAGGATCGCTCAGATCGGCGCTGGTGATGGGAGTCTGCGCGAGAAATGTATTAGGAAAAGCAGCGTTTTTCTTTTCGTTAATTTCCGACTCCTTAATCGCCGATTCTAGGGCACCACTAACCGTGAGCGGACTCGCGGGGCCGATCTGGCGATTGACAAATTCAGACATCGATAAAAACGGCCCTCGCGCGCGTACTTGCTCGACAATTTTGACGGCCAAAATCTCCAGTTCCGGCTCGGTGAGTTCACGGTAGCCATTCCAATCGTTAGAACGTGCGTTGTCTATTTTTGTGGCATCGATGGCAGCGCTGCGGCTCACACCGCCGTTCATTAATGACATTGCAGCGATTGGAATTCCGACTGCCGTTTTACTCTCGAGTGCAGATGTCCGCGCCCATAGTGTGCTAACATCGGATTTGTTCATTGCCCCCAGTGCCGCTTTCCATGCCTGCACACTAGTCGAGTTGACATTGAACGGTCCTTGGATCATCTGGAACTCAGCGGCCGTTTTGTAGCTGGTGTTTTTCGGTCTGCCCGAAGCGAATAGCTCCGACTTAGCAACGGCAACTGTTAGTCCACCAGGGCGGTATGGCATAAATGACTGTAACGCAAGGGGTGCGATGCCGTTCATGAATTGTTCAAACGCCGCATCGGGCAACGTAGTGCCACGTGTCGCGAAAGTGGAAAAATAAAATCGATCATAGAGCGCATGGTTTGCTAACACTGAGTGATCGAGGAATGTATAATTGTAAGGAGCAATGCCGGGCTGCACGACTTTGTCTGCAAACATCATAGGATGCAATAATGAGTTGCCCACAGGCTGCACAAATTGTGGCATGAACGAGGTGGTCAGAGCGTTAGATCGGCGAAAATCAGCGATCGTCTGCATCGGTCCAGAAGGGATTTCTAAATAACTGCCAGATTTTATCCCCGATGTGGTTTTATTTCCGCTCAGTGAGGGCACGCGGTTGCTGGCATCCACATCCATGTAATCCTGATAATCGCCCTTGCTCAGAAACGGTTGCAAGTTGAGCTCGTACGCCTGAGCGCCTGGTTTTTCCGTGGCCAGATTCATCGTGAAATTCGACCGCGATAAGTTATGAAAAAGAAACGGCTTGCCCGCAATGCGTCCGTCTCGCAACAGGTTGACTTGCGGGCTATCAATCGGATTTTTGGTGCGTTTCCCCGTTTCATAAACACCGCCGTTGGTGGTGCGTGAATAAGCAGAGAAAATCGCAAATGAATGCACGAAGGCACCTTGACTAGCATAGGGCGTGCCGGCAGGTGCCGCGCACTGCATAGCGGTCAAAGACCCAGTAGGTGGGTAACGGTACACTCGGTTATTGAACACGCCTTTAAGAGTATTATCATCATTGTAGTTGAATTGGAGTCGCGCATAATCGACGAGACTACCACTAGAAGTATTCTGAATCTTAGCAGTAACTGCGAACGTAGCCGCAGCTTCGCCTTTATTCACAGTGGAATTGTCTGCATACCAATTGGGTCTTTGCGCTTTGAATTCGATGAAGAAACGATCAGTGACAGTTGATTTAGAAATTTTAGGGGAAGCGCTGGCATCACGTAACATCATGAAGGGGTGTCCAGACCAACCTGCGGGATAAACGCCACCAGGGAGGCGCATGTGCCCAATCGTGACTGCATACATTTCATAACCAAGTCCAGGGGTAAAAGAGGGCTTCGCTTTGATGGCTTTGGTAAGCCTGTTGTCCCAATCGAAGCCCAAAGTATTACTACCCCGTCCGGAATCTATCTTGAACGATGAATCGGCCGGAAAACTGGGCCCGCAGATCAATGTCTCACCTGGCTTCATGACAATCGGGGCAGATATATCAGAACTAGACGCGTCGGCATTGCTCCAATTGGCGATATTCATGACAAAGATCTTATCTGTCCTTCCTTTGTGCGCGGCACCTGCGTCATAGCTCATTGTATTGATGGATTCGAATTCCCCAGGAACCACGCACTGAGAGACAAAGCCTCCAGCCCCACCCGCTTGGTACATGAAATTGAAAGCGACCGGTAAATTTTCAAAGCTAACCTCCATTTTGTAGAAGGATATATTAACATTGTAAGGGTTATGCAGCGTGACAACGGGCGTAAAGATCATGTTCACGAAGTAATCATGATAATCTCTTACGTTAACGTTACCAGGAACCCAAAAAACATCGCCCAAAGGTCGCGCTACTAGACTGAAGATGGTATCAACTTTCGCAATAACCGGTGCTGCGATAAAAGTAGTAGGCACAGCGCTGGCAATGCCGGATGTGGAGGATATACTCAGCGTGGGACTGACCTCAGCTCTTGTTAGCGTTTTATAGGAGTTGTAATAACTATTTAGCGTGTTCCAGCTCGGATCAGAGACACCAGTGATGCCATGGGTCGTCAGATACAATTTTTTGTTAATAAATTCCGTGGGTATTGTGGGGGACTCAAATGCCGAAGATAAATCCTGCTTGAGAGTGCCGCTGCGAACATCGGTTAAAACGCCGAGAGAGTATGGGGTAATATCGTTGCGGAATTGTTTTATTTTTCCTGTTGCGTTATCTAACAACTCCGCCTGATCTAGGTCGGTGATTTTTCCAGAACTTTCGGTGGCTTTGGTAAAATTGACAGCTGTTAGATCAGTAGGCATCACCGTCAACAGCGCACCATCAGGACCTTTCATCAGTGAGGGATCCGGGCGATGTCCCGCTAGAAGAGAACGTTTCTGAGCGAGGGTTGTATTTCTGCTAGGATCACGATAGAGATTCACCCGGGCTTTCACAGATTCATCAGCCACATGCCACGCATAACTACCCTGCACGACACCGTTTTTGGAAACCGGAACTTTTCCCGCCACTACTTTGGCGGAATCGGCAGCACTATTACTGCCAAGTGAATTTTTGCCCACGAGCTCAATCGTTTGACCTGTCCATGCGCTTGTGGCGAAGTCACGTGTCAGCGGGGCAGCAGGGTCAGCACTCGACACCAACCAGCGGCGAAAACGACTGGTTTTTTGCGCACTGTAGTTCGGAGAAGGACTGCTATTCGGGTTAAAATCCGACCATGATTCCCAGACTCCGGTGGTATTTGGCTTGGCAACGTTAGTGGACGATGTCGCCGCTAAGATTTCAGAGTTGGCAGTGATCGCGCGATCTGGGCCAACGGTTTTTTGCAAGTCACCTAGCGCCAACATAAATGCCAACCGAGCATTCGACTTCGCGTTAGCCATCGCTTCACTTTGCCCAGAAGTCCGCAAAGTGAGGGTCGACAAGCTCAACATGGCGATGGCGACAATTGTCAATAGCACCAGTAAAGAAAGCGTAAGCACCAACGTGAAACCCTTTCGGCGTATGGTAAAAATGCGAATTCTCATAGCTAAATGGTGATAGTAACTGCAACGATGACATACACATGAAATGTATATGCAACGTAAATGACGCAGTATTTACGCCAACGCAACAAAAAAGTTTTTAGCAACTAAGTCAAAAAATGCACTAGTTTTGTGATGCCGTCGAAAAGTTACCCCAATGGCAGATTGCTCAGATGAAACGGTTTTTTTTGAAAGGAATTGCAAATTCCTTCTCCTTATTGTGAGCCGTTTTACTTGGGCGCATTTTTCTTTTTGTCCGGCTGAGTTTTTTTCGCTAGCACAGTAAAAGCATCGGTTTGCTGCTGCCACAATTGCTCAAGTTTCTTCGCTTGCTCTGGCTGGCTAGCAGCCAAATCATGCTGTTCCGCGCGGTCGGTTTTTAGATCGTAGAGCTCCCATGGTTTGCCATTGAGAGCAACGAGTTTCCAATCACCACTGCGCAGCGCGCGATGCCCTTCATGCAACCACCACAGAGAATCGCGCGGAATTTCAACATCTTTCAGCAATGCAGGCACGAGACTTTTTCCAGGTGCGGCGGGAATCGGTTCACCGTTCCACTCTTTCGGTTTTTCAATGCCCGCCAACTCTAGAATCGTCGGTGCGATGTCGATGACATGGGCTGGTGTGTGACGCAGTTCGTTTTTGGAACTAATCCCCTTCGGCCAATGAGCGATCAATGGGGTGCTGATACCACCTTCGTGCACCCATGTTTTGTGCATCCGAAACGGCGTATTGCAGGCACTCGAAAATCCAGGGCCTAGGCACAGATAAGTCGCCTTGCTGCCTGGTTCCGCTTTGGGGTCATGGCCACCATCGCGCACCATGATTTCCGCACTGGCACCATTATCAGAGGCAAATAAAATCAGCGTGTTATCATAGACGTTCATCGCTTTCAATTGGGCAATGATACGGCCGATTTCTTGATCCATGCGATCGACCATCGCGGCATGAATCGCCATCTTGGTCGCTTGAAAACGATGTTGCTCCTCGGTGAGATCGACCCACGGCAACGAGTTGACAATTTCTCCCGGACCGTAGGCCTGCGGCACATTGGGAAACGAATAAGGCGGCCCCACTTTAGGATCGAGAACGGATAGCGCGGTAGAAACGAGTCCCATTTTTTTCTGTCTTGCATAACGCTCATTGCGCAGCAGATCCCAGCCACCAAGATAGCGGTCGCGATACTTGGCAATATCCTGCGGCAATGCTTGCAAGGGAAAGTGCGGCGCATGAAAAGCGATGTACTGAAAAAATGGTTTGCCAGAAAAATTCGCCGCGTGATCTTTCAGGGTTGTGATCGCATGATCTGCCGTGGCGATAGTAAGGTAAAAATCCTTTTCATTGTCAGCAGGTTTTAGTGCAACATCATCAAGAAACATTCCCTCAGACGAGAAAAAATTGCCCGAATTAGCGATGTTCATCGAGTGATCAAATCCCGACGCTAACACTTTCCCATCAATGTGCCATTTGCCCGTGTGATAACTGCGATATCCCGCTGCTTTGAGATAATCCGGCAACAAGCGTGCCCAATCTTGCCTTACCCCCATGGCCCCGCCGCGCAAATCAGGCAACGCATCACGATGCGTCTGTTGCGCATAGTAGCCCGAGAGCAACGCAGAGCGCGTAGGCCAACAACGGGCGGTATTATAAAATTGCGTAAATCTCACCCCATCTTTCGCCAATGCATCAAGCTGCGGCGTAGCGATTTCACTACCGTAACAGCCAAGGTCGGAGTAACCTAAATCATCAGCAAGGATCATCACAATGTTAGGCTTCGCTGCGGCTAATGCCGATGAACCAAACAAAATAACAAGAGAAAAAATAATGCGTGAAAGGATCATAGTATGTGTGTGTTACGAAAAAATATTTTTCTGTTAGATGACGAACCACGTTGCGAATCACTTTCAACGCATCCGACAAAAATGTATCGAGTCGCTGAAGAAAAGTCAATTCGCGCTCTAGGGACAAATCACGTAGCAGCTTAGATTTTGCGAGTAATTTAACCAATCATGCGAAAAATTGATTGCGGAAACGCAGAGTAAAGTTAAAGTAATAGCGACAAAGACGCCACGTTATTCATGATGTCACCTTTCTCATCATCGCTGCGAAAATATCTATGCATCATAGCGATAATCGCGTTGCCGTTTCCTCTTACCGCTTGGTCGCCCGGAACGGGCAGCCCGAATGCAGTGAGCGGATTCACGGTGAATGCCAGCGACCGGCGCGATGTTTTATCATTTTACCAATGCGTTTATAATGCTTCGGAAAACTATGCAACGAACTTAGCGTGGACGGAGGGAAGTGTGGGGAGCTGTGCAGCAGGAACAACCAGCGCAGCGTTTAAGGATGATGTGAGACGGCGCATTAATTTTTACCGTGCCTTAGTGGGAGAAACAGCAACGATTACGTTTGATGCGACCAAGTCATCCAAAGCGCAACAAGCAGCATTGATGATGGCATCGAACTCTGCCTTAAGCCACACTCCGCCAACTAGTTGGTCATGTTACACGCAAAATGGCTACGATGCTGCCAATGCGGGAAATATCGCGCTAGGTCACTACGGACCGCCTGCCGTGAATGCCTACATGCGCGATGATGGAACTGGCAATGAAATCGTCGGCCATCGACGCTGGTTTTTATACTCGAGAGCGCAGGAAATGGGCACGGGGGATATTCCGGTGACGTCCGGGAAATCTTCCGCGAATTGCGTTTGGGTGATCGGCAACTTCAAAGCTGCTTCCGCCGCTCGCTTCACTCTTTGGCCCAATGAAGGCTTCGCGCCAGTCTCACTGGTGCCTACGCGGTGGTCACTCAGCTATCCAAGTGCGGGATTTGCCTCTGCCACGGTCACGGCAACCCAAGCGGGGAACCCGGTGTCAACAGCGATCATATCAACTTCGCAAACAGGAGTTGGTGACAATACGATCTCATGGACAATGGCTGGACTGCCTTCCACGGTAACAAATGATGTCCCCTATGTGATTACTGTAGCCGGCATCACCGGCGGTGGACCTACGAGTAAAACTTACACCGTGACTTTATTCGATCCGAATTTGTTAGGCGAAAGTGTGACCATTTCTGGCTCGAATTCGCCTTTAACAACGGGGCAAAATTATGACTTTAATGCCATTGCCCAGGCCGATTCTTATGAATTAGTCGTTTCCAAAGGAAGCACTGCTGCGTGGACCGAAGGCGCTGAAGATTCCCCTACACCGCAAATCACAGAATCGGTGACTGCGGGCTTAACGGTTCGCCAAACAGGACTCAAGCGCACAGGGAGCAGGGCGTTTCAATTGGCATTCCCCAGTGGATTTGCTGATCAAAGTTTCACTGTCACGCGCAATGCCTTGATTTCAGCAACGAGCAGTTTGAATTATTATGATCGTGGGCGTTTTTCTTCCACAGTGAATACTTTCCGCACCCAGATTTCCACTGACAATGGCAGCACATGGACAACCTTGGCGACACGTAACGGGGTGGGGCTGAGTTCTTTGAATTGGGATTCAAACTGGATTAGTCGCGGCATCTCTCTCGCTGCCTATGCGGGCCAAGTGGTGCAAATTCGATTTATATTACAATCGAACGGTTCAGCAACATACGGAACTAGTTCGAGCTATGGCTTCTTCGTTGATGACATCACCATCACCAATAGCACCGAGCTGATTACGCCGACAACCACTACTCTCGCGTCAAATGCATCAACATTCACTCTCAACGCCACCACAGCAGGTGGAGCTTTGGTCAATGGCACACAGTGCTTCATGCGCATACGCCCTAACGTCGGATGCCGTTGGTTTGGCTATGGTGCGCTCAAGACAGTGACAGCAGCAACATCAGTTAATTACGCAACATGGGCCACAGGATTTCCCGGCGTGGCCAGTGCTCCGGGCTTTTTGCAAGATGCTGACTTTGATGGCATTTCTAATGGCATCGAACATGTGTTAGGCTCCAGCCCTTCAGCGGCAAGTACAGGAATCTATCAAGTCAGCGGCACAGCCACCAGCGTGAAATTCCGCCACACCCAAACCAATAGTCTCGCAACCAATGTCACCATCGCCTACCAGTGGTCCTCCGATCTTCTCACATGGCATGCCAGCGGCGCGACTAATGCAGGCGGAACCACCGCCACCATTGCCACCGCGACCATTACCAATACGTCCGCCCCCTCGCTGGATGTGATCGAAGTGACAACCACCGTCACGGCCGGAGCGAACAAAAAAGTGTATGTGAGGATGACAGCATCGACACCCTGAGTGCGGACGGCTTGCCTCCGCCGTGTGGCAGATGAGGCTTGCCTCATGCGGGGGAATTCACAGCACTGAGGAAATCTAAGCACCAAGCCATTCACAAAAAGACACCCACCACACTCGGCAAGCCGAGCCCCTCCACGGGCGGTGGCAAGCCTCCGCACTCCTGTGTGAAAAACTCAACCCTTCGCGTCCTTCGTGGCTTAGCGGTTAATCTAACTGAATCCGAAGAGTTTTTCCACGCTACCGTGATAACATTGTCAGAAATTCTAAAGCGCGCTAGTCTAACCGATTTTATCGCGCAACAAATCAGTGACGAGTTTGGGATTCGGTTTCACGGTCGATGCTTTCATGATTTGCCCGGTGAGGAAATTCAACAAGCGCTCATTGCCCGCTTTGATTTCGGCAACTTTATCAGGAAACTCGGCAATGATTTGATCGCATAGTTCATTGAGCGCTCCCGTATCAGTAGGCTTGTAACCGAGTTCATCGGCAATCGCTGCAGCGGTTTTCTCTGACTGCTCTAACATCACGATGAATACCTCGCGCGCTTGGTTCGCAGCGAGCGTGCCATTTTCAACCAACTCTAACAAATTCGCTAAATTCTCTGGTTTGACGGGGCATTCTTGGATCGAAATATTGCGCTCATTGATCGTACCTAACAGATTGTTGATCAGAAAGTTCGCGGTCTTTTTCGCAGGAATCGCGGGATGCATCGCGGACTCAAAATACTGCGCCAATGGCACATCGGAGGACAACACGCTGGCATCGTAACGGGTCAACGAAAAATCCTTTTCATAACGCGCCATACGCTGGTGCGGAAGTTCGGGAACAACGCGGCTCATGCGTTCTACTAGATTCATAGTATGTAGCGGCAGCAAATCAGGACACGGAAAATAGCGATAGTCGTGCGCATCTTCTTTGGTGCGCATCATCTGCGTTTCTCCACGGTCGTCATCCCAGCGGCGGGTCGATTGAATTTGCGGAATGCCCGCATTGAGCTCTTCGGTCTGACGCTCGATTTCATACATGACCGCACGTCGCACCGCGGAGGTAGAGTTCAGATTTTTCAACTCGACCTTCGCACCTAAGGGATCACTGGCATTTCGACGTAGCGAAATATTCACATCGCAGCGCATTTGCCCTTTTTCCATATCAGCAAACGAAACGCCGCCCTGCACGAGAATCATTTGCAGCGTGCGCAAGTAGGCAAATGCTTCCTCGGCCGTTTCGAGATCAGGCTCGGTGACAATCTCCATCAACGGCGTGCCCGCGCGATTGAAATCAATCAACGAGGTAGTGCCTAGGTGAGTCGATTTTGCCACATCTTCTTCGAGGTGAATGCGGTTGAGGCGAATGATTTGATTCGGACGCGCGATGGTCTTTTGGGCATCGGACGGATAGCAATGATCGTACAGCGGCACCTGACCACCGATGCACAAGGGCAAATCCATCTGCGTGGTTTGGTAGTTTTTCGGCATGTCTGGATAGAAATAATTTTTCCGATCCCATTTCGAAATTGGCGGAGTCGAGCAGCCCAACATCATCCCCGTGAGAATGGTTTTTTCAATCGCCACCTGATTCAGCACCGGCAAAGCACCGGGCAAACCGAGACAAGTAGGACAAATATTCACATTCGGTTCCTCGCCAAAGGAAGTGGCACAGGCACAGAACATTTTCGTGACGGTGTTGACTTGGCAGTGAACTTCTAGGCCGATGGTAACAAGATACATAAGTGGAAAAGCAGAGCGCTGCGGGAAAATGGCGATTTTTTCCGAGAAAGTAAAGTCAGGGATTAGATGAATCTGCCATACAGAAAAACAATCTAATTTCATCAGGCGATTATTGATGAAATTTCAGGCATACAAGGCACGTAATAAACTGACCTTATGATCGCTAACATTGCCCCGCTGCGCTGGCTCGCATTATTGTTTCTCCCCACTTGCTGCCTTGCAGCGGAACCTTTAGTCGAACTCCACAAGGGCGACCAAATCGCCATCGTTGGCAGTGGCTTGGCGGATCGCCAACAGCATCATGCGTGGTTCGAGTCGCTGATTCACAAAGCCTATCCGGACGCCGAGTTGACGATTCGCAATTTGGGGTTCGCGACAGATGAAATCACGCTGCACCCGCGCTCCGATGATGTTCCAACGACAGATTGGTTTCTGGGGATGAAAAAAGGCGACACCACCAAAGAAGGTCGCGCCGACACGATCTACAAAGCTGGCACTGATTTCGGTGCTGATGTGATTTTCGCCTACTGGGGATTCAATGAATCATTCCAAGGCACCGAAGGCGTGGAGGCATTTAAAAAGAATCTCGATGCCTATCTCACCAAATTGCAAAGCACCAAATACAATGGCGAAACTCCGCCGCGCATCGTGTTATTTTCTCCCATCGCTCATGAAAATCTGAACGATGGAAATTTCCCCGACGGTTCCGAGAACAACCGCAATCTATCGCTTTATACCCAAGCGATGGCAGATGTGGCCAAGGCAAAAAATGTTCCTTTCGTAGATCTATTTCGTGCCTCGCAAGAACTCTATCAAACGGCAAAATCACCACTCACCATCAATGGCGTCCATCTGAAAGATGATGGTGACAAAGCACTCGCGCCTGCTCAGTTCAAAGCAGTTTTCGGCAAAGACCCCGCAGCTACGAGCGATCCCGCAGTAGCGAAAATCCGCGCGGCAGTGATCGAAAAAAATCTCGAATGGCATCACCGCTATCGCACGGTGGACCAGTTTAACATCTACGGTCAGCGCTCACGCATTGCCTATGAAGGGGTCACCAATGCTTTTATTCTTGGTCAAGAAATGGCACAACGTGATGTGAAAACCGCCAATCGCGACAAGCTCGTATGGGCCACCGCGCAAGGAAAACCATTCACCGTGCTCGATGACAACCTACCTGCTGTCAATCTCACGCCGGCTAACAGAAAAGAAGAAGTGCCTTACATGGATCCAGAAGAAGCGATCAAGTATCTAACACTTCCTGCCAACTGCAAAGTTTCGTTAGTCGCCTCGGAAATTTCCTTTCCTGAGTTAATCAACCCTGTGCAGATGAATTTCGATACCAAAGGGCGACTCTGGATTGCCGCGTGGCCTACCTATCCAGAAACATCACCCACCACCAAGGTTTTTGATAAATTGTTAGTATTCGATCTCGATCCAAAAACAGGCAAGGCCACGAAAGTGACAACTTTTGCCGATGGCTTGAATTGTCCCACCGGGTTTCAATTTTATAAAGACGGCGTATTGGTCATGCAATCACCTGATCTCTGGTTCCTGCGCGATACCGATGGCGATGGCAAAGCCGACACCAGAGAGCGCATGCTCCATGGGCTTGATGCCGCAGACTCCCACCACGAGACGAACTCGATGTGCCTAGAGCCTGGCGGCGCGGTTTACCTCAGCGATGGTGTGTTTCATCGCACGAACGTCGAAACCTTCGATGGACCGATCCGCAATACCGATGGTTGCATTTATCGCTATGAGCCGATCAGCGGAAAATTCATGCGCCATGTTCCCTACGGTTTCGCCAATCCACACGGTCGTGTGTTTGACTATTGGGGCAACGACTTGATCACCGATGCTACTGGCAACTCTAACTACTTTGGCCCAGCATTCAGTGGTCACCTCGATACCGGTTCTCATCCAGGAATGGAACAGTTTTGGAATCGTCCCTCGCGTCCCTGCCCTGGCACCACGATTCTCACCAGTCGGCATTTTCCCGATGACTGGCAAGGGGAATTTCTCAACACCAACGTGATTAGCATTCAAGGAATTTTCCGCGCCAAAATGTCCGAAGAAGGTTCTGGCGTAAAGGGCGAAACGCTCGAACATTTGATAACAACCGATGTTGCCCAGAATCCGAATTTCCGCCCTTCTGGAATTACTGTAGCACCTGATGGTTCGCTGTATTTCATGGACTGGTCACAGATGCTCATTGGCCATTTGCAACATCACCTGCGTGATCCAAATCGCGATCACCAACATGGTCGTCTCTATCGCATCACTTACGAAGGCCGTCCGTTATTGGATGTGAAAAAAATCGACGGTCAACCGATCGGCGCATTGTTAGAACTTCTCAAAGAGCCAGAAAACGATGTGCGTATGCGCGCAAAAATCGAACTCGGCAAGCATAGCGCCAAAGATGTGACAAAAGGCGTGATGGATTGGGTGAAAATTCTTAATCCTTCCGAAGCAACCTATGAACACAATCTGTTAGAAGCGCTGTGGGTTCACCAATGGCATAATGTT
This sequence comes from Akkermansiaceae bacterium, assembly GCA_903878115.1. Lineage (GTDB taxonomy): Bacteria > Verrucomicrobiota > Verrucomicrobiia > Verrucomicrobiales > Akkermansiaceae > UBA956. The sequence continues at coordinate 29,230 of CAIRGO010000057.1, read as the reverse complement.
GTCAACGAAAGCTTGCTCAAACGTGTGCTCACTTCCAAAGACCCACGTGCACGTGCACAAGGCGTTCGAGTACTGGGCTACTGGCGCGATCGTTTGCCAGAAGCACTCGACATGCTAAAAGTCGCAGCCGATGACGAAGCCCCACGCGTTCGTTTAGAAGCTGTCCGTGTCGCAAGCTTTTTCCGCGAAACCGCAGCGGCTGATTGCGCGCTCACTGCGTTGAAACATCCCATGGATTACTACTTGAATTATTGCTTCAAAGAAACCATGCGCCAGCTTCAACCATGGTGGAAAAATGCCGTCGCCGAGGGCAAAGAACTAGCCGTCGATAATCCTGCTGGCATCAGTTATCTGTTAGACTCCGTCAAGAGTGCCGACTTGATCAAATTGCCCAAGTCCGCTGTCACCTACTCCGCGATGCTCACACGCCCCGATGTGCCGATGGATCAACGACAAATGGCTCTCGAGGAAATGGCAAAATTGAAAAAATCTACACCCGCTGAGACATTGGTCAGCGTCTTGGCTACCATTGCCTCACAGAATTCTGGCGGCACCAAAGCACTCACTAGTATGTTGCTTGCACTACCCTCGGATTCTTTGAAATCAGTCAGGGAGTCGTTAGAAAAAATCAGCAAGGGTCCAGCATCACCTGAAGTTGCGCAGGCGACTGTGGCGGCATTAATCTCCGCCGATGGCTCAGTGGAAACCCAATGGAATCTTGCGCAAAAGTCCAGCGATCAATTGGTGCGTTACCTGAATGCGCTCCCCTTAGTCGCCGATGCGAAAACGCGTCAATCCGCTTTTGCTTCCACACAAGAGTTGCTCAACAAATTACCGCCAGCCATCGCAGCGGCATTGAAAGATCACAAAGGCACCAGCGGACGTTATGTGCGCATCGAACTTCCCGGCAATGGAACTCTTTCTCTGGCTGAGGTTCAAGTCACCAGTCGTGGTCAAAATATCGCCCTCAAGGGTACAGCGACCCAGCAAAGTTCCTCGAATGATGGTGAAGCAAAACGCGCCATTGATGGCAACACCTCAGGACTCTGGGCCGATGGCACCACAACACATTCCCAAGAGGGTGCAAAAAATCCGTGGTGGGAAGTTGACCTAGGATCAGAAATGGACATCGAAACCATCACCATCTGGAATCGCACGGATGAAACACTTGGCGAACGACTCGCAAATTTCACGCTCACCATTCTTGATGCGCAGCGCGGCGAAGTCGCGAAATCAACGGGCAATCCAGCGCCGAAACCATCGAGCCAAGTCACCTATGCTGGCGATCCAAGCGGAGCCATCAAACGCGCGGCGATCCTGACTCTGCCAAGTGTGGCCACCGATGCCGCAAAAGCATTCGCACTCCTAACCGATGTCATCAAAAATCAAAGTGAAGTCGCCACGGCAGTGCAAGCAGTCACCCAACTGCCTGAGTCAGCATGGTCGAAAGATCAAGCTGCACAAGCGATCAATGGCATCGTTACCTGGGCACGCAGCATTCCTGCCGAAGGTCGCACGAGCAAATCCTACACCGATACCATCAAGGTAGCGGAAAAAATCATCACACTGCTCCCCGCTGATACTGCGACCACCGCCAAGCAGGCGCTGACGGATCTGAACGTCCGCAGTTTCACCATCAAAACAGTCAAAGAGCAACTGCACTACGATACCGCACGACTCGTGGTCGAGGCCGGCAAACCATTTGAAGTCATCTTCCTCAATGTCGATGCTATCCCGCACAACCTCGTATTTGTTCAGCCAGGCACCATGCAAGCGGTAGCAGAAGCCGTGCAAACGCAAGCACCTGACAAGCTCGACAGCAAAGGTCGTTCCTACGTTCCCGAAAATGATCCACGCATTCTTAATGCCACCAAAATGATCGAAGCAGGAAAATCCGAAACGCTCAAAATGACTGCTCCTACCAGCGAAGGAACCTATCAATATGTCTGCACCTTCCCCGGTCACTGGTCGATCATGAAAGGTGAACTCATCGTCACCAAAGACGTCAAAGCCTACGAAGCCGCCCATCCGCTGAAATAATCCATAACACCTCGCTGCAAATTATATTCCAGCGCGGTGTCGTTTTTTTTCATGCAAGCATTGATCTTTTCATGTTCCAAATTTTCAGTTTTTCTGAAGTTCGATATCTGCTAGAGATAGGATTCTATATTTCTTCATGTTCCAAAAAACTAACATTTCTGAATATAATTCGTATATCGTTGATAGTGAGCGATTAAAAATTACGGGGAAATTATGCTTTGTAATTTTTTCAAAAACGATATCATCAACGACTGAACTAATTAACTGTTCTCCAAGAAATACATGCGCTGGCATCACCCAATTTTGATTACGATCTACTCCTTGTTGCTTGGCTGCAGCAACGGGGCTTACTCCATATCAACAACGCAGGATGCCGCAACAATCTGCGTGGAGAACCGCGCTGACCAAACGTTCTTGGGGAATACCAACGACTTACGCTCCTCAGATGGATTCAGACAGAATTGCTGGCTATCCTTTAACCAGGGCAGCCTCGGGGCGATCTGTATGGATCTAGATCACCAACTTTATCTGGTGGTAGATACGGAACTTCCCACTCAGTCGGCAGATCATCTAAGCAAGCAATTTACCGACCTTCGTATTTCCGCCGCCACACTGCGCAAACGACTGGATCCCGATGCTTTCATTTTGAATAGGGACGGGATTGACTGGATATCGCGCATACCACCTGATGCTGACGAATCTTTCGCTGCTGACCTTTGCAATAAGCTTTTGAGCCTCAATCTCAAGCCCAGCGACATTCGATTTGGATGGGATTGAAGTTCACACTTGGAGACAAAACTAAATAAAGAAGTAGAACAAGTCGGCTCATCCAACGGCGGGTAACGTTTCAATTTGAATTCGGGCTTTCCTCCCCGCCGTGGATGGCCTATATCGTCAAGCAAGAAATTATGGATCGGCTACTCGGATTACTCGGATGACTTGTGATTGGCATCGTGATTTGCGCGATCATTCGATTCACAATGGGTCTCGGACTAACAATTATTCCTCTTGGTATATTGTTTGTTCAGCTTTCTCCGGGAATTATTTCGGGGGGAATCCTAGGGGTTATTTTTCCTAGAGTATTCAAGTATGGTCTTTTCGTGTTTCTAATAATTCACGGTGGTGGTGGGTCGTGAAGACAAAAAAATTAGCCCAACAAAGAAACGAAAATCTATAGCGCACCAAAGGTGCAGCAACTCGTTAGCCCATGGCAACGCCATGGGTCATCGGATTCCAAGAGATCCATGAGCCCTGAAGGGGCGACACATCTGCCGACAAAGACTAACGATTTAGCTGAGTTGCGCCCCTTCAGGGCTTTGGATTCTTGTTGGGGGCAGGATCCCAGCGTGATGCGCTGGGCTTTCGAGTTGTTGCACCTTTGGTGCGTATGGGCGAATGAAATGATTTCCACATTCAAAGTGCCGTCACTTTACGCGCGCTCATTTCTCAAAAACAAAGGTAAAATAGGCAGTGGCTTCCATTTCGGCGGTGCGCATTCTTCTTGGGTGGTCATTTCCTGTCCAACTTTCTAGAAACAGAAACTCACCACGTTGGGCATGATATCCAACGATTACAGAGGCATGTAGTGGCGCTTTTTGGTCAGGCCAAGAAGCACGCTCGCTATCTGTCTGTGGATCTGGTAAAGTCGCGCTAGGGTCTTTCTGCAAGTCACTGATGAAATCGCTATGCAATTGATTGCGCTCGGGAGAAAATCTTCGCCACACGATCACGGGCAATCCTTGATCAATGGCACGTTGCACGTCGCCAACCGTGAGTTTGCTTTGACGATTCATGTGCAAGCCAGCTTCTGAGGCAATCGCATCATACAATCCAAGAATATCCGAACCAGCCGCGCTACCCGTATTTTGAAATCCACCTGCCACCGCTAGCCAATCTTCATCGACATGCAAGCCGAAGTGGCGAGCGGCCATCGCTAAGGTATTAAGACCACAATACGGCTGATACCCTTGTGGGATGGAGCGCAGCGTCGCTAACTCAACAGTGCCGTCATTCCTCTTGGTAACTTTTTCTGACAACTTGTTCGATTTCTCACGCGCATCCAGTTTTTCGCAAGAAGCATCCATCCAATCGTTAGGTGGATTGCTAGCAGCATAAACAGAGAGTCGAATCAAACGCTTGCCATCGGCTAACAAGCGCAGCGAATGCTTGTCCATTTTCCACTGTTCCACTTCCGCACGCAGGGCGCGTGTTTTGCCAATCTTCACCATTTTCGGTTGATCATGAGCATACTTAGCGATCCCCTCGCGCACAGCCGCTAGGGACGTTTCATAGAGAGTCGTGAATTCTTGCTGCTTCCCGGCCAGTTCTTTCTGCATGACCAGTTGTTGTTCCTTGGGACTGAGATTTTTCGCCGCTTCTTTCTCCATTTGATAATAGCCGAAATACGATCCAGCATCGACAAAAGTAATCTCTAACGATTCCAAGGCACCCGCACGATGCACCGCGCGCACTAACGACACATCTTGTCCGAAAATTTTTGGCCGCGCCATCAAATGACTGATCGTGGCTGTTTCCACAGTTCCTTCTTCATTCCAGTCGCCAGGCAATTTGGTACCATCCACCCAAGCGTCTGCTAATAGCTGCTTGCTAAGATCCACTCCATCAAACTCGCTTTTTTCTTCACGAATGGCACCGAGCACCGCATTTGGGATTGCATTCACGGTACCGAGAAATCCAAGCAACAAAAGGGTTATCACTTTCATAAGTTTCTGTTAGCACAGTTCATCACTCAGCGCAAGTTATTTCGTGAATGCCCTAATTATTCCAGACCAATTGCAGACCTTTTTCTCGCCAGTAGGGCGGCAACGCTTTGCTGATTGCGGCGGCATCGACTGGGATGTCCACCATCCGTAAAAATCTTTTTTCTGAGGATAAACGCAATTGTTGCATTAAGAGATCACGACGTTCTTTGCCACCGTTGATGTAAAAATGCGTCATCAATAGACCCGAGGCGTATGCGTGATAGCGCTCTTGCTCAGGCAGTCGCACTACATATTCTAACCAATTGCTAGATGACAGAGCCGCAATTTCTTCTACGGGCCGCAGCAAAATCTTTGGCGCATCAGTCGCGTAACGCACACGAAGATGATCGCACAGCACTTGATCGACCTGCGCAAACGAAAAATTGCCACCGCTGGTATGCATACACGCGAAGTATTCCGCCACTCCTTCCGTGAACCATGCAGGCAAGCGTCCGATGTGACCATGCATGCAGAGATGCACCAGTTCATGCACCAAAATATCCTCGTCGGTCGCAGGTGGCAGTCCGCGCCCTGCCCGCAATGCTGCACCAAAGTAATGAGAACCATTGATCATAACGCGTTGCTTGCGTCCTTCATAAAATCCCGCCGTGCCCACATAGCCACCAGCGGTTTCATAACTTTTGGTGTCAGCGTATATTTCGATGTTCGCGCGCGGCACATCAGGCAGGAGCGCTAGACCTATGGGATGCTGTTGCACCACCCACAGTGTCGTTTCCGCAATCACGGCAATTTTTTTTACATCATCGAGCGATGCCTCACCAAAAGTCGCCACCGCAAAATGCTGGGTATACCACAACTTCCCTGCTGCGTGGTCCGCTTGCGGTTCTAACAAAACTTTCAACGGCACCACTTTTGCAGGCATCGCATTGATGCAAGCAATCATGCAGAAATAAACCAAAGCCATGAACCACCGCAGCATGGATAAAATCTACACACAGGATGAGAGGTGGGCAAACATAATTGCACCTACCTTAGGGTAAACAGATGACGAATCAGCGATAATGCATTATTACAAACGCAAGGGAGCACGGTCATCTTCTTGTCCTACCGAAGCAATGCGAAGGAGGAGGCGGTATCTATCTAACAAAAAATACGAACTCCCGTTCTCCCATCACTTGCCCTGGCACTTTTACTACGCTGAGCTTTACTCAATCGTTAGTGACGGTCACTTTGAAATCGCCAATCGCCCACTGGATGCCGGCTAGGTAATGTTGTAGAATTTTTGGATTCCAGTACATCTCATGGTTGTGACCGAGCGAGCAATAGAACACGCGGCCTTTGCCGTAGTTTTTCGCCCACGATACAGCGTAATCGCCATCGTCGCGTTTCAAGCCGTTCACTTTGGTCGATTTCTCTAAGTTCAAGCGCAACAACACTTGTTGATTCTTCGCATTGTAAGGATCTTTGAGTTGATAAATTTCTTCTTTGAAGTTCATGCTTTGCCCCTCAAACATCGCCGCTAATGGATGTTTTTCTTTGCCTGCTGAGACATCGATTTGCACTTCAGTGCCGGCCGACCATGGGTGACCGTTAAAATAACCACCGATCATGCGTCCGTATTCGGCTTGTTGATAGAGCGTGTCAGTCGCGGCGTGAATACCAACAAATCCTTTTCCTGAGTTGATGAAGTCCATCAAGTTTTGATTGAGCTGGGCGGCTTTTTCGGTGGCGGCCTTTTTCTCATCGTCGCTCATCGTTTTGAGCTTACTCGGATGCGGAGAAAACACTTCGGAAGTGGTGCTCAGAAAGCAAATCGCATCAAATTGCTTGATCGCGTCTGCTTCAAAATTTGCAATATCATCGGAGACTACGGTTTCATAGGCACCAGTTTTTTTTCCCATGTCGGTTAGTGCTACTTTTCCAGTGGCAATCGATGCATGGCGAAATCCATTGGTCACCGCAAAAACTAACAATTTCCGTGGTTTTTCCGCTTTCGCAAATGCTTTCTCGGGCAGGGATGCAGTGATTTTTCCCTGCGCTTCAGCCGGAATATTTTCGCCATTGGGTTTGTTCGAAACAAAGAACAACAAAGACAATAAGGCGGTGCATGGTAGCAGTAGTTTGGTTTTCATACGATGATAATTACGATTGATCTGAAAGGAAAATTTCATGCACTAGTCTCAAACTTCACCTTCTGGGTAGAGCAGGTGGAATTTGATCGCTTCAAAACCGACCATCAATGCCGTGCCGAAGATCGACTCCTTCGTTGCCGTGTTCGGGACTTGGGCTGTGGGGCGAGAGAGACCCATGATGATTTGGCCGTAGTTTTGCGCACCGGCACAGTGCTGAAGGATTTTAAGAGTAATATGGGCAGCATCCAAATTCGGAAAAACCAAAACATCGGCCGTATGGCGCACTTTTGCGTCAGGCAGCTTCACTTCCGAAGCACGCGGGTCAAGTGCGACATCAGCTTGTAATTCGCCATCGATATCGATTTCTAAAAATTGCTCCAGTGCCGTGAGTTGCGCGAGCGCTGTCGCGGCGGCCACTTTTTCCGCGGCCGCGGTATGTGCAGACCCCTTCGTTGAGTGACTCAGTAGAGCAACCTGTGGTCTGCCGCCGAGGTAATGGCGTGCCAATTTCCCTGTCTCCACTGCCATCGATGCTAATTGCTCTACTGTCGGTTCTGAAATTAATCCACAATCGGCAAGAAACATGACTCCATCCGTGCCAAAATGCGATAGATGCTGAGCTACTAGGATCATCGTACTAAATACTCTTGGCACATCGGGCATCGGCTTGATTGTCTGAATCAAGGCACGAAACATACTCGCGGGCATCGATTGATTTCCACCTACCAAACCATCGACCAAGCCGTATTGAGCCATCATTGCGCCAAAATACACGGGTCGTGAGACAATCTCCTCCGCGCCTGTAATTTCCACACCGCGCGCACGACTGCTGCGCTCATACATTTCCGCAAAACGTGGCAGCTCGCGAGATGTCGTCGGATCAAGAACGTTAACAAATTGCAGCGACACATCGTGCTCCGCAGCCATCGCGCGAATGCGCTCTTTGTTGCCTAAGACGATCGGAATGATTGCTTCTAGCTCGACGAGATGTTCCGCCACGCGCAGGACGCGCAGGTCTTCCCCTTCAGTAAAAACAATACGTTTAGGATGACTGCGCAGCTTATCGATCAGCTGGGAAGTAAATATGTTAGGTGTGTGCGAAAATTTCATCTTTTGCAGATTGATGCTGGCTGACTAGCCGCGATGATGGTATCAAGTTTCTCGCCACGACACAACCACAATCGAATGCCAGCCGACTATCACACCCATACGCCCTTATGCCTGCATGCCCTGGGTGAGCCGGAGGCATACATTGATGCTGCACTTGCTGCTGGGGTGAGCGAATATGGGATTTCAGATCATGCGCCCGTGGGCAAAGGATTTTTCGATGATTGGCGCATGGAATACAAGCAACTGCCAGAATATTTTACCTGGATTGATCGCGCGCGCGCCCATGCCGGCGAGAGGATCAAGGTGAGGGCTGGACTTGAGTGTGATTGGCTTCCCGACTGCCAAGCCTGGATTGAGCATCTGCGGACTCTTTACCCGTGGGACTATTTGATCGGGTCGGTGCATTATCTTGGAACCTGGGATTTTGACAATCCGAAATGGTTAGGTCGCTGGGCTGAAACTGATGTGGACGAAGCTTGGGCCGCGTATTGGAAAGAATACGCCGCTATGGCGGAATCGCAGTTATTCCAAGTCCTCGCGCATCCAGATTTGGTAAAAAAATTCTGTCACCGACCCGCTGGTGATTTAGCGAGATTTTATGAACCAGCGATCGAGGCGATTGCCGTGAGCGGCTGCGCGATCGAACTCAACACCGCAGGACTGCACAAGCCCTGCGCGGAAGCCTACCCCACAAGTGAATTTCTAGAACTTGCACGCGCGGCTGGCATTCCCTTAGTGATTTCCTCGGATGCCCACGCCCCCACAGAAGTAGGGAGAGATTTTACCAGTGCCATCAATCAAGCAATCACAGCCGGTTACACAGAAACGTTGCTGTTAGGTGACGGCACTCGCAGAGAACCACTCGTTGCGCGGTGATGGATTACTTTTCCTTGTAAGTCACAGTAGCCTGCGTGCCAGCTTCCGTTTTTTGCGCCATCACATTGATTTCTTGCGTATCGCTCGACCGCTCGAAAACGTATTGCTGCACCCCGCCGATGTTTATGCTGCTGCTAGACGAGCTCGAGGACCAACTTTCGGTTTTGGTTTTGAAAAAATCAGAAACTTCTTGAGGAGTTTGCGTCGTCCCGAAAACTACCATGCCAGAAATCTTACCGTTTTCCTTTGTTTGAAATCCGCTATTGATCGTTGCACCCGTAAGAATTGGCAGCCATGCGGGCAACTCTTCTGGTTTTACCGTGCCGAGCTCCAAAGAATTTCCTTCGGAATCGGTCATCGCAAATTTCCCTTCGCTAATATCTTTGTAAGACATAGTAGTCTCCTTGCCGGTCTTCTTTTCTTTAATCGTCATTGTTTTGGCAACGTCATCGTGGCTGACGACTTCATACTCCGAGGAAGCATTGATGATAAACTCGGCCACTTTCCGCTCAGGATTTTCATTAAATTCCTTGGTGATTTCGTTCACTTTCCTTTTGCATAAACCAATCAGCAGACCCACTACGATCACCGCAATGATCAATACAGCACCGCAGCCAATACCCGCCCAAGCAAGTCCAGGAAGGCCTTTTTTCTTTGCTCCATCAGTAGGTAATTGTTCCATAACGACATCGTCATAACAAATGCGGCATACTTTGACCATTTTTTTCTGCCATCGGCATGAAAAATCGTACACACTCTGCCCATGCCCCAACGCACTGGCATTTTATTACTCGTTTCCGGTCCATCAGGGTCAGGAAAAACCACGCTTTGTCGTCGCCTTGCCGATGAAGGAGAAGCACGTTATTCTACCTCCTGCACCACTCGCGCTGCACGCCCAGGCGAAACCCATGGGCACGATTATTATTTTCTCAGTCGTGAGGAATTTGATCAAAAAATCGCCGCAGCTGAATTCATCGAACACGCCACGGTGCATGGAAATTCCTATGGCACTCTCAAATCCGAGGTGCTCACTCACCTTACGAACGGAGTCGATGTAGTGATGGACATCGATGTGCAAGGGGCTTCTCAGGTCCGCTCATGCCAGGATGCCGCGATACAACTTGCCTTGGTCGATCTTTTCGTGATGCCGCCTTCTGATGAAGAGCTTCGCGCACGTCTCACCGGTCGCAAAACCGATAGCGAGGAAGTCATCGCGTTGCGCATGAAAAACGCGCTTGAGGAAATGTCCCACTGGACCACCTATCAATATCGCTTGCTTTCTGCCACGCGTGAGGAAGATTACTCTCGATTCAAAGCACTACTCACAGCGGAACGCCTGCGCGTGAGTCGCATCAACTAACGAATACTATGAACATCGTACTTGGGATTACAGGTTCCATCGCCGCCTACAAAGCGGCAGATCTAGCATCGCAATTGGTAAAAGCGGGACATCAAGTTCACTGCATCATGACCTTATCCGCATGTGAATTCATCACGCCACTGACCTTACAAACACTCACCCGCCAACCAGTATTGGTGACGCTAGAGGATGAAAAACAATCGTGGAAACCTGGTCACATTAAGCTCGCGGATCAAGCCGACCTATTTATCGTAGCGCCCGCTACAGCATCTGCGCTGGGCCACTTCGCGCACGGACTAGCAAACGATCCACTGAGTTCCACCTATCTTGCGCTGCCACGCAGCACCCAGGTGCTCATCGCGCCAGCGATGAATGGAAAAATGTGGTTGCATCCTGCGACGCAGCGAAATGTGGCAACATTGAAAACTGATGGCGTGCATTTCATCGACCCCACCGAGGGCGACCTCGCTTGCGGTTACCAAGGTATAGGAAGACTCGCGCCTATTGAAGACATTCTCACTAAAGTGCATCAATTGTTAGAAAAACATCCGCGAGCCTAACAAGAAATTTTTTATGTTAACGGAAGATTATCTAAGCATCTGGTTCACCATTCCCGCCGCAGATCCGTTAGGGCGCGATGAAGTGATGGGCAAGCTGCGTTTTTTGCCTGAGCAAGTAGAACTTTACTGGCGACTCAAGGGAAATGTTTTCCGTCAAGACGATAGCGAAATGGTCTGCATTCCCCTGCCCTATTCCGAATTCGAATCGGTGGAACTTGTGAAAAAATGGTGGAGCATTCGCGGTATCGTATTACGCCTCGGCAACCCCACACTGGTCGCCGCAATCCCCGGCGCTGAAATGGGCAAGATGGTGGTCATCATTGACGAACGTTCCGCGCTTGATGCGAAAAAGCTCAGTTCGATCATTGATTTTCGACGCTCGATTTTCCTGTTAGACGATACAAGCCGCCGACTCAAGTGGGAACAACCAGAACAAACACCATGAATACCACACTGACACTGCGTCTGACCAAGAATGAAGTAACGACTCTGGTTGAGTTATTATCGCTCGGCTCGCTCGTTGCCGAGCACAATCACAATCCATCGTTTGATGCCAAGCTGAATGCTGTGAATGAACTAGAGGATAAAGTCTTCGAACATCTACTATGTGAAGGGCATCACGACATGATCGAATTTAGCGAGGATGAACAAGCGCACACTGTTACGACCCAGTTCCAACAGAGTAGTTGGTTTATGGAATGTTACAATGAATTCCGCCAAGAAGCATTTTGGGAAGAGTTAGTCATTCGCCTTGCTGATCGTGATCTAGCGCGCCGCATTGGCCAAGAAAAATGGGAAGCGATGAGCGAAGAAGATCGCCGCGCACAAACGGTTGACATCGAAAGAACCTATTGGTCTGAAGTAGAAGTCAACGGGGTGGATCATTTTCATCTGATCCACCCAACTGGCTTGGGATAAGATTTCCAAGATGCAAACAATCAGTGTAATCTGTGGTTAAAATCGCCTTCGTATTTGATTCACCGCTCTTGTCCTGCCGTAGCCTTGGCGAAGGAGGAAAGAAACGAAGTTCGCAAAGCTTTGAGGTAGATGTTTTAACGACGGATTTAACGGATAAAGCAGGATCATTAGAATTAGATTAGCCGCAGAGTTCGCTAAGGTTTAAAATATTCGCCTAGGTGCAGAGTTAGGCAATGCGTTAGGAATCGTTAAAAAAAGAAATTGACGATTGATGATTTTTAACTGTTGAATTTTGATTTGTGCCAATGCCTTTCCGATCAAAAATCAACACTTATCAATCGTCAATTGCTTGCCTCTTCCTCTAAGACTCTGCGCGATAAAAATCACGAAGTCCTATGCCTGATGAATTTTACACCAAGCTGAAGGAGGTTTCGCTACAGACACAGCCAAGATGGCTGTGCTCCCTTCCGTTGAATCCGTGATCAAACAGATCGATTAAAAATGAATCGCGTGGCCTTCGGCTGCGAGAGTGGCTTCGTTAATGACTTCAGACATCGTTGGGTGAGCATGGATCGTAGCGTGGATATCCTCGGCTGTGAGCTCTTGGTCAAGGGCGAGGCCCATTTCCGCGATGAGTTCAGTGGCATTTTCTCCGATGATGTGAGCACCTAACAATTCGCCATGTTCTTTTCCGTAGAGGAGTTTGGCAAAACCATCTGGCTCGCCCGATGCAATCGCCTTGCCAATCGCGGCAAATGGAATTTTCCCGACGGTGTAGGCAATGCCGGCTTCTTTGAGTGCGCGCTCGGTCTTACCAACGGAGGCCACCTGCGGATGGCAATAGGTACAGCCAGGGAAATTTTTCACTTTGCGTGGCGTGTGGCCCTCGAGATAGAGACCTTCGATGCACTGCACTGCTTCAAATGAAGCCGTGTGAGCCAACCAAGGTGGACCCGTGATATCACCAGCGGCATACACGCCTGGTATCGAAGTTTGATAACGGTCATCGACTTCGATGTAGCCGCGGTCAGAGAGTTTTGGTGGTGGTCCACCAGGAAGCACGGGCAGCACGCCAATCGCCACAAGGCAGACATCAGCGGTGATGGTTTCCGTAGCTTTCGGTCCTTCTACCGAGATTTCTACATGAGTGCCGCAATCTTTCGTCGCGGTGATTTTTGTATTCGTGAGGCAACGGATGCCCTGCTTGATGAATGATTTTTCCAATGCATCACCTACTTCATCGTCCTCGACAGGAAGCATGCGTGGCAGCATTTCCACCACGGTCACTTTCGTGCCGAAGGCATTGTAGATGTAAGCAAATTCCACACCAATCGCGCCCGCACCGACGATCACCATCGATTTTGGTTGCTGCGGCAATACCATGGCTTCTTTTGAGCCGATCACAGTAGTGCCATTAAAGGGAAGTGGCGGCAGTGGTCGAGATTTGCAGCCAGTGGCAATCAAGATTTGCGCGCTTTCTAACATTTGTGATGAATTGTCATCAGCGATCACGCGAACTTTTCCTGTGCCTTCTACTGAACCAAAGCCGCGAATATACGCAACTTTATTTTTTTTCAGCAAGTATTCAATGCCACCGGCGAGTTTATCAGAGACCTTGCGTGAACGCCCAATCACCGAGTTCCAATCGTAGGAAAACCCTTCGATTTTAAAACCAAACTCTGCAGCGCGATGAGCTAGTGTGTGATACAATTCGGCATTTTTTAGCAATGCTTTCGTAGGGATGCATCCCCAGTTCAAACAAGTGCCACCAGCGCGGTCACCTTCGACGACAGCTACGTTTTTTCCAAGTTGTGCCGCGCGGATTGCAGCAACGTAGCCCGCAGGGCCGCCGCCAATGACGATGAGATCGCATGCCATAAAGAATAGTATTTTTGTTGGTTCGCCGCGAACATGGCGTGAATAAGCAAGAATGTCAAAACATCGAAGTAAGAATATCGAAGAAAAATTTTCTCGTCGCAAAATCAATGGTTTGCAAGAATGGTTGTCAGGTATATGATAGAGCCATGATTCAGATCGCTGATCGATTTTTCCAGACTCGTAGTGTAGCATTTGCTGATACCGATGCGAGTGGGCGGGCGCATTTCACAGCGATTTTACGTTACGTAGAAGATGCCGAGCACGCCTATCTCGCCGAAAAAGGCATTCCCGTGATCAGTGCGAGCAGTGGTTGGCCACGTGTCCATGTGCAGTGCGACTACCGCGCACCGCTGGCGTATGGCGACGAGATCATCACTCGACTCAGCATCACCAAAGTGGGCAATAGTTCAGTTGGTTATGCCTTTATCGTCAGCAAGAACGGCCAAGTCTGCGCCGAAGGCAATATGGTGATCGTGCGGGTTGGCGAGTAATTCTATGATACTAAGTCGGAGGAATTGCCCTGAGAGCGTAGTTTTGCCTGCTTGACCTTCTCGATGAGTGGCTTAAAGCGAAACAGGTAATAAACGCTGAGGATACAAAAAATATCTAACGGAATCCAATATCCGGGAGCTACCCAATATTCTCCCCATAAAAATTCCCGCCACGGGTATAGCCAATTGATGCCACCTGAAATGCTGTCACAGAACATGTGAAACAAATAGCTAAGGGAAAAGATCACGGCTAGCTGGGTGCTCAAGCATAGTTTTTTGATCCGCGTGGCGAAAAGCAAAACGATCGTAACCAACAACCAGAATGGCAACCCATGCGACCAACTCGTCAGCCGCGCATCTAACGAAAGATGCGGATTGAGTAGATCCGGCATCGCCCCCGCCAGTCCGATCATCATATATTGCAGCGGCTTAATGGGCATCTTTCTCGCAAGCAAACACCGACAAATGATTACCGGAGCCAACGCGTGCGTGAATACATTCATGGGTTTGGATTCACTCTTTTTCAGAACCGATTTGTTCCGGGGCACCGGCACCATCGATCATCATCCATGCCTTTTCCCCTTCCAAGTCTTGACGCCAAAAAACTCGACTTACGTTTTTATTTCCTTGGTGCGCACACAGCCCGTTACACGGTGATCCTTCATACAAAATCTTTGCGGAAGTAAGAGAGTTTTTCATCAACGTAAAAGACGCCGCTAAATCAGGATTTTCCTCATCGGAATCTTTCGCATACAGGGGGTTTTCAGGCGCCACGCATTGAATCACCCCACCCATGTGACGACCATGAGTAATCGCATAAATCAGCTTACCAGTGGATACAATCTCGCGCACCACCATCGCACCTGAGTTTGCGATATCGGTATTCATCATCGCCAAAGGCGCGATTCTGCAACCATTCAGAGTGCCTGCGCGTTCTGAATCCGGTTCGTCCTCAAGCATAAAACTGCACTCCCATAAATCGCAATTGCTTGCAATAAACATCCGTCCAATGGCGTCAGTTTGCGGCGCCGAAAATGGATCGTTGCGCCGACAAAAAACCGAGCCAAATTTCTTCTTGCCTGGCAGTAATGCTGACAATGTTTGATCGGGATCATCCTTAAAATTTCCTAACGCAAAAATCGTCCCGAGCGGAGTTTCGCTTTTGCCCTTGGTGCAACTAATATCGCTTACTTGATAATCTTCTTCGTAGCTGGTGATTTTTTTTGCGTCTTTATCGCCCTCACTCCATTGCCATAATGCGCCAACTGCAGAAACATAAACTTCGCCCTTAGTACCGATCGCGAGTGAGTCAATATTTGCCTGCGCAAGACTTTTCCCAAGACTAACAGATTTCGATTGATGAGTCACCGCATCGATGATCCATAACTTACCAAAGCCATCAACGGGGATGAGGTAAATTTTATCACCTTCGTTAGAGAATGAGGCTTGACCACTAAAAGCGCGACCACAAAGAGTCAGCGCGACACCAATGATCATGATTGATTTTCTCATAGAATTGTTAGACTTTATTAACCAAGACTTGCCCCTGCCGGGAAAATCATATTCAGCAATAAGGTGAGGAAAAAATTAGCAATGAGAATCAGCAGTGAGGAATACACCATGGCGCGCGTTGTTCCTCGACCTACCCCGGCGGCACCCTGCGTAGCGCTCATTCCTTGATGACAGGCGACAATGATGATGATCATCCCAAAAAATAAACCTTTGATCAGCGCAAACGACACATCTGTTAGGTCGGTAAACTTTTCCATCTGGAATTTCCAATACGCTTCACCAATGCCAAAAGCATGGATGCCCACAAAATCAGCTGCCATTATTCCAAATGCTGCCGACTCTCCAATCAACAACGGAATCGCAATTAGCATCGCAAAAAATCTTGGCGTCACGAGATAATCGATCGGATGCACGCTCATCACCCGCAACGCGTCAATCTGCTCAGTCACTTTCATCGTGCCAATCTCAGCCGCGATTGATGCACCCACCCTTCCAGAAAGCATTAATCCTGTCACCACCGGACCAAGCTCGCGCAGCATCGACACGCTGACTAATGCGCCACCCATGGTTTCCATGCCAAATTTAGAAAATTGAAACAGCGATTGCGCAGTCAGCACCGCACCAGTAAATGCACCCGTTACAATCACCACGGGTTGCGAGCGATAGCCAATCTCCACAATTTGCTGAAGGATCAAACGCATGCGCTTGCGACCAAAAAAGATCGACTCAAACACATCCCCCACAAGGATCGTCAATTCCCCGAGATACCCGACGAATGATAAAAATAAGCGACCCAGCATGGCGAACACGACCATGGGTTCAGCATAGCCACCCTAACGCCAAAGGAAAGCACGGATTTCAGAGTTATTTAGCAAACACGCAATAGTTGCGATCGGTTTATGGCTTAGTGGAGTTTCGTGATAGCTTATCTAACAGCCTTTAATCATATCTGTGGCAATGTATTACCACTCGCACTATTTACCTCAACCCCACAAATATCGCATGCTCCAGAGTCTACCCTAGCGCGATTTGAGTATCTACTTTCTTGACTAGGCTTCATCTTTTCGTCGTGAACTAAATCGCTCTCTGATTATCCTAAAAACTTTATTCGCAACCATCTTGCTACCAATTACCGCTCCCGATGTGAAATTTTAAATCCGACACTCTAACATCTCCGCCTTCTTGCATTCTGGCAGTTGAGAATCATTCACACCCGCTACTGGTGCATTTTTTGCAGCAACTAGATCTCTCACGTCAGCTTTTTTTATCGACTTCTTCACCACTTCATTGTGCCGTTTGCCCTTTAACACATGCAATATTATTTCCTCTGCTCTACCGGCCCTGCGTTTCAAGGCTAGGTCGAACATCTTCCGATAGATCTTCGCCACTTCTTTCCATTTCTCCGAATCAAATCCCGCTCACACTCTCCAGACGCTAACCGCCGATCCCCCGCCCACTAGATAGATTGATAAATCAAAGGTTTTACTTGTGCTTCCTTGTGCAATGCTAAATATATCTTACGCATTACGCGCTTACTTTACTACAACCACCCCGCCTAGTGCCGATTAACGCTCGAATTACAGTACTGCAAAATTTATTTCTTATCACATCAATGGACAATAGAATGCGGGATCGGTCAAAATATGATTGCAAAGCGCCGGGCGGGCCTTTGCAAAACGGCATGCGGATTGACGCGTTTGGCCTGAAACTGATCGTGATCACCGCAATGACGGCGGATCACGTCGGGGCGCTTCTTTACCCTGAAGAGCTCTGGCTGCGTTTAATGGGTCGTTTAGCCATGCCGATCGTCGCCTTTCTGTTGGTCGAGGGCTATCATCACACAAGCCGCCTCGGGGGTTACCTGCTGCGCTTGCTGGTTTTTGCGGTGCTGACCCAGCCGGTGTATCGGCTGGTTTTTCCGCACGGGCTCAATGTGTTTTTTGATCTACTGGTTGGCCTATGCTTGCTCTGGGCGGTGCAGCGCATCCGGTCGCGCTGGCTAACGGCGGCGTTGCTGCTGGCAGTCGGTGCCGCTGGTTTTTATGTCACCCTAGATTGGTGGCACCTCGGGATTTTCATGGTCTATATCTTCGGTGCCACGCGCGGACGCTTCGGCTGGACAGTCGCGGCACTAAGCGGGCTCTTGCTGGCCAATGCCGGCCTTTTTGCCGGCCTTTTTGCCGTCGTGAGCGCACGCACTGGCGATTCGAGCTACCAGTTGATTAATTTCATTAATCTCGGCTGCTTGTTGGCGCTCCCGCTTTTAGCTCGCTATAATGGGCAAAGGGGGCGTGACTGCCGCTACCTTTTCTACGCGTTTTACCCAGCTCATTTACTGGCTATTTACGCGATTTGGCCCTTGTTGTAGCGCGAAGGGTTGGTTTCTAGTTCAGACTCAGGTGAGTCGGTGATCACCGAGATTTGGCGGCCGCCTCTGCCCGGCGCAACTTATCGCGGGTTTGCAATGTCTTGGGGTGGATCGGTCCATAGCAGACTTGGCAAATGCTCAGCGACCGTTGCAGTGCTTCGAACGCTTCCACGGCGTATTTTCTGCGCGTTTCTCTCGGCATGGCAGGCGTTGTCTGGATCCGCTCATTCAGAGACTGGGCGAAGGCTTCCAGATAATTGGCAAGGGGCGGGTAGTCGGGTAAAGTAGTAGTGGCAATTTCGACCAAGGCCCGCGCATAGGTTTCCTTGGCTGGATAGTCTTTGAGCGCCGAGCAGCAGTTGATGAGGGGCAGGTAGCAGTTGAAGACGAGGGCATGAGAAGCAGGATGGCGGGTAAGTGCCGATTGCAACAGTGACTCGAAGGCGGCGCGTATCGGAGTCGCAACACCATCTGTTAGTCCATGGGAATACAGGAACATCGCCTCTTGCATGCGATCCCGCAGGGGCTTGAGGTGATTGTCAAGAAGGTGGCCGTAAGTGCAGCACGCGTGGCAGACCGAGCACTCCCATTTGGCGGAGCGATCCCCCAGCCGATCGGTGAGCACGTCGCATGGCTGGAGCAGGCCAATACAGCTCTTGGTCTGGTCGCAGAGCACAGCTGAGACCAATGGTTCGGCACTGATGAGGCGGGCTTCCTCCTCGCTGGCCGGGCTGTGAGTGCAGCGCCGGCAGCGGCATTCGAACGACTTGGTCGCGTGGAGTTCAGATCGTCGCTCGTCGCGTGCCGCGTAGAGTTCGATGTAATTGACGCAAAGCTCTTCGCCCTCGCGCACCGGGCGCAGGAGGCGGAATACCAACTGCGGCCCCTCGTTGGTGTAAGTGCAGTTAGGCAGGCACGAGTGATTGAAAATGGAGCCAAGCGGGAAGAGGCCGAAGCCCATGGATTCGTTGGCGGCATTCGTGCGGTTGAGGCCGTGCGAGTTAGAATTGATCTGTGAGGCCCACATCAGGAAAAGGTCCAGCGGCGGGCGAATTTCCTCTGGCAGCCGCTCGCAAATGGATGCCGCCAGCGCACGCAAGGAGCGCCGCGATGCGGAATCCAATGCCCCAGGATGAACGAGCATTTGAGAGAAAGCCTCGGGATCGGCCTCGAAGGCGAGGGGATCGGAACGGAGCGTTTCTTGATTCGGTGACTCAGCGCATTGCTGTAAACTGGCCGCGCGCTTTGCGACGAGCGCGAGAAGGGCGTGCACCAATTCTGGAGGACAATGATGGCTGTCGGCGAGCAATGGCGCGTCGCGGATTATCGCGCAGATGGGCTGGTGCAGGGGAGCCTGTTCGTCGCGGCACTTTGCCGAGCAGTAATGGGTTTGCCCACCGCAGCCCTCGCAAGTCAGCCTGTGCGATCGGGATGGGTGGGCAGAGGCCAAGTCGAGCGCGCACGCGTGGCAGACAGAATCGCGGCCTGGATTGGTGGGAATCCAGATGTAGCTGGTCTCACGCAGCAGGACGGTGCCTGGCGGTTTTCCCGCCAGAGCCGCAGCGGCGACCGCGTGCCGGCCCAAGGCAGCGGAATGGTGGATCTGAAAGAGAAACGCCGGGGAGCTGGCGAGGCGGACAGTGAGCACATCGGCCCGGGGAAAGGCTCTCTTCGCGCGGGGTTGAAATACCCGGTCTAGGGACTCGCGAAGCGACTGAATCAGTGAAAAGGCCATGATAGTGTCGTGCCGCCAGTTCTCTCGATTACCGCTTCAAACCAAACCTCAATTTGCGGAGCTTCACTAGGTCAAGGTTGGTTGACCTGCACATAGGCCGTGTAGGAAGCATCCCAATCGCAATTATTGCTCACAAGCACCCAATAAGAAGCGGGTGCGGTCAGCGCCTCAGTCGTGAACGAGGCCGTATTAGCACCGGCGACCGGGTTATTCTTGTCCCCGCTTACGCCAGCATACCACTGGAATACAAGTGAAGGGCCGCTCGCCGCGACCGCCAAGGTCGCCGTCTCCCCACTGTTGATAGTGGTCGTATTTGCAGGCTGACCCGTGATTGCGGGGGCATCGATCACTTGGATGCTTTGCCGGTAGAAGAAGGAACTGCTGTTTTTAGGCTGAATGATTTTCCCATCCCCACTCAGCATGGACGCGGAGATCGGCACTTCCTGCCAGGTGATAAGATCCGTTGATTGCTCCAGTGTAAGCTGAAGGATGCTTAGAACTCTTAATACAAGATGCAGCGTAGATTCTATCTGAATACCGTAATCCGCGAGGGTGCGGCCGTTCTGCAACTGCGTGCCCGCAAAAATGAGGCGCTGCTGATTGGGGGGAATTCCCTCCTTGTCCTCGATCTTTTGTTTCACATTTTCGATGGAATCGCTGGCTTCAACGTCGAGCGTGATTGTCTTTCCTGTCAATGTTTTGACGAAGATTTGCATGCCGCTCGCCTCCACTGAGGGAGCTAGCGCGAGTCCGAGAAGCATGGAGAGAAACCATATAAGTTTTTTCATGAATTAGATGAATGAGGTGAGAGAACTGCTAGGAAAATTGCTTAGTGGTTAATGCGCCTGAAAGGGCCAGTGGCCGAACCGGAGGCAGGGAAAAAGCGGGGCTAAAAAAGTAAAAATTGCCGAGTGAACAGGAAAGAAATAGATACGAAAGAGCGGCGGCGCGATTGTCGTTTATGGGTTTAACTTTCAAATTTATTGACCCCGGGCGAAGTTCTTCAGGCCACTTAGTTAAGCAATTGTTTTGTGTGCGCTTTTTGTGATTACCGGGGGGGTAAGTGGATTCGAGAACCAAAGTCCGTCATCTAAATGGGTTTTCTTAGGCTTCCACTAATGGCATTGGTCACTCTCTGCATATTCTGCGGGAATTCCCTACCCTAATCACCGCGCGATTGTGGCCAATTTGCATGCGTTTATTTTTTTCATAAATTAGGGCATGAATGTGATTTTAACCGCACAATGAAAGAAGATAATATATTACGGGCGACGTGGCAATTCATTGCAAGTGGCTGGTTTTGGTGGTGGCAATGGTTTGGGTGGTGGCAATGGTTTTGGTGGTGGCAATGGTTTTGGTGGTGGCAATGGTTTTGGTGGTGGCAATGGTTTTGGTGGTGGCAATGGTTTTGGCTCTGGCTTTGGCTCTGGCTTTGGTAATGGTTTTGGTAATGGTTTTGGTAATGGTTTTGGTAATGCTTCTGGTTTTGGTGCTGGTTTTGGTGCTGGCAATGGTTTTGAGGTTTTTTTAAGATCCTCAGCCACTTCTTGTTCGATGGCAAAAGAGAGTTTTACGCTGTCGACTTCCTCTGCATAGGAAGTAACTGAAGCGAAGCAAAAGAGCGAAGTAATCAGAGCAAATTTTAGCGTTTTTTCATTATTTTTTGATTGGGCAGATTGTTTTTTTGTTGCTACATATTTAGTCTGAAACATAGGCTTTTGATTCATCATTTTTTAAAAGAATAGTTCTACAGAACGCTTAGTCAATAATTATTTTGTGTGCGATTTTCTTAATTACAGGGTTCGGGCAGGTGGATTCGAGAATCAGAGTCCGTGGCCTATATGGATTTCAGAATCATTTCTGAAAAATAAACAATTTACTCCACAATCCTCACAGCATGTTTTTTCGAAAGCTTGATCACATCACCTGCGGCGAGTGTTACTATGGCATTTGGATCGAGTAACTTCTCGCCATTGAGTTGCACGGAACCGCTGGTGATAAACTGCTTGCGCAATTCACCATTGGATTTCTCTAACGAAAATGCCGCGAGAAATGCAAATGCGGTGATGGCTAAAACGCTGCGGTCATCTGGCAATGCGGCGAGAGAAATTTCCGGCAGATCTGCCTCTGTGAGATTTTTTTTCGAAAATCGTAAGTCCCAATCTTCACGCGCTGCCAATGCTGCGGCATCATCGTGATAACGCGCGGTCAATTTCTGCGCTAACGATTTTTTCGCCTCCATCGGATGGCTTTCGGCATCGCGCTTCTCGCCTAACAACAACTGATAATACCGATCCATCAGGCCATCGGAGATGCTCATTAGTTTGCCATACATTTCCTGTGGCGTATCGTTCACTCCGACGTAATTGCCGTATGATTTCGACATTTTTTTCACGCCGTCTAAGCCCTCTAACAAAGGCATCAGCATTACGACTTGCTGTGGCTGACCTTCTTCCTTTTGCAAATCGCGGCCGACCAAAATATTAAACAATTGATCCGTGCCGCCAATCTCCACATCAGCACGCACCACTACCGAATCCCAACCTTGCATGATCGGATATTGCAGTTCATGCAAACGCACTTCTTGCGCATCATTCAAGCGAGAGCGGAAGTCTTCGCGCTGAAGCATCTGTTGCAGCGTCACACGGCCATTCAACTTCAATACCTCTTCATAGGTCATTTTACGAAACCAATCGCCATTGTAAACAACTTCGGTTTTTTCTCGATCTAGTATCTTAAATGCCTGCGCGGTATAAGTTTCCGCATTGATCAAAACATCATCGCGCGTAAGCGGCGGACGCGTCGCCGAACGACCCGTGGGATCACCAATCGTCGCGGTAAAATCGCCAATGATCAGCACCGCCTGATGGCCTAACAATTGAAATTGTCGCAATTTCTCCAGCGCTACCGTATGGCCAAAATGGATATCTGGCGCCGTAGGATCTACTCCTAATTTTACCCGCAAAGGACGACCTAGCGCGAGTTTTTCCGCGAGTTCTTTTTCCGATAACACCTTGGCCGTGCCAGTGGTGAGAAGAGCGAGTTGTTCCGTAGTCGAGAGTGACATGCGCGCGAGACTAAAGCCACAACCCAAAACTGGCAAGACACAAGTGCACTGCTGCGGACTTGGAAAGAAACGACGGATTTAACGGATGAAACGGATTTTTTAACAGAATTTCAGAATTGATCAAAATTAACAGAATTAAGAAACATAAAATATGAATGACCTATAATGCATTCATTGTATCAGTGGTTCATCTAATCATAAGTCTGGGATCGTGTTTTTAGAGTGTAAGTTAGGCAGGGCAATTACAAAAGGTAATGCGCGGCAGCAGATACTCAAAAATCCAGATAGATTTCCGTGCGGCGGTTGGCGCGGCGACCTTCTGGGTCGTCTTCGCCGTCGGCTTTTACATTGGGACGGCGTGGCTCGCTCAGACCTTTGGCGGCGGTGACAATCTGAAGAGGATCGACTCCGGTTTTGATCAAATAATCTTTTACTGAATTGGCGCGATCTCCAGAGAGATTTTGATTATAACTCGCTGACCCTAACGCATCAGTGTGACCAGAGAGATGGATTTTTTTCTTGGTATCAGTTTTTAAAATCATCGCCACGATGGCCAATTGCCGTTCTGTCCGCAGGGTTAATTTTTCTTCATCGAAGTCAAAATACAGCACAAGAGTATCCCCCCCGGCGGGATTTTTGATGAGCGGGCTGTAATAAACGTCGCCGCCAGCGAAACGTTTGGCGTAATCGGAAAGCAATTGATCTAAGTTGAGCTCATCGATCACCCAGTTAGGGTCGTTGGCGTTTTTTTTGAGCGTGATGGCAAACTGCGCAGCCTGGCTACCATCGGACGCCTCAACGTAAGCAAGAAAGCTGGAAAGGTCATCTTTTTGCAACATGGCGCGCAGTGGTTTCTCAGCACGGAGACGGTAATTGCCTTCTTCAAATAAAATGCACAAACCTGCTAGAGTGGCATCAGAGACTTTTTCACTGTTGACGAATTCTTTCGCTAACGAAAAATTTTGATCCAAGACAGCTAGTAAAAAAGCGTCTGAAATACCTAACGAATCTACGATCAATGCGCGCGAGATCGGCTCGCCTGCGCTGGGTGGAAGGGTAAGTTTTTCCACTTTCCAGAGACCAGCTTCTTTCAACAAATCGAAATAGATGCGATCACGCCCGATATCTTGGTCGGCAAGTTCTAACGAATAACGAGCGCGTTTGTTAATTTCTAATTCGCCAACTTCTCGCACGGGATTAGGAGCGCGCAATTTGAAATGACTATCGGTGCTAAGTTTTTTTAAGCGTTCGATATTATCTGCAGTAAGCGCTTGTGAGCCGATCAATTTTTCTGCGGCTGCCATGTCTTTATTTGCCAGCGCATTGCCGATCGCTGTGATGAGGTCAAGCGGATCAGTAGCATCTGGTTGCTTCGGCGCGATGCCCATTTCCTTGAGCTTATCCTCAGCTTCTTTGCGGGGAGTGATTTCCTTGATCGCAGGATCTTCCACATTACGAATCGGAGCGATAGGAGTGGTAGTTTTCTGCGTGATCGGAGGTTTTTTTTTCGAGAATTCGAGCAACACCAGAGTTACGCTCATGGCTAACAAAACAAGCAAAAGAAACGCGATGAGCGGTGCCTTAGAACGCGTAGATGTTTGGCGCCATGCGTTTCGCGATTCAGAAGTGTTGGGGGAGATAAAGTCTGTCATGATGAAGGATTGTTAACGCGATGACGGATTGATATCTTCTATCCAATCTTTCAAATCGCTGGTATCATCAAGTAAGCCTTTGATTTCGCGTGTTAAATCTTGCTGGCCTGCGGCTTGTGCAGCGGCACCCATTTCTTTGAGTTTTGCGGCGTAGGCATCACGCACTTTACCGCAGCGCAGTTCGTGACCGGCGTCAATTTCTGCCTGCTTGCTGATGCTGTATGTATGAATTTTGACGATGTTTGGATGCATGCCCTTGCCTTTGATCACCTCTCCTAATTCCTCCGCTGTGGGCACACGATCTTTTTTCACAGAAGCTTTCATCGCCATCACGGGAGCGTCCCAATTCACCTTCTCTAACGGTTTCAAACTGCGCAACCAAACATCCAAGTCCCACACAAAACTGCGAGTATTGGTAGCCAGCTTCGCATCGCGTTCTTTCACGGCTGCGATCACTAAATCGCGGGCTTTGGTGATCAAAGCGGCCGTATTCGTAGAACCGCCAGCGAGTGATTTACTTTCGTTGACCGTGGCTTCTGCGTCCTTGCTCCACTCGAGCAGCACGCCATCCACTTCTTCATCGGCGTTAACATTATGCCAACCTTTTTTAGGAAGGTAGACAAGTAAGGTTGCCTCTTCATCATCTTCGGGTGAATCGGGGGCCCAACGCGCGTAGGTCCATGGTTCTTTGGTCGCCCATTGCCATACACCGCCATTTTTTTCGCCACCTAACCAAATACCGCGCGGGGCATCGGCTTCTTCTAACGCATCGATCCAAAAACCTTCATCTTTGGTGCTCAGAGCAGCAACATGAGCGCCTGCTTGTTCTGCATAAGCTTTCGCTTTCTTGTAAGACATCGGCCGTAAAACTGGCAGAAAATGCCTACTTCCTGCGACTAAAGTACCTGGAGGAAATGTCGGCGCCGGAGAGTCTAACGAATTTCTAGCGTTCTGCAATAATTGATCGAGGCTAGAGGGATTCGACCCATCGCGATGCCAGGAGATGACGAATGGCAACTTCCGCGATGCCTCAGTAGCTTTCACGTTCCCTAATGAGCTCAAGCTGGCAAAATTGCCACCGCCAACAGGTGTTTTCGCAATCGACCAAGGGGTGCCGTCTAGCAGCAACCATTGATCACGCCCAGAGCGCCCAGCACCCATCCAAATCGTTTCATTATTTTTAAGCAACGATTGCAAAAATGTGTAGTCATCTTCCGATTTCGGCAATGCAATATGCCCACCATGCTCTTCCGCATACTGCATGGCGTGATCAAAAGTCATCGGGTCAGCAACAAGGAAAAAATCCAGCTCCCCACGACGTATTGTGCCGATCGGCATTTGTTCACGATCACCCTTTGATAAGTCATATTTTAACCGCAAAAGTGACTCCATGGCGGTTTCTTTTTTCGGCTCTTCTTTCGGAATTATCGGAGGGGGAGTTTCGCCAGGTTCTGTGGTTTTAATTTCATTCTGCGTAGTGTTTTTCTCATTCTCACTTGCAATTTTTTCTTTCTCTAATTCATCTGCCATATCACGACGGCGACGCATGTCCTCTTCCGCTTGCTTGCGTGCGTATTCGATTTCACGTTTGGCGGTATTTTCTTTATGGATTTGTAATTTCTGATAGACGAAAACACAGACTACCAATAAACCAGCGATGATAAGCAAATTTCGAATGTAAGACCAGCTCGATCCTGACACCACAACCTTGGGCAACTCTGGCAGCGAATCTTCTTCCTCCTCGTCCTCCTCTGGCATAGGTGAGCTAGGCGAAATTACCTTAGCGGGGGTTCCAGACATCGCGGCAGCTGCAGCAGACTGCACGACAGGGCGTGCCATCGGCTGCGCTTTCTTGGAAAGCATCGTTGCTGGCGCAGGAGCCGTCTGCATGACTGGACCTTCTGGTTTTTTCAGAGCTTCCTGAATGGCCAAGATCATTGAATTCGCATCTGGATAGCGCATCACTGGATTCGGATGGATCGCACGCGCAATGACCTTATCGAACTCGGTGCCGCATTTGCATAAATCAGATGCCTTGACGCCATCTTCAGGTTTTTGGCCGGTAAGTAATTCATGCAGCATCACACCAACGGCAAACAAATCTGAACGCCGGTCGGCTTTTTCAGGATGAGAAATGATCTCTGGAGCGGTGTATCCTGGAGTCCCCATGACCACACCTTCATGCTTGCTACCCACGGCTTGAGCCAAGCCAAAATCACCGATTTTTGGTTCGATGCGCGGCGTGAGTAAGATATTCGCCGGTTTAATATCGCGGTGAATAATGCCGTTGTCATGAGCATTTCGCAACCCTTCGCAAATCGCAATGATGATGCGCGAGGCCTCAGCGACATCGATTTTTTTATTCCACGACGAATGGTATAGTGACTTGCCAGGCACATATTCCATGGCGATGTAAAGCATGCCATCAACATCGCCCGAATCATAAATACTGATCAAATTCGGATGATTCAGTTTTGCCATGGCACGAGCTTCTGTCTGAAAGGAAGCACGGAATTCAGGATCACTGCTGAGTTCACGAGGTAAAATTTTCAAGGCAACCTTTCGATCTAACGAAAGTTGATTTGCCAAATAAACAGCACCCATTCCCCCTTGCGCAATAAAATCAAGGAAACGATATGCCGGAAGGAGCTTATTCAGCACCTCAATCGATGGCGGAGTCAAAGGAGTATGTTCCACGGAAGTTAGAAATGATTACGAGTTATCAAAAAGGTTCTTTCGCTTAAGCGCTACGAATTCAAGCAGATGGAAAAAATATTGCAAACCCATAAATTCAGATTGGCGCGCCAGCATATTCACTGCTAGCATCTTTTGTGCAAAATGCTCCACTAATTACCTTCGGCGTGTCATCGCAAATCATTTTAGCTGCGTTTGGCATAGCCATTATTGTATTTATTGTCGCTGCTCTGCTGCGGAAAGGGAGCGCTCAAGTATTGGCAACTGTGACTACCCCGCCACCGCTACCGCCTGCAGAGACAGATCATTATACACCAGCGGCAGTTTCAGAAAATCTTTATGCTTCCCCGAACGCTGCGCCCCCCGCCTTGCCGGTCATCGCTTTAGCTCCTGATCAAGGGCGTGTGCCTACGTGGTGGTGCAACGCCATCGATTGGTTAGGTCTAGCGTTGATCATTGGCGTATTTTTGATGTTTGGCCTCTCTGCGACGATGACAGAAAAACTTTCCACGGTCGAGAAAATCACACCTGTTGCCCTGCTCTCCAATGTAGTAATTTTTGTATTTCTGGTGGGGATGGTAACGCTCATGGTCTGGTGGCGCGTCAAGCCAGTTGCCTGGCTTGGTTTACGCTGGAAACAGTGGTGGATGGCACTCCTCATCGGTCCCTGCGTGTTAATCTGCATGTGGGTATTTTTAGCCATTCTCCAAGTTTCGGGATACATCGCTTGGTGCGAAAAATTGATCGGCGGATCAAGCATGCAAGATGCCGTGAAAATGCTCAAGGAAAGCAAGGATACTCTCAGTGTCGTATTGATGGCATTTTCTGCCGTAATCGTAGCGCCGGTTGCCGAAGAAGTGATTTTTCGTGGTTATGTATATCCTATTGCGAAAAAATTTGGCGGTATGAAGGTCGCATTTTTCTTTTCTGCATTGGTATTCGCAGCAGCGCATGGCAATGTAACACTGATTCTACCTCTCTTTGTATTGGCCTTACTACTCGCCGCTGCCTATGAGTACACAGGCTCCATCTGGGCCTGCATTGCCATTCACTTCTGTTTCAACGGCGCTACGGTAGCGATCCAATTGGCAGCTCGCTCGGGATTGCTCACTTTACCAGAGTCCATGCCATGACCACGGCGCAGCAACTGGGCGAAGACGCCTTGATCTCACGATTGCTCACACGCGTTCCTTGCGCGCACCCAGAAATGCTGGTGGGTCCTGGCGACGATTGCGCCGTTGTCGAGCACTCGCGGACATTGTGGCAATTGCTCAAAACCGATGCCATCGTCGAAAATATCCATTTTTCTTCGGGTGAAAATATGACGCGTGTCGGATGGAAAGCCATCGCTCGTGTGATCAGCGATTTCGCCGCGATGGGCGGTTATGCGCAGTGGTTTCTGATCACGATTGCAATTCCAACCAACCAGTCGGTATTAGAGTTAGAAAACCTCTACGATGGCATGTCGCAATGCCTTAAAAAATACGGCGGCACGCTTAGCGGCGGCGAAACTACTAGCTTACCAGACGGGGGAAAAATGGTGATTTCCATTGCGGCAACGGGAATCGTCGAAAAACGTCGATTGATCAAGCGCTCCACAGCACGCCTGGGTGATTGCATTTGTGTCACCGGACGCCTAGGTGGATCACTGGTCGGGCGGCATCTCGACATCGTTCCTCGCGTTAATGAAGCGAGATGGCTGAGTAATCAGAACTTTGCTACTGCTATGATGGATTTGTCCGATGGACTTGCCAAAGATTTGCCACGACTCGCCCAATCATCCCATTTAGGATTTCAGATCGACAGCACGAAAATTCCTAGGCATGGATCATGCAATATAGAACAAGCGATCGGCGATGGTGAGGATTATGAATTATTGTTTACAGTAAGTCCTCGTAAAATCACTGCGCTACTGCGCGAGTGGCCCATACATTTTCCCGATACATCATTGAGTTGCATTGGCAAAATGGTAGATTCAGCGGATAGCATGATTCTCCATGGCGGATGGGATCATTTTTCCTGAGTAGATTTTTCACACGCATCCTTGCCAAACGCACCGCAATCAGCGACTGTATGCGTGCAGCGCACTGCTGCGATTCTATCTCATGTTTTTT
>CAIRGO010000056.1 GCA_903878115.1 Akkermansiaceae bacterium | reverse complement strand
GATTGCAATGGTTGGCCGCAAACCGGTAGGAATCGCGCGCTTGAGGAAATCCGCCGCGCACGTGCGGTGCATCTTTGCGGTGATCAGCATCTCGCGGTGATGCTTAAACACGGCATCAGCGAGTGGGGCGACGGTCCCTATGCCTTCACTAGCCCCGCACTCGTGAACACAATCTATGGTCGTTGGTGGCATCCGCTCGATGAAAAAGCTGGACCCAATCCCGTGCCTAACAGCCCCTTGCCGTGGACTGGCGATTTCAAAGATGGCCTCGGCAATAAGATGTCGATCATGGCCTACGCCAACCCGCCCGATATCAAGGATGAACGACAACGCGCGGATGGTTATGGCCTTGTTCGGTTTCAGAAAAAAACGCGTAAGATTACCGTCGAATGCTGGCCACGCTTTGCCGATGTGAAATCAGGTGATCGCGCGCAGTTCCCCGGATGGCCGATCACCATCGATGCCGATCAGAATGATGGACGCAAGCCTGTCGCGTGGCTGCCCGAGCTGGTTTTCGAAGGCGCGGTCAATCCCGTGGTGCAGGTGATCGACGAAAAAAGCGGCGAGATTCTTTATACTACGCGGGTCGTAGGAAATCGCTTCCAGCCACCAGTTTTTTCCGCAGGCAGTTTCACGGTAAAAGTCGGTCGCAACCGTCCCGATGGTCCAAAGCTTGCTGGCCTGAGCGGAAAAGAGCGTAGTGCCGCTGGTCAACAAAGCATTACCATTCCTTGATCATGGAGTGCTTTTTCTATTCCTCGCGTCGATCTGTTTGTTGCATTCTTCACTGGCAGTTTAATGGTCCAAGCGTAGTTTTTTAAATCATGTTTTCACGTCAGTATTTGTTCATATCAAGCATCCGCCAGATCCTTGGATTTTTTGTTTTCTTGGTGATTGCCATTCTCTGTCTGAAGGATGCTATTCCTGCAATCGCGGCTGAAAAAGGGCAAGCAGTCGCTAAAAATGCGCTCATACGTGTCGCAGATTTCGGTGCGGTGGGTGATGGCATTCATGACGATGGCCCAGCGATCACAGCTGCTTTTGAAGCGGCCAAAGCGGATGGCATTTCGAGCACGGTAATCTTCGAGAAAAAAATCTATCGGCTCGGTGATAACCCGACGGCTTGGCATTATTTTCAACTGTTAGGCCACGATGATCTCATGATTGATGGCAGTGGGGCAACGCTACTTTGTCCCGAGGGAAATCTAACGTTTTTCTTTGAAAATTGTCGCAACATCACTGTGCGAGATTTTACTTTCGACGCCATCACGCCATCGTTCACCCAAGGCGAGGTGGTGGCGATGCAGGAAAACGGCTCCATTGACGTGAAGATCATGGAAGGTTATCCAGAGCCTCCAGACGAGGCATTTCTTATCGCAAATGGTTACGAGGCCCACGGCGGGGGAGGGCGGCACATGATTGTTTTTGAAAAGGGTGGAGCAATGCGCAATATACGAATGGGCAGCGATCACCTTTACATCAGTAACATCACGCGCGTTTCACCCAGTGTGTTCCGCTTTCATGTGAAGGACGATTACCTGCCGCGCATGAAGGGTATGGCGGTCGGCAACTGGATCAGCTACGGATTTAACAAGGATAATCTCACAAAATCGGTCGTCGTGGCGAAGGATAAGTCTGCCAGCACGTATGCGCAGATTTCCGCCAATCGAGTGGAAAATATTACGTTTGAAAAACTCGATTTCTTCGAGTCCTTGAACGGGGGGATTCGCGTGTCCGATATGCTGGGCGATGTCACAGTCCGAGAAGTGCGCATCATCCGCAAGCCGGGTTCGCGCAACTTGCTTTCCACGCCATCGGACGCCCTGCACTTGATGAACATCCGGGGCAAACTGCTGATCGAAAAATGCGAAATCGAAGCACCTGGCGACGACTGTCTGAATGTCGGCACTCTCTTGGAACGGATCGTAGAGATCAGCAAAGATGATCCCAAGGTCATGACGTTGTGCACGACTGATAACCGCTATTACTATTATACGATTCAAAAGGCAGATCGGCTGCAGTTTCTCGATACGAAAACGAAACGCGAAGTCGGCATCGCCACCGTACAAAATGTGGATATTGA
This sequence comes from Akkermansiaceae bacterium, assembly GCA_903878115.1. Classification (GTDB taxonomy): domain Bacteria; phylum Verrucomicrobiota; class Verrucomicrobiia; order Verrucomicrobiales; family Akkermansiaceae; genus UBA956. Next base: position 32,164 of record CAIRGO010000056.1, on the reverse strand, counting down.
TCCAAAGCGTCGTTGTCACCGAATCGTCATCGACCGCATCTTACCCGCGATCGATCCCGCCAGCGTCTTGGTGCTCAACCTCAACCAGATGACCTCATCCACCGTGATCCGCGACAACGTGATGAAACCGTTCATGCGCAATGCCATGCTAGTAAGAGCGCAGAACATGAACATCGAGGGCAATAAGTTAGACGGCACACACGGCGGCGTGATGGGACTGAATTTCACCTACTCGATGGGTGAAAGCGCACAAATGGGGAACATAAACATCACCAAAAATACGTTGGCCGGATTTCAAAGTTCTGGCATCATTATCTCTAACAATTATCGAGATCAGCAGGGTGTGCTCAACGCCCGAAATATTGCGATCAACGACAACTTTTTTCAGTTAGGTCAGGGCAATGCCATGCACATCAGAGGAGTGCAAAACCTCGCTGTGAAAAATAACCGCATGGAGAAAAACGGTAAGCCCGTGGAAGCGGCAATGAACGATGTCATCATTTCCGACTGCGTAGATTTGCAAAAAAATTAAGACATGGAAGGCATAAAATGACCTGCCTAGGTTTAGTTTTATAACGTCGGCGCAGACAAGGACTGCAACTTCTTCGGCAGCGCCAAGATTTGATGAAACATCGTCTCTGCCATGGGAAAGGGGATGACTGACATGCTCAAACAGTAAGGGCCATACTGATAGACTTCCGAAAGCTCAGCCGTATCAAATGCAACGTATAGTCGATCTAACACCAATACCTATGAAATACATCGCCACATTTCTAAGCACTTCGCCGAAGCCAACCTCATCTTCTTGAAGAAGTCGTAATTACCGTGATTCCATAAGCATGCAAAACGAGAGCACCATACATCTTCGCTAAGGTAATCAAATCGGACGAAAGGATTTCAGGAAGTCGTTGGAGAACGATTAGACTTCGATTGTAAAATAAAAATCTTACAAAAAATTTAGTAAGTATGAAAACGCTAAATATCAAAGTCGCACTCGTAGTTTTTTATCATCTGCTTTTGCCGCTATCATTCGCACAAAGCTCGCCGCTGACTGTCGATGTCGCCAATAAACCAGGAGACAAATGGGTGGCTCGTCCCACCCTAACCTTGGCAGACGTGCCTGGTGCAAGCTCGCTAAAAAGCGATAGCGACCTAAGTCGCTTTGGTGGAATCGCATCGCGCAAAGAAAAGACCACGGGCTTCTTTCATACGGCGAAAGTTGACGGGCGATGGTGGTTAGTGGATCCAGAAGGGTGCTTATTTCTCCAGCGCGGTATGTCGTCCGTCAGCATGCTTAGCACGTCTGGAGCCAAAACAGCGTGGCAGCAGAAGTTCACCGATGAAAAAAACTGGGCCGAACAAACGACTGCGATGTTGCGTTCCTATGGTTTCAACGGTCTCGGCGCATGGACTGATACGGAACGTTTGCGGGCGGTGCAAACACCACTCACCTACACACGCATTTGGAACTTCATGTCGAGCTATGGCAAGAAGCGCGGCGGAACCTATCAAAAACCTGGGCACACCGGTTATCCTAGCGACTGCATTTTCGTGTTCGACCCAGAATTCGAGACATTCTGTGAGGACTTCGCGCGCCAGTTGGCTGCAGGAAAAAGTGATCCATACTTGCTCGGACATTTTTCAGACAATGAATTGCCGTTTCGTGCGGATGCTCTGAAAAACTACCTCTCTCTGCCAGACAGCGATCCGGGACATCAAGCTGCGTTGACGTGGTTGCGCGCTCGGCATGGTGAGAAAGCCACCGCGCGCGACATCAAGTCGGCGGATCTGCCGCTTTTTCTGGAATTCATGGTCGAGCGATATTTTCGTATCGTGTCCCGTGCCATCAAACGCAACGATCCGAACCATCTTTACCTCGGAGCGCGATTTCATGGCAGTGTCTTGCGTTTTCCTGAAGTTTTTCGCGCCGCTGGTCCGCATGTGGACGTGGTTTCCGTGAATTATTATCACGCGTGGACTCCAGATCCTGAGCGATTGGCGATGTGGACGCGCGAAGCAGGAAAACCAGTGATCATCACCGAGTGGTATGCCAAGGGCGCAGATTCTGGTCTCGCAAACACCAGTGGCGCAGGTTGGCTTGTCAAGACACAGCGCGACCGCGGCTTATTTTACGAAAATTTCACTCTTGGACTGCTTCAATCCAAAAGCTGTGTCGGTTGGCACTGGTTCAAGTATATCGATAATGACCCGGCCGACACCCGTTCTGATCCCTCCAATCAGGATGCCAACAAAGGTATCCTTGGCAATCGCTACGAACCCTACACACCATTGCTTGAATCGATGAAACGAATCAACGAGCGCGCCTACGGACTCGTTCGCTATTTTGATAAGTCTTAATGCCGATCGTTTTACCAACACCCATTGATTGTTTAAATTTCATGGAAAATTCTTCTTGTATTTTCTGAATTTTCAGATTAATCTGAAAAAGCGAAAGGAAATCACAATGAAATTACCAAAAGAAATCAAAGGAATTGAAGTGTTTTACGACGGTCGCTGTGGGATGTGCTGCAGCTTTCATGAATGGATCAATCGCCAAACTCGGGCATTCAGGATTCAATTCATTCCCTATCAAGCGGCGCATGCGGAACGGATTTTCCCTGGCTTGGGCACGCTAGATCCCGCTCGGGAGATGGTGGTGAGAACCAGTGAGAATGAAGTTTATCGAGGCGCGGAAGCATGGGTGTGGTGCCTTTATAGCTGTGCGAATTACCAGACAGCGGCGCGTAGGCTGGGTGGGCCTGGTTTGCTTCCCGTCGCGGTGCAAGCATGTCGTGTGCTGGCGGCGAATCGCCATGCGCTGAGCAAGGTCTTTTTTCGGAGCAAAGACAAGAAGGTAAGGGAAGAATTGCATCACATGGAACAGGCCGAGTGTGATGGTGGATTTTGTGTGACGAAATGATAATTTGGGAGGAATAAAAAAATGAACACGTTATATTTGGAAATGGGATTGCGCGGGACAGGGGTGATTTTGTTAGGTTTAGTGTTGGCGAATTTTGTTGCTGCGAAGCGTTTGCGATATGCCGAAAATCTGGCGGGATCAGAGGTGATGGTGAGGCAGATTTTTTATGTCCATTGCGCTTACATCATATCGATCATCTCGGGCTTGGCTCTATTGTGTTTGGGTTGGCCGCAGTTGTTGTTAGAGGGCGGTATGGGCCAGGTGCTCAGCGGATTTTTCGGGCTCTTTTGGGCTAGTAGAGTAGTGGTGCAGTTGACCTATTACGATAAGGAACTCCGCCGCCGTGAGAGAGGATGGGATGTTTTCTTTTTGTTAGTTTTTGTCGTTCTCTGCGCAGTATTTACCTTAGCTACGATTTACCAATGAAGGAGCTATTACAAATCGGCCTGATGATCGGTGGGTGGTCGCTGGTGGCGCTGTGCATCGCCAGCTTTTGGATTCCTAAAGTGCTGTGTTGGCGGGAAAAATTGGCGGGATTGACTCCATTGATGCGCGAACTGTGGTGGACGTATTCGATCTACGTCTGGATTAGTCATGCGTTCTTCGCGGTGCTGGCGCTGAGCTTTCGCGACTGGCTCATGGGAGGTAGCGGTTCGGCGATGGCAATGTGTTCCTTTATGTTGTTATGGTGGGCGGTGCGCTTATGGTTGCAGTTTTTCGGGTTCGATTTGAGAGAGGTTGAGGGGACTCTGCACAATCGGATTGCGAAGCAATTGCTGACTCTGCTCTTCATGGGCTTGGTTGTGCTCTATGCAAGTCTCTTGTGTTGGAACGCCGGATGGTTAGAAAGGGGATTTTTGCCATGATCTGGATTATTCCCATTTTGGTGATGGCAGGAATCACGACAGGTCCGCTTTTGGCCAATGTGAGAAATCTGAAGCTCAGGCGATTTCTCGGTTGGCTGGTTCTTGTGGCCGTTGTGACGGGTGCTCATCTTGCTCTAACAGATGCGGATGCGATTTTGCGAATGGTGGGAATTTGCTCCGTGCTTTTGGGAGGACTGAAAGGACTTGTTTACGCCGAATGGGCTGGAGAACAGCGTCTTACGATCGTTCGATATGGGATATTTTCTCTTTTTTGGTTCGGGATGGATCCTGCAAGTTTTAGAAACAGACGCGATGGCTTGAGTTGGAAAGTCGATGTGAAAGTAGGATTGATGTTGATGCTGGCTGGGGTTCTTGGCTCATGGTTAGTATGGTTTATGGAATGGCGTCAAATTTTCGTAATGTTTCTGCCGATGAGTTTGGGTTTTCATTTCGGTGCACTGCGTGTGCTAAAAGGATGCATGCGTATGGCAGGCTTTCCCGTGCGGACACTGTTTCCCAATGTGCTGGAGACAACTGGCATCGGTGACTTCTGGAGTCGGAGGTGGAATGTGGGCTATTCACAAATGATGCAGCGCCTCGTGGGACGACCTGTCGAAGCAATCGCTGGATCAAATGCAGGCGTTATGGCGATTTTCTTGGCGTCGGGATTGCTGCATGAGTTGGCTATCACACTTCCCGTTCGCTCGGGCTTTGGCTTGCCGACTTTATATTTTCTGTTGCATGGGATTCTCACGATACTGGAAAAAAAATGGAGGAGTCCTTTAGGAAAAATTCCGACTTTGATCATCGTCGTTTTGCCTCTAGGTCTGCTTTTCCCACCCGCTTTTCAACAAGAGGTGATCACGCGGTGTTTGGGTGTGTTCGATGTCTTGAGTGGTGTGATTGCTGCACCTTAAATTATGGTAGTCGGTGATACCACAGCGGCGGTCCATGCTCGGCCACGTTGCATTTATTTCCATGAACCCCGATTTATGCCATTGGGTCTTAGATAAAGCGTTTCAAGAAGATCTCAATCAAACCTGCCATGGCAACGCCGCCAACAACTCCTCCCTCCGGCCTGATCTCGCTGCCTCTTACGTCATGCAGAAGAAATAATACAACAAATTGTTGATTTGTTTGCATTTTCTCAAAGCTAATACATTTTAGCGGCGTATCAAATTACAGAGCATGAAACAATTTGTAATATTCGTCGCATTATTCGCGCTGCCCCTCGTTGGCTGGTCCGATGACTTCGCGAATAAGGCGACGCCCTTGCTTTCGAAATACTGCTGCGAGTGCCACGGCGAGAAGACCCAGAAGGGGGGGGTCGAAGTTCATCAGCTCAACTCGGCCGACGCAGCCCTTCGCCACCACCGTTTCTTGGAAAATATCGCGAAACAGGTCGAGTCCGGCGACATGCCGCCTGATGACGAGGATCTGCTTCCCACCGATGCCGAGCGCAAATTATTGGCAGACGAGATCAAGTCCACCCTCAAAAAGCTCGAAACCGGCGACTTTCCGCGGAATCCTGGTCGCGCAACCGTCCGCCGCCTCAACCGAAACGAATACAATAACACTGTCCGCGACCTCTTCGGCGTCGACTTCCTCCCTGGCCGCGATTTTCCATCCGATGGCGCCGGCGGCGAAGGCTTCGATAATGTAGGCGACGCTCTCTTCGTCCAGCCATCGCTCACAGAGAAATACCTCGCCGCCTCGAAAAAGATCATCGGATCGATCTACGATGACCCCCAGCGCCTCGCCAGCGTGATCTTCGCCAAGCCCAACGAAAAAATGCCACCTGACAAGGCCGCGCGAACCGTCCTGCTCACCCACGCTTCTCTCGCTTTCCGCCGCCGTGTTACCGATGAGGATCTCGCGCCGCTACTCGCCCTTTTTGGCAAGAAACTCGCCGCCGGAGCCTCCTACGAGGAAGCCCTACGCCCTTCACTCCAGTCGCTGCTCCTGCATCCCTCCTTCCTCTTTCGGATCGAGGCCGACCAGCCCGGCAGGTCGGAATGGAAAGTCGATGACTTCGAACTTGCGACCCGGCTCTCCTACTTCCTCTGGGCCTCGATGCCCGACCGACGCCTGCTAAAGCTAGCCGACGAAGGCAAGCTGTCCGCCCCCGCCACCCTCCGCACCGAGGCCCTGCGGATGATCAACGACCCTCGCTCCGAAACTCTCTCCCGCCACTTCGCCGGCCAATGGTTGGGCTTCGAGGACGTGCGTGACATTGCCCAGCCAGACGCCAAGCGTTTCCCTACATTCACCCAGAGTTTGCGCGTCTCGATGTACCGCGAATCGGTGGAATTCTTCAACTACCTCGTTCGCGCCAACCGCCCCGCCCGCGAACTGATCCAGTCTGACTACACCTTCGTCAATGCCGAACTCGCCCAGCACTATGGCATCGCAGGCGTCGAAGGCACCCAGCTCCAACGCATTGCTCTTGCTGACGCTAACCGCGGCGGCGTCATCGGCCAAGCAGCCATCCTAACCGCCACCTCCATGCCTCTGCGCACGAGCCCAGTGAAACGCGGCAAGTGGATTCTAGACACCCTCCTCGGCACCCCTCCGCCACCCCCGCCGCCCGATGCCGGCGTGCTACCCGGCGATGACAAATCGACCGCAGGCCTGTCGTTCCGCGAAACGCTGGAAGTCCACCGCACCAAGGCCTCATGCGCCGGCTGTCACGAGAAGATCGATCCGCTCGGCTTCGGACTGGAAAACTTCGACGCCATCGGCCGCTGGAGGACGAAAGACGCCAATGGCAAACCCGTCGATTCCCTCGCCACCCTGCCCGGTGACATCACCTTTTCGTCCCCCAAGGAACTTAAGGACTTACTCCTCTCCTCCGACGAACTTTTCATGCGCAACCTCGCCCGTAAAATGCTAGCCTATGCCCTCGGGCGGCCTTTAGAATACTACGATGAACCGGTCGTCACCGACCTCGTCGCCAAGCTCCGCAAGGACAACCTAAAGATGCAGACCCTTATTCTATCAATCATCGAATCTCCACCCTTCCAGAACCGCAGCGCAAAGAGATAAAGCCGCTGGATGGGGAATCCACTTGCTTTTCCATCCATTATCTCCAATCTAAAATCTCCAATCCAACACCTCATCCCATGGCCAACATCCAAACTCAAAACTGGCTCCTGCCGCGCCGCAGCTTCCTCCGCGGTGCCGGTGCCACCCTTGCGTTACCCTTTCTCGACGCGATGCGCCCGCTTATGGCCGCCAGCACTTCCAGTTCGCTTCCAGTCCGGCTGGCGCTGCTCTACATGCCCAACGGTGTACGCCAGGATCGCTGGACTCCTGCAGGCGACGGCTCGGGCTTCAAACTCTCGCCCATCCTTTCGCCTCTTGAAAAACACCGGCAGGACCTGCTCATACTGACTGGGCTCCAGAATAAGGCCTCCTTTTCCGGTGACGGTCATTACGTGAAAACTGGTGGATGGTTGACCGGCACCACCATCACCAAGACCACTGGCTCCGACATCGCCGCTGGCGGCGTTTCCATGGACCAACTCGCCGCCCAGCAAATCGGTCAACGGACCAAGCTGCCCTCACTCGAGCTCGGCACCGAAGCGGTCGCCACTGGCATCGACACCAACGTCAACTACACCCGCCTCTACGCGTCGCACATTTCCTGGAAAACCTCCACCGTCCCGCTGCCCTGCGAGATCAACCCACGCGTCGCCTTCGACCGCCTCTTCCGCACCCGCTCCAAGGGCGGCGAAAAGCAGGCCACCGATGACAAATCGGTGCTCGACCTGATCCTCGTCGACACCAAGCGGCTCCAGTCGAAGCTTGGCGACGCCGATAAGAACAAGCTCGAGCAATACCTCGAATCCGTCCGCGAAGTCGAACGACGTATCGAAGCCGAAGCCAACCTGCTCGGCGCCGGCGAGAACCTCCCTCCTGAAATCCTCAAACAGATGGACGCTCTCGACAAGCGTATCTCCAAGGCGATGGGTAAGGCTAGTCGCGAAGAAGAACTCAACTCGATGCCCCGCTTCGACCACGGCGAGCATTGCCGGATCATGATGGACCTGATGGTCCTCGCCTTCTGGTCGGACTCCACCCGCGTCTCCTCGTTCATGTTCGGCAACGACGTCACTGGCCGGAACTTTTCCTTCCTCGAAGGTGTCAACGGCGGGCACCACGACCTATCCCACCACAGCAACAACGGATCAAAGCTCGACCAATACGAAAAAATCAACCGCTGGCACGTCGAACAGTATGCCTACATGCTCGACCGGATGAAGGGCATCAAGGAAGGCGAGGGCAACCTCCTCGACAACTCGATGGTAGCCTTCGGCTCACCGATCCGCGACGGCAACTCGCACGACCCGAAGAACGTTCCGATCGTAGTCGCCGGCGGCGGCAAAGCCGGTCTCAAGACCGGCAAACACATCGTCTACGAACCCGGCACCCCGCTCTGCAGCTTGTGGATTAGCATGCTTGAGACCGCCGGCGGCAAAGCCAGCAACTTTGGCGACGCCACCGACGGTCTCCGCGGCATCTCATAAATTGGGTCATTTCATAGTGCGAATATCAGATCCTAGGCCTTTTGAAATACAATGCCTTCCTGCTTGCTCCCGCCACCGCTTTGGGCTTTTAGCGCATGGCAGGCTTTTCCTGTGCGGACACTGTTTCCCAATGTGCTGGAGACAACTGGCGTCGGTGACTTCTGGAGCCGGAGGTGGAATGTGGGCTATTCACAAATGATGCAGCGTCTCGTGGGCCGACCTGTCGAAGCAATCGCTGGATCAAATGCAGGCGTGATGGCGATTTTTTTGGCGTCTGGATTGCTGCATGAGTTGGGCATCACACTTCCTGTTCGCTCGGGCTTTGGCTTGCCTACTCTCTATTTTCTATTGCATGGAATTCTCACGATAGTGGGAAAAAATGGCGGAGTCTCTTAGGAAAAATTCCTACTTTGATTATCGTAGTTTTGCCTCTAGCTCTGTTTTTTCCACCCGCTTTTCAACAAGAGGTGATCGCGCGATGTTTGGGTGTATTCGATGTCTTGCGTGGTGTCAGTAATGAACTATGAATCCCCGTTTCTATCCTAGGGGAAATCTCAAGCAAAAGAAAAATTCTGCCGCACACGCAGGGGCTATTGCATCACACTGTCCCATCGTAAGCGCGGGATTATTTGAATATTCTAACAGATTTTTAATCTAACAGAATCAAAAAATCAATTTTCTAGGGCTAAGGTCTTGCATGACGGGATTGTCACCATGAATGCCTACCAAAGCGTTTGATTCACCCCTAATCGTAAGACTCTTTCCAAGCCACTACATATTTTTTTAACAATTAATTTGTAAAATAACGATCCTCGAATAGGCCTAACACTTTTATACTTTTTTTATCATGAAACTAAAATTTTCTATCCTCGCCTTCGCTGCCGCCTCGCTTGGGATCGTCCAAGCGCAGACTTCCTACACGGGGACAGCTTCCACTGGTCTCTGGTTTTCCAACCGTTGGAACAACACGACCGACGCTGCGCCCTACACCTCGACCTTTACGACAAACAACGCCGCATCATTCGCAGCCGGAACCTACACTTTTACCGGCGGCGGAACAGGCAGCGTCGGAAATATTACTTTGGCCGATGGCGCAAGCGTTACCTTTTCCGCAGCTTCAGGAACTTGGGGAACGGGTGGTAACGTCAGAACTCTAACCATCGGAAGCGGGTCAATCTTTGATCTTTCTACTAATTCTATGTCAACTACAGTCGGCACTGGCTTCATCAAGGATGGTTCAGGTGTCCTTGCTCTCGGTGGCGGCACCTACGCAGGAGGTTTTACTGTAAACGCAGGCACTGTGATCCTTCGCGGTACGAACGCCATGGGAGACGGCGGTTTGCTTACACTCAATGGCGGCACAGTCGCGGGTTCCGCAACTCGTAACCTGACGGATAAATACGACAGCGGCATCGTCATAGGAGGTAATGTCCAGTTCGGTGAACGCGCAACGGTGGTTTCGAGTGCATCAAGCACTGCCAACCTGACATTCAACAACAACGTCGGCCTCGGTTCCGCCAACCGCACCCTCACTCAGGGCAACAGTGGCACGAACACTTTCAGCGGCATCATCTCAAACACGAGCGGAGGACTAACCTTCGCCGCCAACGTCAGCGCGGACGGCCGTTTCGAAATCACTAACGCGTCCAATACATTCACCGGTCCCATCAACGTAACGGGCGGCGAGGTGCGCTTCACGGCTGACGGTAGCATCGGCAATGCCGCGAACGACATTGTGATTGACGGCGGCCGCTTCGCAAAAGCCAGTGACGCACTAACGGTCACTCTTGGTGGCGGCCGCGACATTTCCGTTGGAGATGCCGTAGGAACCGCGATCAGCTCCCCTGGAACTGGAGTCCTGATTTATAACAACGCCATCGCCAACAAAACCGGCGAGACCGGCTCTTGGGCCAAGCAGGGAGGTGGCACGCTCGAACTCGGCGGTGTCAGCACCTACACGGGCGACACCGCGATCAACAGCGGCTTAGTCAAGCTAACAACTGGCAATGACCGCCTTCCGACCGGCACCGTGGTATCCATCGGTCAGTCCGCCAGTATCAACCTCGGCACACTCGATCTCAACGGCCGCAACCAACAAATCGCGGGCTTGAATTCGACAGCGGGAACCAACGCCACCGCCTCCAACAACAGCGTCACCTCCGCCACGGCCGCCACCCTGACCATCGGCGGCACGGGAAGCTACAGCTTCGGTGATGGCACGGACGCGAACTCCGGGGTGATCGGCGGGGCAATCTCGCTGGTGAAAGAAGGCAGCGGCACTCAGACCCTTGGCGACACCAACACCTACACCGGCACCACAACCGTTAACTCAGGCACGCTGATCATCAACGGCAACATTTCCACCAGTTTGACCACCATTAAAAGCGGCGGCACTCTCGGCGGTTCGGGCTATGTCGGAGGGCTTTCCGTCGAAGGCGGCGGCACGCTTGCCCCAGGAAACAGCCCCGGAATTCTCAATGTCGGAAGTACCTCCCTTGCGACTTTGTCCACCTTTGCTGTCGAGATCAACGGTAACACTGTCAGCACTCAATACGATCAACTCAACGTCACCGGGACCTTGTCGCTGGCGGGCCTGCTCTCTGTCTCCATGGGCTACACCCCTGCCGACAGCGCGTTGTTCTTCATTATCGCCAACGATGGATTACCAACCGATGCGATTACCGGCACCTTCAGCAATGCTCCAGTCGACGGTGGTATCTACAAGCTCGGTGGACAAGATTTCAAAATCAGCTATTTTGGAGATAGCGTGACCAATTCCTTCATTGGTGGCAACGATGTCGTGCTGATGGCAATTCCAGAACCAAGCGCGACGCTGTTAGTTGGTGGACTCGGCTTTCTTGTAATGCTCCGCCGACGCCGTTAATCCTGCTTTTTTGCCTAAGTTTCTCTCTTTCGTTACGGCAAGTTTCGTAATCGCCAATTCGTCATGATCGGGGTGAGATGCTGTGATGAAATCTAACGTTTTTTTTACGAAAGTGATTCTGGATGCAGTCGACGCATTAAGAATTTGTTAGATTGTTCTCTCGTCGAATCTTGAAGATCTCATTTGTTGGCAGAAAACAAGTTGACCCCATGCAAGGATGAAAATACAGGAGTCAATGCAGGAAAATGCATCGAGTTCAAAGCGGTCGGAAATGAAATGGCGGTGTTTTCATTCACTTGACTCGACTTTTTCACACTGTGTCAACTCGATGGCGACATGACTCTTTCCCCCAGGGCTGGTAGGCTGCCATGCGGGAGGGGACTTTGCATGGCTATTGCCCTTGATGATTAATCCTGTAGTAGAGGACACGCGGATGAGCGGCCAGGGACAATCGACCAAGCGGTTTTTCAAGATCGAAATGTTACGATGCGCGCCGGGAGGGAGTGGGCGACTGTCTCCACCGTGGGCCTGGATTTGAATCGGTGTTTGCAGACAGCCTTCGATGACGTTGTCCTTTACGACTACATCACTGGAACTCCCAGCCTCCATCCAGTAAAATTCTGGACTAATGAGCACCGCAGCCATTCGGCTCTTGACGATACGGTTGCCGCTGACCTCACCTTTGCTGGCTTTGATGAGGATGCCGCGAGAGCGGTTGTGGCCGAAGTCGCAGTCCTTGACGACAAATCCGTTGCCAATGCGCGCGGAGCAACAAACGAGAGAGCCATTGGGAATGTTGATATCTCGATCCAGTGTGAGGGTGTAAAAGACGGCTTCTCCTGAGAGCAGTGCTTTATCGATTCTGCTATCAAAGCGGAGCGTAGAGATCAATGCCTTCTCGTCCTCGTTGATCGGGGCTGGATCTGGTTACATTTTCACTGCTATCGCATCGGGCGGACGTGGTCCGGAATGGGGCAAAAATTCCACAGGATCGCCCGTCTTGATTTTGGGCTTGCCAGTCACCGCGATGCGTAACTGTCTGCCGCGACTACCGCTCACGTAGTTATACTTTCCATTGATGTTCACGCAGTCGTCACCTTGAAAATGGGCCTTGCAGCCGATGATGGCAGGACCTTGAATGGCGTCCTTGCTGTGAAAAGCATCGGCATTCAGCGAGCGCATCCGTGGCATGACTCGTTTGACTGGATCATCTGCGGGATCGCGACGATCCACTTTGCAACGGATGTAGCGATTTCCGGTGCAGTCGTATTCGAGAAAACCAAAACAAGGCGAGGCGAAGAGTGTGATGTCTTCGAGTTGCACGCCACTGGAATTTGTCAACTCGACCGCATGCGGGCCGCCACGGGGTCCGAAATTGTTGTTGGTCACAAGGATATCTCCCACTTGTTCAGTGTCTCGAAGCGGATCGTATCGGTAGTGATCTTTCCCAACACGGTAGCGGTGTCCGCCAAGGGATTGGATTTCTTGCTTCCAATTCGCATCGTCCCTGCGGAGTTCGCCTGTGGTGGGATCGTAAATCTGAATGCGTTCCACCAGTTCGTTTTCGGGATAACCTTCCGCTACCTCGAAATCCATCGAGCTCTTATCAGGTGCGATGGTGATGATTTTTCCTTGGGTGAATGGCAAAGGATCATAGTCCACAACCAGTCCGCGAAGGGTTACATTCGAACATTGATCAAACAGCAGAGCCTGAACCGTTGACGTGCAAACCATTTCAACGTTGTTCGCAATGATTTCCACATCAGAGAGATTCTTGAATTGAAGATGGTGCCCCTTTTCTGAAGACACGCGATAACGACCTTGCGGAATCACGATGCGCTTCTTGCCCGCAACAAGTTCTCCGCGGATCAATGCCCGAAGGTCGGCGGACTGTTCCGTGAGCACGACTTTTTCGCCGCATTTGCACCAACCTGCTAGCAAGAGGATTGCCGTGGCGGAGACCCATGCAACGCGGTGGAATAATGAGCCTGAAATGAGATTCTTCATGATGGGAAAGCGTGGTGTTGAAAAGTCGAAGCTTTTTGGTTTAATCGATCACATTCCTTCACGCAATCTTGTCACGTTTTAATCCTGCGATACACGCTAGTCAAGCGACTAACTATTGAGTTATTGCCGCCATTCATGGACACGGGCTCATTCCCGATGATCACGCTCAAACTACTGGTATGTCATGCGGTAAATCGAGAAATGGCTCCCATTTGATCGAGTTTCAATCGAGACATATCGAGATCGAGGTCGCCGTAGTGCTTGATTGGATTTCCATGGGCATTGAGCAGGGTAGTGTACCAGTTGCCGATGGTCTTGTGCCCTTCGGTCGCATGGAAAGGCAAGCGAATGTAGCGACCTGTCATGTCGAGTTTGCAGTTATTGCCTGCCAAAATCACAAAGGGAGCCTCGATGCCAAGACCGTGGTGGCCTTCACCGCCTTCGGGGAAATACATGATCATGGTGTTGTCGAACATGGTGCCCTTGCCCTCAGGCACGGCCTTGAGACCCTCGACGATGCGTGCCACTTCGCGGATGTGGCCGGTTCGGATATTGTCGCGAATCTTGTTGGCAGAGACACCGCTGTAGCTTCCGTTGTGGCCGATGGAGTGGATAGAGATGCGGTCGGCTTCGTTGCCGGGCAAGCCCCTGATCGGTGTGGAAAGCTCGTCAATCGTGTAGGTCACCACATTCGTCAGTCCGGTAACGAGCGCAGCGATGAGAATGTCAGTCATCGCTGCCTGCTTCTCTGGTGAACTGGCGGTGAGTCCTCCATCAGCGTGGATTTTACCGATCTTGGGAATGTATTTCGCGATGGAGCCGGCCATCTGCGACAACTTTTTATTGCGCGCCTGGATGGATTCGATGGAGTGGATGTGGTTGCTGAGCTTTAGTTTTTCGTAGCCTTGGAGGATTTTCTCTTTAAAGGACTCGTCGTTTTCCAGAAAGGTCAGCATGGCATTGTCGGAATCCACGGAATCAGGATTCGTTACGGCTCGAAACAACTCGTTGTAAGCCGTCTGGGGATCTGCGTAGCAATAATTTCGCTGATGAGGGCCGGATGCCGAATATCCTGACACGATCCCAGTCCGGAATTTGGTGTAGTCTCCTAATAGCGACAACTCGACATGACCGAATGGCGAGGGAAATAGTTTCGCTAATTCAAAATCGATGGTCGCCCGTTTGATGCCGCTGAGGGAATTCGCATTCGATTTGTAGGCCCCCATCACCGAAGAATAGGAAAAATGCCCGTTCTCACTCATCCTAGAAGAAAGGCCTTGAAGGATGCAAAGGTTTGCCTTGTGCTTTTCCAACGACTGCAACCAAGCGGGTAGTTCATGTTTGTCCAAGTCCACCTCCAAGGCCTGCTTTTTATCATCCAGTGCCTTGTCAGCCGCTGAAAAAGTGGGCAGCGCCAGATCACTCGGGATTTCCCCGTTTGATTTGCGGATGAACACAAAGCGCTTGGGAAAGCCATTGGCCGGGGCCGTTGCACCAAATGCGCTGAGGTAGGGTGTGAGCGACAGGGCACCTGCACCCAGAGCGGTTGATTTCAAAAAGTCTCTTCTGGTTTTCATGTTCTTAATTGGTGATTGGTTTGCGGTAGATGAATGAATCGGAGGTCAGTAGCGAATAGATGACCGCATCAAAGCTGCCGCCATTCCGGACGTAGGCAAGATCCGCATCGATCAGTGTTTTGGAGTCGGAGAGCGTTTCATTGCGTCCCATGAAATAACGGAAGGCATAGCGAATGATTGACTGGCGCACTCTAGTAGACTTCGCTAGGCGGCCTGTTAGATCGATGGCATCTTTGATATCCCCGTCCAGATTCGGATCGCCCGTCCCGACGAGTTGACCTTTCGCATCGACCGGCAGGGTCTTGTAAATATCCCGCAAGTCGTCCTGTGGTGGGCCTTTGTCCGGCATTTTCTTGATGAGATTGTCGGGATGCTCCAGAAATTCTTCGGTCCGATACCGTCCAAAATCGTCATACATTTCAAAGCTTAGCCCCAAGGGGTTCATCCTCTCATGGCAACCCCAGCAATATTCTTCTTTGGTTTTTTTATCGAGGCGGGTGCGCATAGTGTTGTGATGATCCTCGGGAATGACGGCATCGACGGTAACCGGCACGTCGGGGATCGATCCAGCTAACAGTTTTTCCCGCACCCATTTGCCGCGCCGGACTGGGTCGGTCTCGGTGTTGGCGGCGAAGGCGATCAGCCACGCGGGGTGGGTAAGGATGCCTTTGCGGTGCTCCATTTTGGTGGGCTGAGTGGTGGGATAGTTCCAGTTTTTTAAATCAATATTGAAGCACTTGGCGATTTCCGGCCCGCGCAATTGTGTTCCCGTCCGCGTTTGACCTTCGGTTTTTCCGTGGCCTGGTGTGGACGAGAATGGAACGGCGTTGGCCTGCCCCTTACCCAGAAGATCTTCATAACTGCTCATCGTGGATATAAAGCCCCCTAGTGCCTCTTTGCCACCGGTGCTCTTCGCAACAACGTCGGGATTCACCCCTCTAACCTCGTTTTCCTTCAAAAAGGCCAGATGTTCCTTCAATTTCAATCCGTCAAAATTCCTCCAGTCCTTGTCCTTGAAATAGTCGTAGATCTTGCGGACGTAAGCCGATGACTTCGCCATTTCTTCGTTATTGCCGGAGTGGAAGACGTAAAAATCTTCGGTGCCGAGTAGCGTTTCGATCACGTTCGTATCTTGTTCGAGGATACGTTCCACCAGCATGTCGGCCTCGCTAACAGCACGCCCAGACACCGTAATGTAGTCACCGCCGAACCGTTTGTTATCCTTAAAGATGGGGAGCGCTCTGGGGTAACCAAAAAACTCGCGGAAGAAGCGCAGCTTCCGGATCGGCATATTGGTGAAGCTGTCGGAGCCAATTCTTTCCACCGCATCGTCCACAATGTAATACTGGCTCCGGTTCTTGAGCATTCGCAGCACCTCGCGGCCGTAATCTTCCCGCGTGTTGAGCCTGCCGCTGCTCGCGGCCGCGGCGAGTTCTTTGTCAGGGCTGCTGTCGGTGAGCGCGTAGGCCAGCGCATAACTGGCATCGCGCGGGGAGAGCATCTTGCGTCCGTTTTCGTCGGCATTGCCTTCGCCGAACTCTTGGCGATAAACGAAATCCGTGCGGAGAATGATAGTCTGAATCAGCTTATGAATGGTCTCTTCGCTGCCGATTTTCTGATAGTAAGACTTTGTCAGCGTCGCGTATTCAGCCTGCTCCTCTGATGTCGGCGCGCGCTCGATGATCTTGGTAAAAAGCTGATCTACGAGTTTGCTTATCTGCTCTTCGGTGATGCTCGCCTTTTCACGCTCGCTGCGGAATCCGTCGCTCCACTCGGTCATGCATTTGGCAATGACTGCGATGTAATTATCCCCAGCCTTGCGGTGTTTCAGGAGGGCGGCACGCATGACGGCAAGCTCCGCTTCAGCGGGTGGCTTGGGCACATTCGTGTTCGGCTTGGGCATACGCTTGAAAAATTCATCCATGTAAATGCGCATGAAATTGACGCGCACGATGAGCTCTCTCTCACTAAGCCCAAAATTGAACCAATCCCTCTCGGATTTCACGATCATTGACTCGTCCATTTTCCCGTCCTGCGAATACCGACGAATGGCTGCCCAAATTTGATCCCGATCCTCGACAGACATCCCTGCATAGTCGAAACCTGGAAGGTTCAGCGGCTTACCATCGGGGCCGATCGTCACGGGTGGCGCAGGCTTAGTCGCAACAAATTTCGGCAGTAGCGAATCGTGCTTGTCCTTGAAAAGATCCACTAACAGCGGTTCAATGTTCGCATTGAGATAAGTGGCGCGATCCGCGAGAATTTTATCCTGCTCCCATTCCGCGCCCATGATCGAATAGATCGCGGGAAGGTAGGTCTTGTTTTTCGCCCGCGAGATCATGAACGCCGACAACTCTTTCGCATTCGTCAGCATCGTGAGCAAATGCCCGCCATCGAGCGTCGTGGTGTCGTAGTAGCGGACACCGCTTTGCGTGGGCAAAAGAAAAGGATTGGTAAGATTCACCTTCACCCCGTTCCGGCCGTTGTCGCCGATGACCTTGTAACGCTTGCCGTCAATGTCGCGCTGGCCAGTATATTCCAACAGCGAATTCATCTTCGCATCGAAAATGAATTCGCTGATCAACCAGCGGCGGTCGGGTGTGTAGCCGGGCAGATCCTTGTATTTTCCGGAAAACAATTTGTCGTGATCCACCTTGTTACCATAATTCGGCATGCGCAGTTTGTCCTCGAGCTTGGATGCGTTGTTGGCGTGAAGGATCTCCGCCAGCCAATTCTCTAACTGTTTGCGTTCCTGCTCAGTGGGTTGATCTTTTTTCTTCTTGGGAGGCATCTCTTCGAAATGAACTTTTTCGTGCATTCGATTCATCATATCCAGTCGAGCGTCCAACGTTAATTCAGCGAGATTATCCAGTCGCACATCGCCCTTTTCCGTGCCGTCTTCATGGCAATCGATGCAATATTGTTCTAGGATTTGCCCTGCGACGGGATCAACTTGGAATTTTGCGGGTTCGGCAGCGATTGCTTTAGATGCCGAGATCATTGCTGTAAGAGTGAACGCAGCTAAGAAATTGCTTTTGATCGGAAGGCGGTTGAGAAATGTTATGTGAGCAGTAGAGGGCATGATCTTTCAGAACTGGAGCCTTTCATTGTTACCTCCACTCGCCGTTAGCGTAGATTTACTCGACAATTTGTCAATTTTCTTTGTGCAAAAAGTCACATTTATATATAAATACCTTGCCATTGTGGGGGATACTATCGAATTCATTTGTTGACTTCGATAAACCTTGCTCCCTTTCATAAGTATGTGATAGCTTCTAGCCAGATCTCGGATCTATACTGACATGATAAAACTCTTTCCCTTCATCTCGATCATCTCTGCCGTTTTATTCTCTCCACTAGTCGCGGCTGAAGCTCCGCTTGAGTTGTCGGTATGGCCAACGAACAAAATGCCTGGTGTTGGTGCCGCAGCACCTGAAAAAGAAGCGCCCGCCAAGGGAGATGGGGTCATCCGACTTACCAATGTTAGTGAACCGAATCTAACAGTTTTTCGTGCGCCAGCTAGCGCCAATCCTACACCAGCCGTGATCATTTGCCCTGGTGGTGGCTATCAAATTTTGGCCTTCAATAAGGAGGGTACAGAGATTGCCGCTTGGCTCAATACGCTCGGTATCACCGGCATCGTTCTGAAATACCGAGTTCCCAATAACCGAGAAGGGGCCTTGCAGGATCTCCAGCGCGCTGTGCGCTTGGTGCGCTCCAAGCAGAAGGAATGGAATGTCGACGCAGCCCGCGTTGGCGTGATGGGTTTCTCGGCAGGTGGTCATCTCTGTGCGCGTTTGAGCACCAACCATGGTTCTGTATTTTACCCTGCGATTGACGATGTTGATAAACTGGATGATCGTCCAGATTTCGCGATTCTGGTCTATCCTGCTTACCTAGATGAAAAGGGGAGTCTTGCGAAAAATCTAACTGTTTCGACAAAAGTGCCACCTTCCTTCATTGCACATTCTGAAGATGACAAAAATTATATTGCGGGCAGTAAAGTGTATGCGGATGCGTTAACTAGCGCGAAAGTTCCTCATGAATTCGCGCTCTATCCAAGCGGCGGACACGGCTATGGTCTGCATTGCACGAAGGACGCCAAGGCTTGGCCCGATCGCTGCGCTGCTTGGCTGAAGCAAGTGAAGCCAGCTAAAAAATAAAACCATAAAACCCGGATGAAACTCTCGGTCTCTCTTTTTTTTGCAGCCCTGTGTCTTCTGCCATTGGCATGGTTACACTCTGCGGAAATATCTAACAAAAAGCCCAATGTTATTTTCATTCTCGCTGACGATCTCGGTTGGAGCGATACGACACTTTACGGCACAACCAAGTTCTATCAGACGCCGAATGTCGAGCGCTTGGCGAAACGCGGAGTCACCTTTACGCAGGCCTATTCCGCGAGTCCACTGTGCTCGCCCACGCGCTCGGCGATTCTCACGGGCTTAAGTCCAGCACGCACTGGCATCACAGCACCGAATGCTCATGAAGCGGAAGTGGTGCTTAAATCGACGGTTGGCAGTAAAGCATCACCGGATCAGAAATCGATTCAGCCAAGCGTTGTGACGCGCTTGCAGACGACATACTATACTTTGTCGAAGTCCTTGAAAGATGCGGGTTATGCGACGGGTCATTTTGGCAAATGGCTCCTCGGGGCAGAGCCATACTCGCCGTTGCAACATGGCTTTGATGTCGATTTACCACACACCTCAGGCCCGGGGCCAGCGGGGAGTTACATCGCCCCTTGGAAATTTAAAGACTTCGATGCCGATCCTGGCGTGCCGAACCAGCACATTGAAGATCGCATGGCGAAGGAAGCGGTTGCTTTTATCGAGAAGCATAAGGACCAGCCATTTTTCCTAAACTACTGGATGTTTAGCGTGCATGCTCCCTTTGATGCAAAAAAAGAGTTGATTGAGATACATCGCGCACGCGTGAATCCAAAAGATCCGCAACGCTGTCCGACATACGCCGCCATGGTCGAAAGCATGGATGATGCGATCGGTACCTTGTTGGATACGTTAGATCGCCTCAAGATTGCAGACAACACCATCATCGTTTTCACCTCCGACAACGGTGGCAACATGTATGATCGTGTTGATGGCATCACACCCACTGACAACACACCGTTGCGCGGCGGCAAAGCGACACTTTTTGAAGGTGGCACGCGCGTGCCATGCGTCGTCATTTGGCCAGGTATTACCAAGGCTGGCAGTCGCAGCAGCGCCATCGTGCAAAGCGAGGACTACTACCCGACGTTGCTCAGCGGGCTTGGCTTGAAGCCCGCCGCCGATCAGAAATTCGATGGTGTTAGCATCCTGCCATCGCTCAAAGGTGAGCAGCCCGTTGATAAGGCCGTCTTTCAGTACTTTCCGCATAATCCCGGGGTGCCGGATTGGTTGCCGCCCTCGGTTTCTGTTCATTCTGGCGACTGGAAACTCATCCGCATTTTTCATGGTGGCGAGAATGGTGTGCATCGTTATTTGCTTTTCAATCTGCGCGATGATCCCAGTGAAAAAAATAACCTCGCCGCGCTGAAGCCTGAGCTCGTCAATGAACTCGATGCGTTGATGCAAAATTTTCTAACTGAAACGAAAGCAGTCGTCCCCGTGCCGAATCCGGCTTTTGATCCATCAAAGTATCATCCTGAACTCGAAGGGATTCAGAGCATAAAAGACAAATCAAAGCCAAAACCCAAGGCTGCTGCCAAAACCGCCACTAAGGAAATCGTTGATCCTGCTCTACAGGGTTGGCGGGCGCGGGCTTGTGAGGCCAAGGTCGTTGATGGCATTTTGCATCTCACAAAGCTCACAGATGCTAGTTTCCTCGGTCTGTCAGCTGGCAAAAATAGCGGAGCTACGACGGTGAAATTCCGTATTAAAGCTGACGCCGGCACTTCGCATTTCGACTGGCTCCCAGGTGGCCTCACTGGCAAAGCTCAGCAAATCAAGTTCACCCTCAAGGGCGGCGATTGGGAAGAAATCACGGTCGAGCTACCCGCCACTGGCCCACTCGGAATCGTGCGTCTATACGTGCCAATGCAAGGTCACCTGATCGAGATCGACTGGATCGAAGTCATCAGCGGCAAGGAAAAACTACGCACCGATTTTTAGCATATGTTTTAAACATTCGTTTGTTTTAATTTCAAAATCCCAGCAAATCATATACTTTTAGCAATGAAAAACTGCCTAACACTTCTTTTCCTGTTCATTTTTGCACATGCTGCCCGCGCTGCCGAAGAGGAGATCCGCCCCGATGAAATTCAGTTTCGACGTCAGGCGGTGATTCGCATGATTTTCGATGCCGATCAGAACATTTCGCTTTCCTCGCTGCGGCCAGCGAAGGTCATCGACCTCGATCTGATGCACCCTGAAATGCTGCCCAGCTCTGCGATCAAATGGGATTTCAAGGATGGCGATCTTTTTGGTGTGGCTTCCGCTGGGGCAGGCGAATCCATGCGCTGGATCGGTGGATTCAATCCTTTTGCCACTTATGATTTGGTGATCGCAAATGCTCAAGGCGACGGCGCCACGGGGATGACATTTCTGCATTCCGTCAATGGTGATTCTCTCTCCGCGAGCCTACAATTCAAAGCAGGCAAGCCAGAAGCTGTCACGTGGAATGTTGTTGCTGGTGGCAAGATCGTCAGCGAGGAAAAATGGCCAGTTCCAGCGGGAACGGAGATGAAAAATCTAACACTTCGTGCTCAAATGTCAGCAGTGGGAGTCAACCTTCTTCTCGAATCATCGGGAAAGTCGGAGCTCATTGGTTATTCGGATTTTTCGCAGCATTTTGACCTCAGAGAATGCAGACGATTCCAAAAAATCGACTTTGCGGTCAGGACCGACCTTAAGGCTGGTGCCCAGGTTATGTTGACGGGTGCATCATCCTATCTCTCGCCAGGTTCTGGCCAGGCCGACATTCGAGCGATCACCAATGAAGAAGGTGCACCGCTTCTTGATGATGGCCGACTCTGGTTCACGATCACCGTGCGCGGTCGGGCGTTACCTCACCCGCTTCAGGGAGTTTTTTCCCTCAATCCATCAGTGTTCGACCTCCGCTTTGAGGGCATCATCGTTTTCGATATGGACGATGGACTGCTGCGCAACGATCTAGCATCGCACCTTTTTCGCGATACCAAGTCTGGTGAATGGCGAGGTTGGACCACTGGCTTCAGCGCCCTTGGCGGAGCAGGCAGGGCTGAGGAAAAAACGATCCTTGCAATCAGCTCAGTGCGCGATCCACGGCGAGGATTTTCCATCATGAAAGCCCGACCTGTTGGTATCGACGGTGCCCACGAAGATCCGCACGGCGTTTTTGACAAAGAGGCGGGAAAATGGCGTCTGCTAGTGTGCGAGCAAGGCAAAAAATATCGCGCTGCGATCTGGGAAAGTGACAATTGGGATCGCGGATTCACGCGACTCGCTGGTCCCGTAGAGATGGATAGCACTGGCACGATGATCCAGAAGTTCGGCAACAAACGTTATGCGCTTTTTGGCAGTGCCGACCGAAAAATTTACATTCGCACGTATCCAGATCTACAACCAGCGGGCGAACTGAAGGTAGAAATGCCACCATGGAATGATAAAAATGGCACGCGGATCTGGCCCGACGTGATTCCTTTACCCGAAGGCTACCCCGCGCCCTACATCGCTTTGATGATGGACCGCGTGAACTTCCCCGGAATGCCGAAAGCTAACTGGACCTATGGGGCCCTTTATCTCTATCATGGTTTTCCGTCGAAACCTTAATGATGGAAATTATCATCCCATTTCTGCGTTGAGATTCGATCTCGGGTTGCGTTTTGTTTGACACTACATGTCTAGTCTCTATCAATAGTTCCATGTCTCCTACCACCCTCGCATTGCTTTTTCTCGCTGGACTGGTGGGCGGCTTCATTGATGCCATTGCGGGGGGAGGGGGGCTGATCACGGTGCCCGCTCTATTGGCTGTCGGCTTGCCACCACAGATCGCACTAGGCACGAATAAATTTCAATCATCCTGTGGCACAATAATCGCCGTCACACGTTACCTCCGCGCGGGCATGATGAAAACCCCATGGCTCTGGGTTGCTGTCATTTGCTCATTCCTTGCCTCGATGGCAGGAGTGCATGTTCTCAGCATCATCAGCAACGACACGCTGAAAAAAATCATTCCGTGGATGCTGGCTGCCGTTGCGATCTATACCGCGCTCAATCCGAAATTCGGCATTCATCAAGGGCTAAGAAAATTTCCCTTGATTGCCTTTGCGCTAATCTTCGGCTGTATTCTCGGATTCTACGACGGCTTCTTCGGGCCCGGCACTGGATCTTTTTGGACGGTGGCCTGCGTGGCTCTGCTGGGGCTCGATTTGCGTCACGCCACAGGCTACACGAAAGCAGTTAATCTCGCCAGCAACCTTGGTGCGCTGGTGATTTTTATCTTCATGCATTCTGTCAACTACACAGCAGGTGCCGCCATGATCGCGGGACAACTCATCGGCGCACAACTCGGTTCTGGTCTCGTCATCAAACATGGCGCAAAATTCATTCGCCCTGTTTTTCTTTGTGTTGTCTTCGCACTAACCGCAAAACTGATCTGGAACGGATTCCATCAATAGGGGAATTGATTGGTGTCAAAACGTGGCGGAGGCGTCCCGCCTCCCTGTCTATTTTGCTAGCGATTTCAGCCATCAAGTTTTGTAAACTCACCCTCATCGATCATCGCTTTATTGAAAAGAAAACGAATCATTCCAAGGCGGAGCGACTTGTTACGGCTTGGTTAGTTTTTGGGTTTGATCTATGGTGGATGGAAAGCCTTGGAAAAAAAGAATAAGTGGCGAGAAGGCAAGCCAGTAGCAGTACGAAAACGCCCGATTGAAGGACTCCTCCCCATCATTTACGGGGTGCTAAAGCATCAAAAACCTTTCGATCCTGAATATCTTAAAAAACATGAAAAAAGCGCTTGATTTCATCACCGCATCTGACCCCAGAGAGACCCCAGAGACAGAACCAGTGCCATTCACATGGTGATTACAAACTAAACGCCCCACTGGCAGGTTGGCTAAAGGCGTTCACTTACCCGTCATGAGGTCCTGCATGGTGCCGCCCATAGCATGGCCGATGCGGGTGAACCAGATGGCGCTTCCGAGATAGTGGTAACCGTGGTCCGACCCGACCTTTTTCCATTCCTCGAAATGGTTCTTCCACCCCTCGATGAGGGCTTCGGCGGCTTTGTCGGCGAGGACGTCGGTGCGGATTGTCTTCACGTTGCCCTTGAATTCCGGGATTTCGTTCATGGCGAGTTGGGCGTTCTGGATGGTCTCCATTGTGCCATTGGCGGGCTTGGAGCCGTTCTGCCCGAGGGCTCCTATGACGAAGGGCAGCTTCGGCACCTTGAGGTCCTTGCGGACGTCCTTGATGAAGTGCTCCATGTTGGCGGCATATTCGCCGGGCGCCTGGTCGCCGAACATGTCATTGAAGCCTTGGAACCAGACGAACCCGGCCAATTCGATCTGCTTACCCTTAAGTAATGGAAACAGCGTCTCGTAATTGTCGAAAGTGTCTTTGACTTCCTTCATCATGTTGCGGTAGGAAGTGCCATAACCTGCCTTGATGTCTTCCATCGTGGGAAGCGGAGCCTGTTTGCCCTTGTTCTTTTCGTTCTGCTTGCGGATATTGTCTTGAGATTTTTCTAGTTCCGCTTTGAGCAACGCCTCGGAAGGCAGGCCAGCCGAGGGCGGGCGGAAATTCTTGTAGAGCGAGTGGCCACCCCACGCGGCCTTGATCAGAACGACGGGTTCGTCGAAGTGGTTGCCCATGACGGTGCCGAACTCGAGTTCTAAGCCAGTAGAATCTGGTGATCCGTAGCCTATCGTCAAGCCTCCCTTGCGGTCAAGATACTTGATAAACACGTCGTCGCGGACGATCCACGCGTCGCCCTTGCGCAGGTGGGCGAAAAAGTCCTTGGTTTTCGGATCGGTCGCCTGAAACTCGAGCAGGCTGTTTTTCGCCTTACCCTCCATGTTCGATTGGCCGGCCAGGATGAATACCTTGACGGTTTTTTCGGCTAGGGCAGGGGGGGCGATCGCAAGTGCCGTCGCAAGGGACAGGGACAGCGTCATTATTCGGAGGTGTGTCTTCATAATTGTTGTGGTGGTTGTGGTGGTTGTGGTGTTAGTTGATTTTAACCTCGCCGTATTTTTCTTCGTAGGTCTTGACGGCCTCTTTCAGTGCTTCGAGGGCGTTCTGGAGGGTGGCACCTTGTTTGCTGTTTTTCGGGCGGGACTCCAGATACGGTTGAATTCGCTTCATGCTCGCGATGAACGGTCTGCCGCCTTCGCCCAGCTGGGCGGCGGCTTTGACCAGGCCGAGGTTGTCCCAACGGTCGCCGAGGATCGTCCAACTGGCCGGTAGGTCTTCCATGTCCGTATAGATCCGCTCGATGGCCGGCAGCAGCGGAATGGCGTTTTCCGGGGTCTTCTTCATGTTCACGTAGCGGAACGTCTCGAAGATGTTGTTGATGTCGATCGGCTGCTTGAAGCCCTCGCGGAGTTTGATGCGGTTGACCGACTCGGCCATGCCGTTGACGAGTTCAGCCTTGAGCGCCGGGTTCTTCTCAATGGCCTTTTTGAACAGGTTCGTCGCGCCCCAGCGGCGGCTAGGCAGGTTGCTGTCGGCGTCATAGCTCGCCAGCATCGCGGGCAGCAGCGAGCGGAAAGCCTCGGTTTCGGGAATGATCGGCTGCAAGGCTTCAAACGCCGAGGCTCGTAACCACCATTCCTTGTCCCCGAGGTAAGGCTTGATCAGATGGAGGTTGGCCGTGATGGTTGCGACGTCGCAGCAGCCCAAGGCCATGAGGGCGTGGCGCTTCTCCCACATTGGTGCCTTGGGATCCTTGAGCGGTGCCAGGATCTGCGGAAGGAAGTGTTCGCTGATCATCGCGGGCGTGATGTTCGATGTCGTCCTGCCGATGCCCCAGCCGCCGGTGCAGCTGATGGCGTCGAGGCCGGCCACCCGCAGCCGCCCGTCCTTGCTGGCGAGCGCCTTGCGGATCTCCGGGATCGCCTCCTCGCCGAGGAAGCCCAGCCCGTGGGCCGCCCAGTCACGCACCGTCGGCGAATAGTGGCGCATCAGCTTGGCATACCACGTGGCGGGCATCCGCTTCTTGCGTACGTCGTTGGCTTCCGCCTTGGGGGTGGTGGAAAAGACCGAGCCGTCGGCGTTGTAAAGGGTCATGAACACCTCCGCGATCTCATGCGGCTGCTCCTCGATGACGGCACCCTCGATGAAGTCGGTCCGCAGGAAATCGTCGCTCGCCAGTGATTGTTCGACCGCGGTGGGCCGGTGTGGCACGCTGAACTGGGTGCGCGGCTTGCCGCAGATCCGCAGGTTTTTGAGTTGTGCGGTGTAGGCCATCGCCATCAGGCCGGTCTGATAATGAGGCTCTTTGCCGATGGGTCCAGAGCCTGGATACCAAGGCGTGCGGAAGCCGCCACCTGGCATGCGCGACATTTCGAAAAACCAGATCAGCTTGTCCTTGTGGCGGCGATACGAATCTATGTGCTCGGCGGGGACTATCACATCGACGATGTTGCGCCAGGTCATGTTGCCGAAGGTCGAGCCATGCCCAGTCTCGCTGTCGTCGTAGGAATCGGTCTCGTCCAGAGCAAGCAACTGGGCTCCGGCCTGAAACTTCGGGTCGGGCAGCAATGTTAGGGCAGAGGCCAGTCCACCGTTCTTGCCATTTGAAGCCCACCATAACTCGGGATGATGATCGCCGTAGGGCACTCCGCCCCGCCCGGCGAAACGAAAGAATAAACTCAACGCATCATCGTAGGTTTTTTCGTTGACGTCCACGCCGCACTCGCGCGCCAGCACCAGCGTCGTCAGCGCCTGGTCGCCGGCGGCGTTCAACAGACCGCCGGTGACATAGCCCGGCCCGCAGTGATCGGTGCCGTGGCCCCAGCCGCCGTAATACTGGCCAGCGCTGAGCGCGTCGCATCTGGCTTTAAGTGCCGGCAGGACCCGCTTGTCGCCGGTTGCAAGGTAGTATTCACCGAGGAAAATACCGCTGTAGCCGATGCTCCAGGTGCTGGTGCCGGCCTTGCCCGCGGCGAGGCTGACGGCGTATTTTTCGATGGCGGGTAGATATTTTTTATCGCCTGTGGAAAGCAGAAATAGCCCTTCAAGGTTGCCGGTGATACCGTCTTCGGGTCCGCCCTGCTTGAGGATGAACGCCGCAGTGTCGTCCACGATCCGCTGCGATTTCCTGCAATTGGCCGGAAACGTCGGACT
This sequence comes from Akkermansiaceae bacterium, assembly GCA_903878115.1. Taxonomy (GTDB): domain Bacteria; phylum Verrucomicrobiota; class Verrucomicrobiia; order Verrucomicrobiales; family Akkermansiaceae; genus UBA956. Next base: position 5,106 of record CAIRGO010000056.1, on the reverse strand, counting down.
GTAGCTGCCGATGGGGTCGAGTTGGATCACCACCGTCTGTTGGTGCTCGCTGCGGCGGATCGTGAACTTCATCTTGCCGTCGCGGCCCTCGGCCGCGTCGATCGCAAAGCCCAGCGGATGGCGCGGATCCTGCATCTCCAGCGACGTGCCGTTCACAGCCAACAATACATCCCCTTTATCTAACTTGCCGGCCGCGGGGGTAGTCGGGGTGACCTGCGTCACCCGCAGCACTCCGTCAGTAATATCGGCGAGAATGCCAGTCACTCCGATCATGAATTCCTTAGAATCCTTGCCGGCGGGCAACGTATTGGCAGGGGAGCCCAATGGGACGGCGGTCACTAGTAGTATCGAAATTAAATATCGTTTCATCGTATTGTGTTTTCTTTGGTTGGTGATGGTTGGCCGATCCTGCTTCTGGTGCGTCCGTTTCTTGCGCTCCATGGCATCGCTCACATATTGCTAGGAATTTGCATTCTTGGGTGAAAGCCGCTGGCAGATCCGGTGGCCGGACCGCAGGCTGAGAAATAAGTGAAAAGTGCCGAGTGAGTCGTTTGCAAAGTAGAAAAAACGCGACACAACAGCGGCATCGCGACGGAAGTTTCTGGTTTTGACGGTCAAATTTATCTAATCGAGGCATAGTTCTTCCGACCGCTTTGTCAAGATTTATTTCTAGTAATTTGCTTTTTGGCGGGAGGCGTTGCGCCGCGAATGGTGGCAAGTTTGGTGGCGTGATGAGCGAGGCCATCGCAGACATCATTGAGTCCTACGGCGTGGGTGAGTTGCGCGTAAAGGAGGCTCACGACATGGCTCCACGGGCTAAACGTGCGAGCTTGTTGATCGATCGCATATTGTCGCGCGAGCTTTGAGACAAGATGCTCAGGAATGAGCTTACAAATTCCGCTTAATACGATGGCATCTCGCTTGGCTGGTTGTTTCTTTTTCATTAGGGTCGATCCTGTGTGGGATCAGCCCGCCAGCCACTAAAATAATTTCCTGTGGGACGGCTGTGATCAACTTGGTCTAAAATTCGTCGGCCATAGGAGTTTTTTTATCGCGCAGAGACGCAGAGACGCAGAGGAAGAGGAGTTATGATGCTACAATCATAATTCGTGAAAATGCAGTCTGCAAAACGAGGGCGATTATCACCACAGATTTCACTGATTTACACAGATAAGAAAATGTTGCATTAGCCACCGCCAAGATGGCCGAGCTCCCGTTCCATTGATCACAGCATCGCAGCGATGCGCTGGCAGACTTCTTCGACATTGGCGCGTGAATTAAATGCGGAAATGCGGAACCAGCCTTCGCCACCAGCACCGAAGCCTGAGCCGGGGGTTATGACTACTTGGGCTTCATGAAGCATGTGGTCAAACATCTGCCACGAGGTTTTTCCGCTCGGGCAGCCGACCCATACGTATGGTGCATTTTCGCCACCAAAAACGGGTAACCCTGCACGTTGGCAGGCTTCACGAAGCAAGCTGGCATTTCCCATGTAATGCTCGATGAGTTCGGCCACTTGTTGCTTGCCTTCCGGCGTGAAAAGCGCGGCTGCGGCTTTTTGCACGGGGTAACTAGCTCCATTGAACTTGGTGCTATGACGACGTGACCAGAGTTGATGCAAGGCGATGCGCTGCCCATCATGGGTCGCTCCGGTGAGGGTTTTGGGGATGACCGTATAGGCGCAGCGAACACCAGTGAATCCACCGTGTTTTGAGAAGGAGCGGAACTCGATCGCACATTGATGAGCGCCAGCGATTTCATAGATCGAACGCGGCACGTTTTCATCTTGCACGAATGCCTCGTAGGCACTATCGAAAAGAATGATGGTATCGTTCGCAATCGCATAGTTGACCCACTCGGTGAGTTGAGCACGAGTAGCTACGGCACCAGTGGGATTGTTAGGGAAGCACAAATAAACCAGATCTACTTTTTCGCTAGGTGGTGCTGCGACAAAGCCATTGGCGGCATCACAACGCAGATAGACGAGGCCCGCATAGGCACCTGTTTCATCGGCGTCGCCGGTATTGCCCGCCATGACATTGGTATCCACATAAACGGGATAAACAGGGTCGGTGATGGCGATGCTGTTGCCTTTGCCAAAAATGTCCAAGATATTTCCCGTATCGCATTTGGAGCCATCGGAAATAAAAATTTCATCCGCACTGATGTTCAGACCCGCGTATTGATGTTCCGCGATGGCATCGCGCAGGAAAGCATATCCTTGCTCAGGGCCGTAGCCTTTGAATGTGCTGCGATCAGCGAGTTCGTCCACGCCTTGATGCATGGCCTTGATGCAGGCATCTGGCAATGCCTCGGTCACATCGCCGATGCCGCAACGGATCAAGCGTTTGGCTTTTTCGGGGTTTTCCTGTTGGAAAGCGGTGACGCGTCGTGCGATTTCAGGAAATAAATATCCCGCTTTGAGTTTGAGAAAATTTTCGTTTACTAATGCCATGGCGGGGCAGGGATAAATCAGGAATGCGCCAGTGACAAGGGAGAAATGGAAGTTTTCTCTAACAATTTTCTATTCAGGATAGAGAATACGCCCGCAGTTTTCGCATTGAGTTAATTCTACTCCGCCTAGGACTTTCACCAGCGTGCTGGGGACAAGTTTCATGTGGCATCCACAGCACAAACCTCCCGCTACTTGCACGAGAGCAGATCCATTTTTTCCTTTCATCAATCGCTCGTAAAGGGGGACTACTTCCGCATCAATCAAGGCAGAAAGTTCGCTGCGTTCTTTTTGCAGTTCTTGCTTGCGGGCCAGGAGTTGCTCTTTTTTGTTAGCCAAGTCGGCAAGGTCGTCATTGACAAGGGTTTGGGAGCGTTTGAGTTGCGCCTCGGCTTCTTTGACTTTCAGCCTTAGTTCATCGGCTTTTTCCATGAATTCCAGTTCGGTGGTCTCCAGGCGGTCGATTTCTTTTTCGTAACGAATCACTTCATTGCCGAGCGCGGTGTATTCTTCATTTTTCCGCGTTTCAAATTGTTGCTGACGCAAACGCAAAATCGTGGTTTTTCTCGTGGCGATATCCAGTTCCACTTTTTTTGTATCCACTTCGCAGTGTCTGAGCGTATCGATGGCTTTTGCTAAAGTAGCTTGATCACCTGCGAGAGCAGAATTGGCATGCGCTTCATCACGAGGAATGCGCTCAAGGTCGCGAGCGATGATAAGAAGTTTTTGATCCCGCTCTTGTAAAACTAGCAATTGTTGAATTTGTTCCCGCACGGAGATATATTGCACAGGTATGACGAGGTGAGCAAGTGTTCGCTGAGAATTTTTTGTTTGGCTTGAGCTTGGTGTTGCCATAAGGGCAAAAATGCACTATTTATCTAGCAAGCATGTCTGATATTGATAACGCACAAATACAAATTCGCTGCCCTGATTGCGGTCAACGCTTTAAGGTGGGGCCTGAATTGAAAGGTCGTATGGTCGAGTGCGGAGCATGTGAGCACAAATTCCGTGTTGACGATGATTCTCTGGTGCGCCAAAGAAAAACCTACCCTGGTGAAAAACGCGATGCCGCACTGGCGCAATTCAGTCGTAATCCGCATACTTCGTTAGAAGCTCCGCAGGCGATGCAAACAGCGCAGTATGCACAAGCACCGAATCCGGCATTTTATGAACCCGTGTCATTTGCACGTATTTTGGTCGGTGTTGTGGGCGGGGCGGTGATGGCATTTGTATTGCTGATTCTCATTGTGGGAGGATCAAAAGGCGGATCGATGGTTGGCGTGACTACGGACCAGCGTCTGATATTGGCTGCTTTTTCGGCGGTGATCGGCACGATTATGATTCTCTATGCCAACCCACGTTCCCGCGCCAAGGCAATGTTATTTTCTTCTATCGGAATTTTTGCACTCCTGTTGACTCCGATTTTCTTTACTGAGGGTTCTCGCGAAATTCTTGGCACCAATCCGATCGTTGTAAATCCTGATAAAATCATCACTTCTGGAAAAAGCGATGAGCGCAAAAAAATCGCCGATCTCAAAGACGCTTGTGGCTACGGACCGATGGAAACCGCGTTGTTGGGTTCTGAAAAGTCTGGAAAAGTGTTGGGTTTATGGCTACGTGGATTACAAGAAAGTAACTCGAACATGGTCTTCAATTACTTGGTCCGCGTTACCGGTGCTTCTACAGATTCGCATCTTTATCCGCGCATTGATCGTAATTTCTTGGTAGTCTTAGTTGGTGTTCAATGCACCCAGAAGGAATTGGTGCAGCACTGCAAACGCATAGGTGAAGTAGATCAATCCATTGACGAAATATTCCTCGTCGATGTGAGTGTCGACAATGCTCTGTTTGCGGAACGTCCGCTGGATAAATTAAGTGATAAAACGGACGCGGCTTTTTATCAGTCTAACTACATGGAGCTGGAGGGCATCGATCTGAAACGAATCAATGATGCTCTGCGTCGTTTGGCCTTGGCAGAACCAAAGCAGTTTCGCGCTGACATCATTCGTCGTATGCGTGAGCTATTGCCAGGGTGCGATAAGGAAATGTTAGAAAATCTATCGATGGCATTTTCTGTGTGGAGTGATGGCAAAGATGGAGCTATGGAAGATTTGGCAAAAGTAGCGATAGAATTTCACAAAAAAAATAACGATATTCCGCAAGATTCTGTGAAATTTTTAACGAAGTGGAGTCATCCAGCGATCTATCCGATCCTAGATGAGATGTGGCGCAGTGAGCCAATCCAATGGGAAGAAACCTACACCAAAGCAGGCCCGCTAGGGGAGGTGCTCATTGCCAGTCATCTGAACGAAGGCACAAATAATATTCGGATGTCGGCAGCACGTATTCTTGCGCGTATTGGCTCTTCAAAAGCGATTGAGCAACTGACGGAAGCAATGAAAAATACGCCAGATGCGGAAGTCAAAACAAGCTTTCAGCAGGCGATCGATGCGATCAAGGACCGGAATAAATAGCTGTCGGTATTTCACAGACAAGTGAAGTGCTATTTTAGCGAACCGTGTTGAGCCAATGAAAAATGACACCGGAGAGGTTAAGTCGTTGCGCCATTATTCATGACACCCGGCGCTTGGTTGTTTTATGGTTGTTTGGGGATGTTTTGACAAGCTTTTCCGCAGGGTTGGATGAAGTGGAGG
>CAIRGO010000055.1 GCA_903878115.1 Akkermansiaceae bacterium | reverse complement strand
ATCGATCACGAACGCCGCATCGAGAGTCGTGGTGATGGTATTGGTAACCGTCGGCGCTCCCGCCGCGCTAAAGATCACGGTATCGGCAGAACCAGGAATGCTAGCCGCATCTAACGAGCCGCCAGGATTAGTGGTCCAGTTAGCTGTGGCGCTACCCAGCGTGTTCCAAGACAAATTTTGCCCACCGCGCCAGTAACTCGGCGTATAGGCGGTGACGGTGAGGCTGACTAAAGTGTCTGTTTTATTGATCGTATAATTGAAACCGTTAGGGGCAGTGCCGAGAGCATACGTTGCAGCCGCCAATCCGCTAGGAGCGGTCAGCAATGTGTAGGTGCCAGGTGCCACCGTTTCGCCTAGACCAAGGCCAGCATTATAGAAGTTCAACGTAACCACACCGCTGGTGACTGCGGTTCCAGAAGCACCAACATTAATTCTATCGCCGCTCCCGCCATTGAGTTCGAAGCCTAATTGTGCACCACCGCTCAAGGTAAGCGCACCAGCTGCATTACCAAGAGTAAGAGCCTGAACAAGGGAATTTCGCTGATCGAGATTCCCCGTCGCGCCAACCGAAATCGTCGCGACACCTGCCGTGCCGTAGCCAGCTTGCAGTGTGCCTTCGTTCACCGCAACACCTGCCGTGCCACCATTGAGTGTTGTGGAACCTGTGATGAGTGCAGTGCCAGAACCAGTTTTAATCAAATTGCCACCTGTGCTGGTGGCGGCAACGGTAAGAACGCCAGTCGAGCTCGCCACATCCACCGTGCCATTCGAGGCGCCAATCACGATCGGACGGTTCAGGTTATTTGCCCCTGATGCGGTGTAGCTGATGCCTCCGCCGCTGAGATTGACCACCGTCGAGTTACCGAGTGGACCATCGGTTACGGGCGAAGTGGCAAATGCCACCAAACCACCATTGACGTTAAGCGGACCAGCAAAAGTGCTCGCGCCGCTGAAGATCTGCGTGCCAGAGCCGATTTTGGTTACTGTCAGTGTGCTAGCCGTATTTTGAAGCTTGCCGCTGAAGTTGCCTTCCGAGTTGTTGTCACCGAGAGTCAGTGTCGGCGTGCCGCTGATACTGTCAACAGTGCCATTGCCGCTCAAGCCATTGATGGTTTCGTTGAAGCCTGCGAGACTAAAAAATCCAATACGTGTCCCCGTATTATTGTTGATGGTGACATTCCCCTTGCCGGCACCATTCGGAATCTGATCTGCTGCCCCGAGCGCTAGGGTGGCGGTGTAGTTTTGTGCTGGAGTTGCGTTAGTCCGGCCAATCTGGGTATCTCCTGCGTAGTCATTCGTGTTTGCCACGGTGGTCAGTGTCACGGTATGAAGGGTGCTCGCTGTGCTGGTCTGGCTCAGATCGATCACCAATCCGCCGGCACCTGTCACTTTATTTGTAATATTTGTGTTGGAAGCCGTGGCGGAGTTGCTGGAGAAAACCAGATCCGCATTCGCGGTGATCAGACCTGACAAGTCAATCGTCTGTCCATCATTGCGGATGCCGTAACGGTCACTGCCAAGACCGGTATTGACGATAAGTGGTCTGTCGAACGTATTGCCTGCGGTGGCGAAGTAAATGCCTGCCTTGTCGGCGGCCGACTGCCCAATGATGATAGGACCAGTTCCGAATGGAGTGCCGGTGATGGCAGCGTTGATGAACAACCGGGTGCCGGTGGCATTATTGGCCAATACCAAGCCACCGGAGAATGTGTTGAGCGCGCCATTGGTGAAGCTCATGAAGGCGGTGCCGCTGTTCGCGTTGTTGGTGATGAGCTGGATCTTGCTGGTCGGTCCATCCGTGATCAAGGCGGCCAGTGTGGGTCCAGCGGTGCTGATGGTGAGGGTATTGGTGCCGCTGCCCGCCCCGTTGTTGGTAAGGAAGCTAGTCGAGGCGCTGGCGAAAGAGCCAATGGTCTGATCAAACCCATTCAGGTCAAGCGTACCCGTGCCTGACAAGGTCACGTTATTCGTGCTGGTCAGCGTAGTAGCAGCACCTAGAGTGAGTGTGCCAGCATTCACCGTCGTCATTCCGGTGTGGGTATTGGTGCTGTTGAGGGTAAGTTTGCCAGCTCCAGTTTTAGTCAGTCCCAGTGTGCCAACTCCGCCGTTTTGCAGCGTGCCGCCGAAGGTGAAATCGGTAGCATCGCCGACCGTGAGAGTTGCCGCCGTTGCCGTGTGATTGTTCTGCACGGTTCCATTTCCCGTGAGAGTCGCCACCGTATTGCTAAAGCCGTTGAGACGCAAGATACCCGTGCCATTGACCGTTACTGCGGAGGCACTGCTGAACGAATTTGTCGCACCGCCTTGCAGGATGTCGCCGTTGTCCACCGTGGTGGCACCGCTATAGGTGCTGGTCAACGCGGGGGCGGAAAGGGTGACCAAACCACTGATGGTCAGCGCGTTCGTACCACTGATCGCACCACTGACGGTAAGCGTGGAACCATTGAGACCCGTGCCATCAGCACTCCAATTTTGATCGGCTCCGAGTATCACTGGCGCGGAGATCGTGACGCTGCCCGCGTTCGCACCTACGGTAATACCATCAGCTGATGGGGTAGGGGCAATGGTAAGCACACCAGAAACTCCTCCAGGAGTTGTTCCGCCAGCAATGTTCACTGCGTTAACACCGTTAGGATCACTACCAAACAAAAGATTCTTCACCGTGAAATTGTTATCCAGCGTGGTGGTAATGACACCACCTAAACTCACCGCGTTAACCGTGCTAAAATTCACCGTATTACCCGCGCTGGGATTAGCTTGAGCATTGGTGCTGCCTGCCGCATCGGAATACCAGTTGGTGTCGGATCCGCTTATAGCGCTCCAGCTATTGCTGGTGTTGCCACGCCAGAAAATATTACCGCCAGCTGCCGCTGTCGCATTCAACCGCACCACGGTATCACTGGTGGTCAATGAGTAGGTGAAGCCACCCGGTGCATTGGTCAGCGTATAAGTTGCGCCACTCAAGCCGCTAGGTGCGGAAATAAGATCGTAGGTCGAGGCACTGCCAAAGCCCGCAAGCGGCATGATGCCGATATTCACTGTTCCCGCAGTAGTCGCTGCATTCGGAGTGGTAATCGAATCGGAGGCGGCGGTGTTGGCACCTAAATCAAAACTTAAACTTGTCGGACCAGTGAAAGAACCGATGCTGAGAGCCGAAACATTCGGCAATGGATTCGCCGTGCCGCTGGCAAGAGTGAAAGCAGCGCCGCCAGCAACAGTCGGGCTGATCGTGAGTGCCGTACCCGTCTGCAAGGAACCGGAAAGAATTAGTGTTCCATTATTCACCGTGGTAGCGCCATCGTAAGTATTCGCTCCTCCCAGCGTCAGATTGCCAGTGCCCGCCTTGATCAGGCCGAAGCTGCTGGCTCCGTCGTCAATCACTCCGTTAAAGATCGTAGAGGTGCCAAGCACCGTAGTGCCAACATTGGCGGTTATAGTGCGATCGCCGCCAGTAATCGTGACCGGACCAGTAAAGAATAAACTCTTTTCCGTGCCAACCGTGTAGAAAGTTGGATTGCCTGAAATAGTTACTGCGTTGCCAATAGTGCGAGCGGCGCCCGTACCCGATCTCATTTGACCACCATCGATAGTCAGTGTGTTAGTACCGAAAGGACCTGATGTAGGAGAACCTGGCGAACCAATTGAATCGCGATCTACTGCAATCAATCCTGCGGTAAGTGTGGTGCCACCACTGTAGGTGTGATCCGCACGCGGCACCCAGTCACCCGCACCAGAACTATTCATGACCACAGCACCCGTGCCTGATATGACACCATCGGTGTAAAGCCGTCCTGTAGAGGTAATGCTTAGGGTCAACGTATTAGAACCGAGAGCAACAGTAGCACCCGTTCCGAGGGTAATACCTCCAGCAGCAGAAGAACCAATCGTCGCCGCGCTACCCAGTGTGACAGGACCAGCCCAAGTGGCAGCGGTGCCCGATGCATTCGTCAGAGCTCCCACTGGTGCAGATGCCAAGCCTGTTCCACTGATAGTCAGCGGTTCGGCATTGGTCATCGTCACACCGTTCGCGTTCAGAGCTGCACCTGACTGAATCGTAGTGCCAGCAGCCGATGAGCCAAATGCATTGGCGGTCGCCGGCTGCAACAACCCAGCGGTGACGGTGATGGTGCCAGCGTAAGCGGTAGAATCATCGATCTGCAGAATACCAAGGCCGTTTTTTGTGATGCTCCCCTCACCCTGGATCTGCGCCGCACCCAAGCCGGTTCCCGTGGTGTTTCCGTCATCAATGATCAATGTCGCACCAGAGGCTACATCTAGAACACCGCCGCCCGAACCTATGTTGAAGATAATGCCTGCACCGTAATTCGCCGCAGTCGTATTGTTGACATTCAGCGTGCCACTAGCCAAGCGGAATCCTCCGCCATTCGTAAGTAAAATCTGTTTTGTGTTTGCCGCAGTACCACTGTTGACGACCCGGCCCCACGGCGCAACCGTCGTATAAGAATTTCCCGTCGCAACCTGAAAAAACGATCCCGCACCATTCACCGCAATATTGCCCGTAAAGGTGTTGCTATTACTCGTAACGGCGACCGTGCCTTCGTTAATCTGTACGGCTGTTGTTCCCAGTGCTTTGGTGCCGCTGACCACTCCCGTCAAGGTCAATTGACCCGCGCCTGACTTAGTCAAAGTATTCGCTGCGAGTCCGGTCGTGCTGCTGAATGTCAACAAGCTATCCGTCGCAGGGGCAAAGTTTGCCGCCCCACTCACTGTTACCGCCCCAAAAGTAATACCACCCGTCCCGCTGGTTGCGTTCGCACCACGGGTGACATTTAAGGTCTGCGCACCGATGGCGAGCGTGCCCAGCGTGTGGGTGACACCAGCGCCAGCAGTCAGACGATCGGAAGTGATAGTTGAAGTAGTGCTAACAGTGGTGTTCCGGGCAAAGTTCAACCCCGTGTCATTAGACAACTGCAGGGTGCCGCCGCTCATTGTCAGGGAGCCAGCTCCTAAAGCACCGACCACCGTCGTCGCGCGCAAAGTGCCTGCGGAAACAATGGCAGCCCCTGTGAACGTATTGGCATTGTTCAAAACCAGTGTTCCTGATCCACTCTTCGTCAATCCAGCACTGCCGGCAATGCGGTTGTTGATGGTGAGGGTTCTATCGCTCTGGGTAACGTTAATAGCTGGTGAGCCAGACGCGACAGCCAAGGTAAGGTCGAAAGCAGTGGTGTGAACGTTGATATTCACGTCATGCGACGAAGTCGTGTCAGTAAAAGTGATGTTGCCTATCGTTCTCGCTGTATTGACTGCCACGTTCTGGGTGGCCGTGTATTCGCTCGTGAAAAACGCGGTAAAGCCACTAGCATCGGCGACGATGTTACTCGTCCAGTTTCCAGTGCCTCCCCAAATTCCAGAACCGGCAGCACCAGTCCATGTGCCGCTTGCGGCATTTGATGTTTTCACCGACAACGCAAATGCCAACGCGGTGGCAAGAATGCTGGGAATAAAAAGACGACGGGACGCGCGGACGTTGACGAAACGGAATTTGTTTTTCATGGTTTTATCTTGGGTTGAGTAGGATTTGTAAGAAAAGCATTAAGGAAATGTTTCCTGTAGACAAAACCAGTTTCACACATCCTCTCACATAGTCAATCATTTAATTGCATTCTACAAAAAAAAATCTGTCATGTACTTATTCTCACATGCTCGCTTAAACAAAACAATTTTCCCACAACGGGCTTGCAGGCTCTGCGTGCTTGTGGCAAAAAGAATGGGTGAACGCTTTTATCATCGCAAAACAAACAATTCAGGCTGCTTTGCAAGCGGGCATTCGTGAATTTGTTGTCTGTGCAGGGGCACGCAATGCCGCGCTGTTAGAGGTGTTAGCCCAAGCGGAAAATGCATCATTGGTAAAAGTATGGCGTCATTTTGAGGAGCGTAGCGGGGGGTTTTTTGCACTGGGCAGAACAATGATTTCTGGCGAACCATGCGCTGTGCTTACAACCAGCGGAACAGCGGTTGCAGAACTCTTGCCTGCGATGATTGAAGCTTATTACCAGCAGCGGCCGTTGGTCGCCATCACGGCTGATCGACCTGCGCGATTTCGTGGCACAGGCGCTCCTCAGGCGATCGAACAAGAAAATATTTTCGGAGTCTATGCTCGCCAAGGCTCACTAAGTGATTGGTCTGGGTTGGAGCCATGGCACTGCAATGTCGAGATCGAGGAAGAATTCACTGTCGAAGCGGTTACGTTTGATGCCACCGACTATCGCGCGATCACCTCACCAACGTTGCGCTTGCAAGTCGGTGATTTGGCACGTTGGTTACGCGACACTCATGAACGCGGTCTAGTGGTCATTCTCGGCGGACTCGAAACCGACGAACAAGAGGAAGTCTGGCATTTTTTGCAAGATCTCCGCGTCCCGGTTCTTGCCGATGCCACAAGTGGGCTGCGTGAAGCATTGTCGCATCAATCGTTACCTGATGGTGATCGCATGCTACGTGCGAATCCGCCAGGAAAAATCCTGCGCATCGGAGACATACCAACTGGACGGTTTTGGCGCGATTTAGAGGACTTGCCCGACGTCGATGTGTGGTCGATCACGCGCACAGGCTTTCCCGGATTAGCACGAACTAGCCAGCTTACCAAGGGTCCTGCTCACCTCGTAGT
>CAIRGO010000054.1 GCA_903878115.1 Akkermansiaceae bacterium | reverse complement strand
CGGAGTGTGATGAATTAATTGCTATTTTTATCGCAAGCACTAGAACCGCCGATCTTGCAGATTCAACAAAATCAAAAATCAACAGTTAAAAATCGTCAATCGTCAATTTCATGGTGGGTAGATTGCGGATGAGTGGGAAGAATTTTGGAAAAATTGACGATTTCCAATTGTTGATATTTGATATTTGATTTGGGGAAGAATAAGGCAGTTAACTCCCTGCAAAACATCTGTGTCATCTGCGTAGTCTATGGTGAAAAAAAATCTAACATTTTTTTTCTTCCTGCGCTTCGTGGCTTCGTGTGAAATTGTGTTTTTAGTCACAGATCAGCGGATTGGGTAAATCAGACCGATTAGACAGATATTCCCACGCCCACTGCCCTCGACTCTATAAATCAAAAATCAACAGTTAAAAATCGTCAATCGTCAATTTCTTGGCTGTCAGAAATGCGTCTGAGTAGAGAATTTTAGTAACTTTAGAATTTTCTCCGCGCTGCCGCCCTTGGTCGATTGTCAAATTTTCGTGACAAAACCTTCTTGTGATTTTTGGTAGTATGGCGCTGAGACATTGATAAGACAACGTTTGAGGCAATAAAAAGACACTAACAAATCAAAACGGGAAGGAAAGAAAATAATAGAAATTTTTAAACCAGGAGTGCGGTGGCTTGCCACCGCCCGTGGAGGGGCTCGGCTTGCCGAGGGTGGGGGTGTCTTTTGTGGACGATGTGAGGAGGGTAAGTGAGCGAGTTGATAGAGGTTCCTCGTTGCTATGGATCCCCCCGCATGAGGCAAGCCTCATCTACCAGGGCGGAGGCAAGCCGTCCGCACTGCGGGGGGCCAAAAAAAAGCCCGATCCTTTTTAGGGGATCGGGCTGTTTGGAGCGATGGTGGAATTAACGACCAGTGCGGCCTTTTTCCATGCGACGACGCTCATTCGGATCGAGAATGCGTTTGCGCAAGCGAATGTTTTGCGGTGTGGCCTCTACGAGTTCATCGGCATCGATGTATTCAATCGCGCGCTCTAGTGAGAAACGCAGCGGTGGGGTGAGTTTGCTAGTTTTGTCTTTGCCGGACGAACGCATGTTATCCAAGTGTTTTTCTTTCACTGGATTGACGGGAAGGTCACCGAGACGTGGGTTTTCACCAACCAGCATGCCGGTGTAGATGGAATCACCTGCGCCGACGAAAAGCACGCCGCGATCTTCGAGTGCGGTGAGTGAGTAGTTGGTGGCGACACCGTTATCCATCGATACCAATGTGCCAGTGCTGCGGTTTTGAATATCGCCAGCATGGGGAGCGTATTCTTTAAACAAATGCGACATGATGCCGTGACCAGAAGTAAGGTTCACCACCTCTGTTTCAAGGCCGATGATGCCACGCGTCGGGATGACAGCGCGGATGAGCGTGCGACCACTGGCTTCGGTATCCATGTGATCCATGATGCCTTTGCGGTTGACCAGAGCTTTGAGAATGCCTTGTGTGTAGTCGCCTGGAGCTTCGATGTAAAGTGTTTCAAATGGCTCTAACAAAGTGCCATGATCGTCGCGACGATAGATCACCATCGGGCGAGATACGCATACTTCAAATCCTTCACGACGCATCGTTTCCACGATCACAGCAATTTGCATCGCGCCGCGAGCGGAAACGAGGAAAATACCTGAAACATCGGTGTCTTCTACGGTAATGGAAATGTTTGTTTTCAATTCACGCATCAAACGCTCACGAATCGCGCGGGAGGTCACGTGCTTACCTTCGCGGCCAGCGAGAGGACCATCATTGATCGAGAACTGCATCTGCACTGTTGGCGGATCAATTTCCACGAAGGGAAGTGGCACTGCATCAGCGACGCCGGAAAGTGTTTCGCCGATATCGATGTTTTCAATGCCTGCTGCCACACCAACGATGCCGCCAGCGGTGCCGCCTTCTGAGTCTTGCGTGGCGAGACCAGAATAGGAAAATGTTTTCATCACCTTGGATGCTACTTTAGAACCATCCTTGCGAATCAACCAAATCGGATCGCCTTTTTTCACATTGCCGCCGAGAACTTTGCCCACCGCAACACGGCCGACATAGTCATCCCACTCGATGTTAGAAACGAGCATCGAAAATGGTGAGGCTGGATCAGCCGTTGGTTCAGGAATGTATTCGATGATTTTATCCAGCAATGGTGCGCAGTCGATGCGTTCATCATCAGGATGATTCATGAAATAACCATCACGGGCGGAACCATAGATGAAAGGAGCGTTGAATTGATCTTCTGTGGCATCCAGATCGAGAAATAGTTCTAACACCATATCGCGCACTTTAAGTGGATCGGCGAGGGGACGGTCGATTTTATTGACTACGACGATCGGCTTCAGTCCTTCTTGAAGAGCTTTCCGCAATACGAAACGAGTCTGTGCCTGTGGGCCACCAGCGGCATCGACGACGAGCAGCACGCCATCCACCATTTTCATCACGCGCTCTACTTCAGCACCGAAGTCGGCGTGGCCTGGAGTATCGACGATGTTTACGGTAAAACCTTTCCAGTGAACGGAAGTATTCTTCGCTTTGATGGTGATGCCCTTTTCTTTTTCAAGATCCATTGAGTCCATGGCGCGTTCGGTCACAGCTTGGTTATCACGATAAGTGCCGCCGGCTTGAAGCAATTGGTCAACGAGGGTAGTTTTGCCGTGGTCAACGTGTGCGATGATGGCAAGATTGCGAATATTAATAGACATAAGTAAAAGAAACCAGATTGTTAATTGGTCTTGAGCGCGCGGCTATGCACTGATTTTTCGGATATGGCAAGGAAAAGTGCGAGAAAAGTGAGAAATTTCGGATTATGATCGATATTGCTTACTTAGCTGTCCGATTTGTCACATAACGTGCTAAGTTTTAAAGGGAATGGAGCAAAGCCATCTTCTTGTCCTGCCGTAGCAATGCGAAGGAGGAGGCTGTGTCTATATCAGCGAAATGTTAGACTAATCACTACACATAGAAATGGGTGAGGGATTGTAATGCAACTTTAAACAGAATTGCAGAATTTACAAAATTAACAGAATTTGTTAGAGGGTAAATGATACGCCCCGGGCTAAGAGCCAAGGAACCTTGAGTGAATCTTCTTGAGAATTGGATGCAGGGGAGGCATATTGTCTTCGCTATGCAGCTATTTAAAATTGCGTCTTTTTTTGCGGTCTTCGGATTACCAGTGGCTGCCACGAATGTAATTTTTATCATGGCCGATGATTTAGGATACATGGATGTGGGATTTAATAATCCGAATACTTTTTACGAGACTCCTCATCTTGATGCATTGGCAAAGCAATCGCTACGTTTTACGGCGGGCTATGCGGCCTGCCCGGTGTGCTCGCCCACACGTTCTTCGATCATGACGGGGCAGTATCCTGCGCGAACGAAAAATACGGACTACTTTGGTGGTCCCAATGGTCATGCTACGTTGCCAGTTGAAAAAGGTGAAGCAGGGAAGGGGAAAATGGGGCAACGTCCGCTGTTTCCCGCGCCTTATTTGGATCGACTCGATTTAGCGCATACTTCCATTGCTGAGGCGTTTCAGGCGAAAGGTTACGCGACGATGCTTGCGGGCAAGTGGCATTTAGGCCCGAAAGGATCGTATCCAGAAGACCATGGTTTTGATGTGAATATGGGCGGCACCGAAGCTGGTGGTCCTTATGCAGGCAAAAAATATTTTTCTCCTTATGGCAATCCCAAACTCCCCGATGGTCCTCCGGGCGAATATTTATCAGATCGGCTAGCGATCGAGGTATCGAAGTTTATTGTCGCGCATAAAGAAAAACCTTTTTTTGTGTACATGCCATTTTACTCTGTTCATACACCGCTGATGGCACCAGCCGATTTGGTGAAAAAATATGAGGCAAAAAAAGCCAAACTAGGCCTCAGTCCCGCATTCGCCGCAGAGCCACCACGAGAAAACCGGACGGTGCAAGAGCATGTCATTTATGCTGCGATGGTAGAGGCGATGGACCAAGCTGTGGGCAAAGTGATGAAGACATTGGAGGAAAATCAACTGGTGGAAGATACCATTGTGATCTTCTTTTCTGATAACGGTGGTCTATCGACTTCCGAAGGATCGCCGACAAGTAATTTGCCCTATCGGGCGGGTAAAGGTTGGACTTATGAAGGTGGAATCCGTGAACCATTGATCGTGCGCTGGCCGAAGACCATCAAGACAGGTGGTACTTGTGATGTTCCGATCATATCGACCGATTTTTATCCGACATTGTTAGAGTCATGCGGGATGAATTTACTCCCAGAGCAACATAAAGATGGCGTGAGTTTTTTCGATCTATTGAAAAACCCCCAAGCAACTCATGCGCGGGCGCCGTTGTTTTGGCATTATCCGCACTGGGGGAATCAAGGCGGCATTCCTTCCGCAGCAGTGCGCGATGGCGATTGGAAGCTGATCGAGTTCTATTGGAAAAAAGGCTTTGAGTTGTATAATCTAGCAAAAGATCCCGGAGAAAAAGAAAATCTAGCCGCAAAACTTCCTGAGAAAGTGCAAGCTCTACGAGCAAAACTGGATACCTTCCGCAAGGATACAGGTGCGTTGATGCCCACCGTTAATCCAAAAGCAGACCCCGCTTTTGATCGCTGGTAAGATCACTATTTTTTACCAATCATCCGTGCGGAATGGCGAGGCGGGAATCTCAGATTTGTTCGATAAATTTCCGTTAGGATTATCTGCCCATGAGTAGCGGACAGCAGTAGGAGATTTGATGTCTGGATGTGAAACAACTACCGTATCGCCGACGATCTTTGCACTGGCGGTGAGCCATTTTTTCGATGCATCGGCAATCGCAAATCCCTTCAGTTCTCCATCTGTTGCCTTAAGTCCTTCGTTATGGGTGAAAGTAAGAACGATATCATTGCCGTTGATTTTGTGACTAGCGAATAATGGTCCGGAAAAAAGGATTTTTTCTCCATAAACTTGGGCTCTTGCCCACAGTGCCAACCGTTTACCCACCACTTGTTTGTTCTTGGGGTGAATATTGTTTGTTTCTCCTGAATCAATGATCACCGCCATGCCGGTGTGGGGAACTTTTAACGATTGTAACATGGATTCGCGGACTAAGGCCCAGCCGCTCGGTGCTCCGGGGTCGGTGGTGGGCTCTTTAAAATTGGGCAGTTGTACCCAAGCAAAGGGGAAATCTCCTTGATTCCAGCGAGTCCGCCAGTCGGTTACTAATAACGGAAGTTGGATGCGATAGAGTGCTGCCGTTTCAAATTTCCCATTAGCTTCGCCTTGGTACCAGATGCCACCGCGGATCGCATAGGGAATCAAGGGCGCAACCATGCCATTGAACAGATTGCCCGGGTAATTTTGTTGAAGACGAGGTGCGACTGGTTTTTTAGGTTCTTGCGGCTTCGGCTTACCTTCTGCTTTGGCTTTTTCTGCTTGGACTTTCCATAACCCTAGCTGCTTTTGGTATTGAGCATTGGCCTTCTCTTGGTCAAAAGGGGCTTTGGATTTTAGTTCCCATGGTTTGATGAGCGGTGACAGTTCTGGCTTGCTATCAAGGGCCGCATTACTCGTCCATGCCTCGATCGATGTGCCTCCCCACGAGGTATTGATGAGTCCCACGGGTGTATGCAATGTTTGATGCAAATCGCGGCCAAAAAAGTAGGCCGTCGCGGAAAATTGTGTCACGTTTTCTGGGTTGCAGACCAGCCATTTGCCGTTGCATTCTTCCTGTGGAGTAATGGCCGTGCGACGTTCTACCATGAACATGCGGATTTGCGGAAATGCCGCTTTGGCTATTTCTGCTTGGGCATTGTTGACTCCATTTACCTGCATTTGCATGTTCGATTGTCCCGAGGCGATCCATACTTCGCCAATCAATACATCGTTGATGGTAATTGTGTTTTTTCCTTTCACCGTTAGCGTCGCTGGTTCGGTTGCATGAAGTTTATCAAGTTTGATCGACCATTTTCCCTTTTGATTGGCGGTAGTTGTTTTGGTTTGAGAACCAATGCTCACGCTGACGGATTCGCCCGCATCGGCCCAACCCCAGATCGGTGCCACCATATCGCATTGGATGACCATGTGATCAGAAAAAAGTGATGGTAAGCGCACGTTAGCCTGTGCGGTGATGGGGATAAATATGGCAGCACAAAGGCCGCAAATGGTGTTTTTCATGATTCTTTTCTGGTGGTAGGAAGGTCCCCAAATATGATCAAATGCTTGATAAATGCAATGTTATTTAACGATCAGGCCTACAGAATTCATGGCGTGAATAATCGATCGGAATTATCATTTTTTTTCATGTTGGCAAGAAGTCTGCTAGTGTAATTTTAGAGAAACCTGTGAAAAGTTTATTTAATGGATATCAACCGTGGGCCGGATTCGATGAAATGTTCGAGTCAGATGGCAGTGTGCGACCT
>CAIRGO010000053.1 GCA_903878115.1 Akkermansiaceae bacterium | reverse complement strand
CATGAATCCATTGCCCATGGGGATCTGTGCCGATGACTCCGCAAGCTGCTAAGGGAAATCCGGCCTGGAGTGCAGCGAGATTTTTTAGAACATTGTATGGTCCTCCTCCATTGGATTGTGATTGGGTGAGGATCGTCGCCAGCATGTCTTCTTGCGGGTAGGCATCAATGATTTTCACTTGATCAACGATGAAATTTCCTGCTGCTAGAATGCCATGGTGTGATTGATTCATAAAAGCGTTATATGTTAGAGAGTGACTACGCTACCCTGTTGTTGGGAAAGCATGGCAGCGGCGAAAATCTTGTGTGAATCGACGGCTTCTTGTGGTGTCGCGCAGCCGAATCTACCATCGAGCAAGCCTTCTCGTTCCATGAGGTAGGCGGCCCACATTTGTTGAATCACATCGGGAAATCCTGGTTCAAATATGCCGCCAGTGATGGTTTTGAAGGGGGTTCCAAATCCTAGTTCAGTGCGCTTCCACCATTGTTCTTTGCCTCGTTCGAAAATCCAAAGAGTTTTTGGCTCAGCAGTGCTGAAGCGCACTCCACCGTCGGTACCGAGGATCTCAATGAACCAAGTATTCGTGGCTCCAGGCGCGAGGCGTTTCATTTCCATGCGCAATGGCACAGTATGGTCGGCAATCGTTGTCCAAGTATGCAGTTGTGCATTGTCCCATGTGTCACAAGCGATCATGCCGCCTTTGCCGTCAGGTCGTTGCGCATAGCCTTTTTGGAGTTGGGCAAAGAGACGCTGCGGTTTCCAACCGAGTCGAAGTGGCAGATGGCAGGCGTGCATCCCTAAATCATTGAGCACGCCTCCTTCGCCACACGTTTTATTAAAGCGTTTCCAGTTTGCCGGTTTGTTATGATCCAAATCACTGCTGTGATGAAAACCAGACACTACTTCTAAGATTCGGCCAATTTCACCTTGTTGGGCAATGGCAAATGCGCGCTGAGCACCAGGGGAAAATGGCATTTCTGAACTGCATCGCACAAATCTACCACTTGCATCGACTGCTGCCAAAATGCGTTGGGATGAGGCGAGATCGATTCCAAATGGTTTTTCTGCGAGAAGATCTTTTCCCGCTGCGAGGACATCACAATAAATTTGTTCATGGAGATGGTGCGGCACGGCTACATAAACGACATCGACATTTGGATTGGCAAGTAGCTCGTGGTAATCGGTAGTTTTTTGATTGCAAGAGGGGATGGCGTCGAACCAAGCTAGTGTAGGAGCATGTAAGTCAGCAACAGCTGTGAGAACAGGACGCACGGTGAGATCAGTGAATGCGCACCAGCGGGCGAAAGCGCTGGCTATTTCGCGGCCCATGAGGCCGCCTCCGATGATTCCGATATTGATATTTTTCATGATGTGATAGGGATCTTTTTTTCGTTGCGGTAGGCGCGGGCAAGTAATGTGATGGGTTGAATCAGTGTGATGGTTGATCCAGCACACTCTAATCCAGCGGCGATTTGTAAATGGCAACCGGGATTGGAAGTGGCGAGAACATCGGCTCCTGTCGCGAGGATGTGTTTTACTTTTCGATCTAACAAATTGGCCGATTGTTCTGGCTGGGTGATGCTGTAAACTCCAGCACTCCCGCAACACCAGTTCGATTCGGGAAGTTCTGTCAATATCACACCGGGGATAGAGCGAAGAAGTTCACGCGGTTGCTGGGTAATTTTCTGACCATGTGCGAGGTGGCAGGATTCGTGATAGGTAACGTGTAGTGGTGTCTCTGCCGGTGCCGCGTGTGGTGGGCGAAAGTTGATTTGGATCAACCATTCGTGAATGTCGCGGATTTTTCGATCCCATTCACGGGCGCGTTCGGCATACTGTGGATCATCTGCGAGTAAATTGTGATAGTGACGTAAGTGAGCACCGCAGCCGCCGGCATTGGTGATGATGGCATCAAAGTTCTCTGGCGGCATGAGATCAATCATGCGGCGGGCGAGGCGAGCGGCGAGTTCTGTTTCTCCATTATGTCCGTGCAATGACCCGCAGCATGGTTGGACTGGTGGTGTATGAACTGAGCAATGATTGGCGAGAAGAACATCGGCGGTATCGCGATTTACATCACTAAAAGTGAGGTCCTGCATGCAACCTGTGAGTAGCGCCACGCGGTATGTTGTCGGTTCCATTGGATTCTCATATGCCGCGATGAGTTGATGAGAAAATTTACGGCAGATGCGCGGGGTTTGTGGCTCAAGGCGCCGTAAGTTTGCGGGTAAAAATGTGGTGAGATGACATTTCCTCACGAGTGATTGAATGCCGAACTGCTGATACCATCGAAGCAACACGGCCGCGGAGCGGAGGGCGCGAGGGTGCATGAATAATCCACGTAGTGTGAGGAAGCGCCAAAAATTTCTTGTTAGGGAATTGTTGATTTTTGATTGTTCGATATCAGAGCGTGCGGTTTCAAACAGCACGGCGTAATTGACGCCTGCGGGACAAGCTGTTTCACAAGCGAGGCAACCGAGGCAATAGCTCATCTCGTCGGCGAATTCTTGCGTGATGGAAATTTTATCGTCTGCTACTGCTCGCATCAAAGCGATGCGTCCACGAGGGCTGTTGCGTTCACGTTTCGTTGTGTCGTAGGTGGGGCACGTGGGGAGACACATTCCGCAGTGCATGCACTGTTGAAGGATCGAGTAGTCGAGTTCTTTCAGCTTGTAGGCCATGCGAATCAATCGAAAATTTTTCCTGGGTTTAACAGTTGGTTAGGATCGAGGGTGTGCTTGATTTGACGCATCAGTTCATAACTATCATCGCCTAGTTGTTGCCGTAACCATTGTTTCTTGGCGAGACCTACGCCGTGTTCTCCGGTGATGGTGCCACCGAGCGCGAGTGTTTTTGCAACGATTTCATCAAGAGCAAGATGAACGCGATGCATTTCATCAGTGTCTCGTTCATCAGTGAGAAACGTCGGGTGCAAATTGCCATCACCCATGTGACCGAAAGTTCCCACTTGCAGTTGATGTCTGTTCGCCGTCGCGGCAATAAAAGAAACCATCGTAGCCAGTTCACTGCGTGGCACGGTGACGTCTTCTAAAATTGTCGTCGGGCGCATGCGTGCGAGCGCTGAAAATGCAGTGCGACGCGCACTGGCCAGTTTCATTGATTCTTCTGCATTGGCTGCGATCGTTACCTCACGAGCTCCGTGTGCTTTCGCGATCGCTAGCATTTTTTCTGCTTCATCTGCCACTGCTGCTGTGTGACCGTCTGTTTCCATGAGCAGCAAAGCAGCGCAATCGGTTGGCAGGCCAATCTTGGCGTATGCCTCAACACAACGAATTGTCATTTGATCAAGAAACTCTAGCGTACAAGGAATAATCGCAGCAGCAATAATCGCAGAAACCGTTTCTGCGGCATCTTCCATGCGCTCGTATGTGGCTAGCATCGTGCGTCGCGCCGCAGGGCGGGGGAGCAGTTTCAACAATACTTCCGTCACGATTCCTAGTGTTCCTTCAGAACCGATGAAAAGATCTTTCATCGAGTAACCTGCTACGTCTTTCACGCAGGCGTTGCCTAGTCGAATGATGCGACCGTCAGGTAAAACAACTTCCAGTCCCATCACGTAGTCGCGCGTGACTCCATATTTTAATCCGCGTAATCCACCTGAGTTTTCGGCGACATTGCCGCCGATGGTTGAAATTTTGAGGGAGCCAGGATCGGGTGGATAAAATAGCCCATGAACTGAGGCCGCCTCATCGATTTTGGCCGTGATCGCGCCACATTGCGCGCGAAGTGTGAGATTGCGTGGATCCACTTCGAGAATCGCATCCATCTGCACGAGGCAAAGAACGATGCAGTCGCCCGATGGCACGCTGCCACCACTGAGCCCAGTGCCAGATCCTCGGGTGACGATTGAAATTTTATGTTCGGCGGCAAGTTTCACACAGGCGGCGACTTGCGCTGTATTTTGTGGAAAAACCACCGCAGCTGCTAGGTGTTCAAACGTTGCCGTGCCATCGAAACCATAGGGGAGAACGTCCTCAATTTTCGTAAGAACATTGGCGATGCCTACGATTTCCGTTAGTCGATGGATGATTGATTCTACGATAGGCATAGTAGTAAATTTACTAAATCATAGAGAGCGCTGTTTCTACCGAAGCATTTTCGTGAACCATGGCCATCAGCGCTTGGGTAATGCCGCGCGGATTAGGATGTTGAATCACATTGCGACCATATACGATGCCTGCTACGCCTTGTTGCATTAATCCTTGAGTGCGTTCGAGGATTTCCCTGTCGCTTACTCTTCCTCCGCCACGAACTAGTAGGGGGATGTCACCCGCAGTTTTGACGACTTGATGATAGATACTCACATCGTCCGTGGGATCCGCTTTTAGAATGTCGGCACCCAGTTCTACGGCTTGACGCACAAGATGCAAAATCTTCGTTAGATCGCCATCGACCATGTAACCTCCTGCGATTTCATTTGCTTGAAACACCAGCGGTTCAATCATCATCGGCATGCCATAATAATCTGACAGTGGTTTGAGTTTGAGAATATTCTGAATGCATTGTTGATGAACTTCGGGAGCGCCAGGAATTTGGAAAAGATTCACACAAACGCAAGCCGCATCGTAGCGCACTGCTTGCAACATTGTTTCTTCAATCATCAAACTAAAGGCGGAACTTGGTAATTCTTTGCCATACACATTTGCGACATCAGTGCGCAGCACTAGACTTGGTTTTTGACGGCCAGGGATGTTTTGTAAATGACGAGCCTGCCCCACGGTGAGCTGGATAGCATCTGGACCAGCATCCACGAGCGTGCTGACGACACTACGCATGTCCTCGATTCCTTGAAGAAATCCAGGCTGATTAAAAAAACCATGATCCACGGCCACATCAAAGCAGCGACCAGACTTGGCATTAAAGAGACGATTAAGACGAAATTGTTTCATAAGTATGATAAGGTAGAAATAGTTAATGCATACCCAGCAGATGCTGCAAGATATAAAGCTCTAACCCTTCGTAATCACGTGCATCGCGGAATTGCTGGATGAGTGTTTGATCTTGACTGCGAACTTTTTCCACGAGGTGCAGAAACATAGCTCTGCTATTGGTCAAATGTGCCGTTACTGG
Source organism: Akkermansiaceae bacterium (assembly GCA_903878115.1). Lineage (GTDB taxonomy): Bacteria > Verrucomicrobiota > Verrucomicrobiia > Verrucomicrobiales > Akkermansiaceae > UBA956. The sequence continues at coordinate 1,522 of CAIRGO010000053.1, read as the reverse complement.
GCAGCCTCGCTGAGTGCGCATGGCCTTCACGTCTAGTCCAATAAATTCGCCTCGCTTGCCATATCCTGCTTCTTCAAGAACGCGCACTTGATTGAATGCCACGCGTAAATTTGCCCCACCAAAGTTTTTGTCCTGATCGTATTTTAGTCCATTTTGATCATTGAGGTGAACGCTGGCTAACTTATCGTGTGCTAACGCAAATGCCATTTCATCACTAGGATCCAGACCGGCGAGTAAGGCGTGAGCACTCTCGATCAATCCTTTAACGCGACTGTGATCTTTCGATGCGAAGGAGAGCGCAAGCGCGTGACCGATCGTGGGAACATAAGCGTGATCCATCGGTTCGTTCGGTTTCGGCTCGATCCAGATTTCAATTTCGGAGTCGTAGTCGAGCATCGCATTGATCGTATCCAAGATGCGCTGGTAAGCTAATTTGGCGCACTTTGCTTCACGGATGTAGGTGCCTTCTCGTGATAGCCAAAGCACGATTGCTTTACAATTTATTGCCCTAGCAATATCGATGCATTTCTTTGTTCTCTCCCACGCATAGGCGCGGTCAGAGGCGCTATTAGAGGTATAGGCACCATCGGTCGTTTGCTCTGCGAACCATAAACGCGGCGCCACAAATTCTGGTGTTAGACCTTGGTTAGCGAGCATCGTTTTTACCTCTCCCGCTTTTTCTATTAACTGAGCATGGGTATATTGATCCATACCAGGAACTACGTCATCATCGTGAAACTGCACTCCTTCAAATCCAAGTGGACGGTAGAGAGCATATTTTTCCTCGTGTGGAAAAGGCGAGCGCACTTCGACGCCGAATGGATCTGCGCCTTCACTGATATTCCAAGGGCCAAATGAAAAGCGATATTTTGTTAGGTCGTTCATGCAGGGAAACGGTAGCAAATTTCTGTATAATATCTACGCTTGCTGTCTCATTGTTGCGTGTATTGTCTCAATTATGTTTGATTTCATACGAATAACGAATACAAAATACGTTGAAGACCTTGCTGTTAGGTGAGGATAATCGCCTATTCCATAACTTCTCCGCAAAGTGACTTTGTCCAATAGCCACGGGGGAGTATGTGCAACAAGTCGACCCATTAATCCCTGAGAAAAAAAAATCCCGCCGCCGATGAAAAACGGACTGGCGGGATATTGATGAGCAAACGAATGATCATTCTAAAGTCACACCTGCGCAGAGGCTTGTGATTAAAAAAAAATTCCGTCGAGATGAGATTCTATTTTGCTGCTGTTAGATTGCTTGTTTTGAATTTGTCTCCTTAGCGGCGGCGGCGAAGTAAGGCCAGCATGCCGAGCCCACCGAGTAGAACGGTGGAGGTTTCAGGCACGGCATAAACTAAGTCTGCCGTCGTAAATGCACCTGGATCAAAGGTGAAAAAACGCGCTTCGTCGAAGTCGCCCTGAAAACCGTTGGTGCCCACGTTTTGTTGAAGACCGAAAGCGAAAAGACCACTGGTGTTCGCCGCCCCTGAGTTACTTCCTGCCAATACACCGTTGACAT
>CAIRGO010000052.1 GCA_903878115.1 Akkermansiaceae bacterium | reverse complement strand
GAGGAATTCAATTACTCAGAAGAGAATGTCCCACCCTATCAATTGCCCAATCCGTTGCAAACCACCACTGGATTGCCAGTCACTACTGCGGACCAATGGAACAAGATTCGACGCCCTGAATTGCTTTCACTCATCGAACAAGAGATGTTTGGCAAAGCGCCTGCAAGACCCAAATTGTATTATGCTATTACGGAAAAATTCACTCCCGCGCTGAACGGTAAGGCGATTCGACAACAGGTAACACTGTATTTTTCTCATGATAAAAATGGACCTTTTGTCGATGTGCTACTCTATCTGCCGGTTGATACGACACATGCCGCACCTGTAATTTTTGGATTAAATTTCATGGGAAATCAATCTGTTGCGAGCGATCCCTCAATCAAACTTTGTCGTTCATGGATGGACAATAAAACCAAAGATCCGAATCCTGAATTGCATCACGCTAAGGAATCATCACGTGGTGTCGATGCCGATAAATGGCAAATCGACTACGCCATCAGCCGCGGTTATGGCGTGGTCACGGCTTATTATGGTGATATTGATCCTGACTTCGACGACCAATGGAAAAATGGTGTGCATGCTCTATATCCTGACATCGAAAAAAATCGCGATGCTCACACGTGGGGGAGTTTGGCCGCATGGGCTTGGGGCATGAGTTATGTCATGGATTACCTTACGCAAGAGGAAAAAGTGGACTCCACTCGCGTCGCGCTGCAAGGATTTTCTCGACTAGGAAAAGCTGCGCTCTGGGCTGGGGCTTCAGATAAACGATTTGCCCTCGTTATTTCACAAAATAGTGGCGCTGGTGGCGCGGCTCTGAATAAACGTATTTTTGGCGAAACAGTCGGGCGATTGAATGCATCTTTTCCTCATTGGTTCTGCAAACAATTCCGTGATTATTCTCTCAACGAAAAAGCCATGCCCTTTGATTCGCACGAATTGTTAGCATTGATAGCACCGCGCCCTCTGCTCATCACCAGTGCTACTGAGGATCGATGGTCAGATCCGCGGGGTGAATTTTTAGCCGGAAAAGCAGCGAGCCCGGTCTATCAATTGTTAGGAACGAAAGGCTTGGAAAGTGATAAGCAACCTGACCCCGCAACGTTGATCAAGAGTCGGATTGGTTATTTTCTTCGCTCTGGTCCGCATTCGGTCACACACGAAGATTGGCAGGCTTACTGTGATTTTTGTGATCATTGGATGAAATAATACGTCCTGCAATCGCAGGTTTTCGTTTTACATAAACCGTGGAATCAGCTAGTGTTCGTGCATGACACTTTGGACACGTGCTGGATTGATGATTCCGATCTGCTGGATCATGGGATTTGTGGTTTTTTACTTCGCGGATCGTGCTGCTCCGGGTTTTGTTCCTGAAAAATGGGTTGTCACCATCGGCCATATGCTAGGTACGATTTTTGTGTTGCTGTTTGCGATGACCATTGGTGTGACAGCGGTCAAGGAGGTCATGGACGTGGAAACGGAGGAAAAAACCATTGTGGAATCTCCGCATAAGTTTTTGATTTTTAATGCCATGACCTGGGGCATCATTTTGACTCTGGTTGCCGGCTGGATGCTCTATTCTCCACCGCCGAAATCGGTGCTCGATACGGTTTTCTTGCAGAAAGATATCTTGGAGAAAAAAATCAAAGAAGCCAGCAAAGACGCGAAAGCCAGCGTCATGAACGAGCCAGTGATGCGCGAGTGGGTTAATTCGAGCGGTAAGAAACTGACAGCGAAAATGGTAGGCACAGAAATCGTCGATGGCAAAGATCACGTATTATTCATCGATGAAGCTGGTAAATCCATTAGTTACGACCTTGAGAAACTCTCGCAGGCTGATCGCGATTACGTGAAAAGCCATAGCAAGAACAAGTAACACTCACGGAAATAGTTGATGAAAAAATACCACGTGCCGACTTTGATCGTGCATAAGCGCGATGGCGGCGTTCTCACAGATGCGGAAATTCGTTTCCTTGTCGCAGGATTTACCAAAGGCGAGGTCAGCGAGGCGCAGATGTCGGCATTTGCGATGGCAGTATATTTTTCGGGAATGACCGCCGCAGAAACCGCCTCACTGACCTATGCGATGCTGGAAAGTGGCGAGCGCATGATTCATCCAGCAGGGCATCCGTCGATTGTGGATAAGCACTCGACAGGCGGTATTGGCGATAAAGTTTCGCTGATTCTTGCGCCACTTGTGGCCTGCTGCGATTGCTGGATTCCGATGGTATCGGGACGGGGATTGGGCATTACTGGCGGGACCTTGGATAAACTGGAGTCCATTCCTGGCTTTCGTGTCAATCTCAGCTTAGCTGAAGCGCAAGAACAATTACAACGACTCGGGGTGGTGATGATGGGCCAGACCGAGCAATTTTGCCCCGCAGATAAGAAGCTCTATGCCCTGCGCGATGTCACAGGAACCGTGCCCTCGATCCCGTTGATTACGGCGTCAATCATGTCGAAAAAACTCGCGGAATCCCTCGATCGCTTGGTGCTCGATGTGAAATATGGCTCGGGTGCTTTCATGAAAACGCGTGAACAGGCGGTTGTTTTGGCAGAGGCAATGATGGCCGTGGGACGTGAAATGGGAGTGGAAGTGACCACTGAAATCAACCCGATGAGCGAACCGCTCGGTCATGCCGTGGGCAATGCTTTGGAGGTGATCGAGTCATGGGAAACGATCCAAGGTAGGGGACCAATTGATCTCGTAACATGCATTATGTCACAAACGGAAAAAATAACGAAAGTTGTTAATAGTGAACAAATTAAGAAAATTCAATCTGGCCAAGTTAAACGAATGTTTGAATCTTTGATTGCGGCTCAGGGTGGCGATCCTAGCCAGTTAGATTCGTTGGCAAAAATTCATCAAGCTCCACTGATTCGCGAGGTGAAATCTCAGGCTTCGGGAGTCGTAGTCGCGCTGGACGCCGGCATCATCGGACAAGCCGCACTCGAGCTCGGAGCGGGTCGTTCTTTAGCGAGCGACCCTGTCGATCCTCGGGTTGGTTTCGATCAACTAATTAAAACAAATGCTTCAATAAAATCGGGTGATGTGATCGCCCGCATCCACGCCCGTAACGAAGCTGATGCCTCCGCCGCAGAACGAGCCGTTTTTGCCGCATTACAACTGGCGTAAGTTTCTTTGCTTGACTGTCAAGGTCTGTTGATGCAGGAAAGCGCTGCCATTTTTCAACCATCCCAGCTGATTCCGTGATTCATCCTTCTGCCATTATTTCACCCCGCGCCACATTGGGTCAAGATGTCCAAGTGGGGCCTTTTTGTGTCATCGGTGATGATGTCGTCATCGGTAACAATTGCACGCTGCATTCTCACGTCGTGATCGAAGGTCCTACGCGGATCGGCGAAAATAATGAATTTTTTCCTTTCGCCGCCATCGGTGGCAAGACGCAAGATTTGAAATACGTTGGCGAGCCGACTCATTTGCTGATTGGGTCGCATAACGTTTTTCGAGAAAATACCACCATCCACCGGGGTACCCATGACGAAATCCCTACACGCATCGGTTCTCACAATTTGTTTCTTTGCTATGCTCACGTAGCGCACGACTGCCAGATCGGCGACCATGTGATTCTCTCGAATAACGGTACGCTCGCGGGACATGTCGAAGTAGGCGACCACGCCATTGTTTCGGGCTTGGCCGCCGTTCATCAATTTTGTCGTATTGGCCAGCACTCGATCATCGGCGGCTGTTCTAAAATCATTCAAGACGTTGCGCCGTTCATGATCATCGATGGCAATCCAGGTCAGACCCGTGGGCTCAATTTGGTAGGTCTGCAACGCAGAGGTTTTTCCGAGGACGATATCCGCGCCCTGAAGTCCGGCTACAAAAAACTCTTTCTCAAAAAAGACCTCAATCTTGCTACCGCTCTCAGTTCGCTTAAGGCCACATCGGCAGCCAGCAATCCACATTGCGCCCATCTGATTTCCTTCATGGAATCATCACCGCGCGGCGTGACTCGTTAGAATAGAAAACAGAGAGAGTCGTGTTTTTCTTGATTCTTTTCTTGACGAAATGATAATTGATGCGTAGGTTGCGCCCCGCTTGCCATTTGGCTAGCCCCTAGGATAGATGAATTTTGTACAAAAATTCTCCGATTTTTTACTCTAACACGACAGGATTATCACATATATGGGAATTAAGAAAGCATCGCAGAAATCAAGCAAACCAGTTGCCAAGACCAGCTCCGCAAAAGCTTCTGTCAAAGCCAGCACGAAGAAAGAACCGGCAAAAAAAGTAAGTGCCAAGAAAGCACCTGAGAAGAAGCCCAGCAAAGCACCGATTGTGGTCGCGAAAAAATCAAGCAAGCCAGTGGTAGCGAAAAAGCCGCTTAAAGCACCTGTGAAAAAAGTCTCAAAACCGTTGCCGAAAAAAGCGATTGTTAAAAAACCAGTTGCCAAAACACCAGCCAAGAAGGTGGAAAAGCCAGCGACTAAAGCGCCAGTAAAACCAGTGACAAAGGCCGCGGTAACAGCTGCGGAGAAGAAAACGGTAAAAGTTGAAACCACTCCCAAGGCAAAAGCGAAAGTAGAGGCACCAGCTCCTGTGCTGGTCTCGAAAAAAGATAGCAAAAAGCCACTCGTGGCGACACCTATTGTAGAAGAGCCAAAAAAATCTACGAAGAAAGGTGCTAAGGAGCGTCCACGCATTCACACTCCTGAAATTCAAGAGAAAATTCGTGAGCTGATTAAGTTAGCGAAGGAGCAAGAATATCTTACCTACGATGACATCAACGAAATTTTGCCTAACAACATCGTCGATCCCAACGATGTTGAGGCGATCATGGAGCAACTGCGCTCGATGGAATTTGACATCATTGATGCTTCTGAAGTTGATCGTTACAAAGACCGTAAGGGTGATGAAAACGAAATCGATGAGGATGACAATAAAGGCGAACAGAAGCTCGATATTCTAGATGACCCGGTAAGGATGTACTTGAAGCAAATGGGTCAAGTGCCATTGCTGACACGTGAGCAAGAAGTGGAAATTAGCAAACGCATTGAAGATGCCGAGATTGAGGTGGCGCGCCACCTTCATCACTTCGGTTTCATGCACACAGACTACATTGATCTTGCCGATAAATTGATCAAAGGAAAAGAGCGATTCGACCGCGTTATTCTTGATAAAAAAATCGAGAGCCGTGAACGCTACATGAAAGGATTACCGCGCCTCTGCGAGCAACTCAAGGCTATGCATGCTGAAAACGACGATATTTTCCGTCAGATTTCATCCAAGAGCCCGCGCGGCTTGAAAAAACTTCAGGAGGAGTTCCATAAGAACATCGCCAACATGAATCGCCATTATGTGAAGTTTTATTACAAACAAAAAATCGTTGAGGATTTCTGCGAGCGTGTGCAGGAATACCAAGATAAGTTCTGGAAATATAGCAAGAAAAAGGCGACCGATGACAAAGCGACGCAAAACATCATCCGCGAATTGCAGCAACATTCGTGGCTGACGATGGAAAATTTCGATGAAGCTCATCGCAATCTTCGTCATTGGATGAAGATGGCACTGAAGGCTAAGACCGAAATGGTAGAGGCTAACTTGCGCTTGGTGATCTCGATTGCCAAGAAATACACCAATCGTGGACTTTCCTTCCTAGATCTGATCCAAGAAGGCAACATGGGACTGATGAAGGCGGTGGAGAAATTCGAATACCGCCGAGGTTATAAATTTTCTACTTACGCCACGTGGTGGATCCGTCAGGCGATTACCCGCTCGATTGCCGATCAGGCACGGACCATTCGTATTCCGGTGCACATGATCGAGACGATCAATAAGCTGATGCGCGTGCAAAAACAACTCGTTCAGGAGTATGGTCGTGAACCGTCACCAGAAGAAATTGCTGAGGAAATTCACTTGCCGGTAGAGCGTGTGCGCGCCGTCTTGAAAATGGCACAACAGCCGATTTCCTTGCAGGCTCCCGTTGGTGATTCTGATGATACATCCTTCGGCGATTTCATTGAAGATAAATCGGCTGACAATCCGATGGAAGAAGCTGGTTTCTCGATGCTCAAGGACAAGATCAAAGATGTTCTTGATAGTCTCACCGAACGTGAACGTGAAGTATTGGAGCAACGCTTCGGCCTGAAAGATGGCTACTCTCGCACTCTTGAAGAGGTGGGTCGTCAGTTCCAAGTTACGCGTGAACGGATTCGTCAGATCGAAGCCAAGGCACTGCGCAAGATGCGTCACCCGACCCGTATTCGCAAACTGGAAGGCTTTATCGAGCTTCCTGGGGCGTAATTTTTTCCCTCTATGCAATCTCCCGGATGATGGAAAAAGGAGCGATTCCCAAGAAAGTGATTTATCGGCTTTCTACGTACCATCGTTGCCTGCAGCGACTCTCGGAGAATGGCATCGAGACGGTGAGTTCAGGTAACTTAGCGAAAGCTGCGGGTGTGAACTCTTCCCAGCTTCGTAAGGACATCGCCTACATGGGGCAATGGGGCACACGTGGCCTTGGTTATCCGGTGGAGATGCTGATGCTGAAACTGCGCGATGCATTGGGGCGTGAAAAATTACAACCCGTCATCCTCCTCGGCGCGGGTAATCTTGGTTCTGCGTTATTGCGCTACCAAGGATTTCAAAAAGAAGGATTTGAAGTCGTTGCCGCTTTTGATGCGGATCCCGCTGCCGCTCGCAAACGTGGCGTTAGCGTACCGCTTTTTTTGGAAGAAGAATTGGAAACATTTCTCGCTGAAAATCAAGTGCGCCTAGCGATTATTTGCGTGCCGGCCGAATTCGCGCAGGGCATGGTAAATCGTTTGGTACGCTCTGGCATTCAGGGGATTTTAAACTTCTCTCCTGCCGTATTAGAAGTGCCAAAAGAAATCGTGGTGAATAGTGTGGATCTGGCATCTGAGTTGGAAAATTTGAGTTATTTTATCCGCTGACTCGAAATAAATCATCAATTTTTCCGAATGATCAAAGAAAATGGTGTCTCACACGTTACTCCTATGACGGAAGTAGCATCCGATTCGCCGCCAGATATGATTCAAACACAAGAACAATTCATCGAATGGGCGCTCAAGGAATATGAGCGACCTTTGATCGGATACGCCAAAGGCTTTGTTCATGATTGGGAGCGCGCGCGCGATGTCGTGCAGGATACGTTCATTCGTCTTTGCCAACAAGATGTTGCGAAAGTTCGCCTCGGCGTGAAAACCTGGTTGTTCACCGTGTGTCGCAATCGGGCGCTCGATGTGCTGCGCAAAGATTCACGCATGGTCGAGATGAACGAGCTCAAGCTGAACCAGATTGCGAGCGATGTGGCATCGCCAGATCAAGCGATGGATCAGGAAGAAGCGCACGGTAAATTAGACATCTATCTGAATCGCCTCACGCCCAATCAGCGCGAGGTGATTTTGTTAAAATTTGAACAGGGATTGAGTTATGAAGAGATCAGTCGGGTGACGGGGCTCACTTCAGGTAATATTGGATTTCTGATTCATAACGGCATTAAAAAATTACGCGAATGGATCCCGCGCGATTTGGAATAAAGAAGAAAATTGATTATGAATGAATTATTAGATAGCCCAAGAATGACCGCATGGTTGCTGGGTGAACTGCCAGCACAAGAGGCTGCGGAGATGGAGCGCTTAGTCGCGGCAGAGCCAGCATTGCAAGTGGCAGTGCGCGAAAAACAATTGTTCCATGCTCGGCTATCGACGCTTTTGGGCGCTGAAAAATCGGCGCTTGAGCCGCGTCAACGAGAATTGATTTTGCGTTCAGCAAAAAATAACGAAGTTACCCCGCCAGCCAATTTGGTAACATTGTCGCCACGCAGAACTTACTCCAGTTGGATCGTGCTTGCTACTGCAGCGGCTGTGATCATCGGCGTATGGATTGGCATACATAATCCATTGTCTGAGCAAGATGGTGAGATGGCGGTCGACTCGCAGATCACCAGAGAAATTGCCCTGTTGCCAAGCCTCGCACCGGATTTTCCGAGTGAGAATTCTTCTTCCGCTGTTGCCGTGGGAGGTTCCTCTGCGATGGATACCCGCACCGCATTGATGACGCAAAAGCCAAACGAATTTCTGGTATCGATTGCTAAGCAAATCGCGCATCAGCCATTGCCACAAATCAGTGAATTGCCGCCAGTAGGTCGCCGTGGATTGATTGATGCGAACACTCATCCGCGTGCAAGTTTGCCCATCATCGCCGGCACAGCCTCGTGGAATTGGGTCAAACGTTGTATTTTAGAAGAAAAAACACTGCCAAATGAACGTCTCATTCGTCGTGAAGAAATAATCAATGCTTTCGCCTTGGATGCTGGATCCTCTGCGTCACAACAAGGCATCGAGTTCACTTCGGAAGTCGCTCCAGTATCCAATCAAACGGGCCACTACCGCATGGCGATTACGTTACGCAATACCAATGCTTCGGCAACGGCAGTGACGATGGAGTATGTGCCCGCCATGGTTGATCGCTATCGCTTGGTTGGTTTTGATGTGGACATGGGCAAGCAACAGGTGAGCAAATTATTGCCTGCTGGGGCGATGACCACAATCATGTTAGAGTTGCAAGCACCTCGTGCGTTGGATCAAGTGGGTGTGCTAAGCGCCGTTGTAAATGGCAAATCCGTTGATACGATAGCTAGCCTTTCATCATCATCTTCAGTATCAATGAAACATTTGTTGCTGATCGCAGATTTTGCCGATTGGCTGCGCCAACCAGAATCTAGCAACGCCGCATTGCTGCAAGCTGTGAATGCCCTAGAGTCTCAACTCAGCGATCCGCAACGTCTTTCCTCGCTCGTGGTCATCAAGCAAGCCATTAGCTTGGCGAACCAAAAGTGAATGTATTTCACTGCCCCAGCATTTCCTTGAGCTGAGTTTCATCGATGATCGGCACGGCTAACTCTACGGCTTTATCACGCTTGGAGCCGCCACCTTCGCCGCAGAGAAGGAAATGAGTGCTGGCGGAGATGCTACCACTGACTTTGCCACCGTTCTGTTCGATGAGTAATTTAAAGTCATCACGCGGCGCACTGAGCGTTCCTGTGATAACAAATGTTTTTCCACTGAGTGGCAGATGCGAGCGATCAACAGACTTGGGAATAGGAAGGTAATTGTCGGACTGTGGGTCGAGTTGATGTCGTTTCATTTGCTCCATGACCTGTTGGCCAGCGGAGGATGCGAAAAATTGTCCCATACTATCTGCTGCTACGGTCGCCACGTCACCGGTGATCTCGTAGGGAATGAGAATTTCATTTTTCTTTTTGGCATCAGGACGTCGATCAGATCGTAATTCAGCCAGAATCGGGGAATTTTCTAGTTCCGCAAAATTTTGATGTAGCCGGGATAGTTCTTTGGCCGTGCTGACGCCGATTTGCCGAATGCCTAGCGCGTACAGCCAACGCTGCAATGGCTTACGACGCGACGCATTTAGTGCATCAAGAATTTTCTGTGCATTCTTTTCCCCAAAGCGACGCGGTTCTTCATCGGTGCCTAAATTGAGTGGTCCTAGTTGTTCGATGGTGAGATCAAATAAATCTAACGGACTGCGACAAAGCTCTCTGCTAACCAAAGCCTCTGCAACTGATTCACCAAGTGCACCGATATCGAGAGCTTTGCGCGAAGCAAAATGGGTAATGCGGATTACGGCTTGTGCAGGACAAAGGAAATTGGTGCATTTCCATGCAACAAAACCTGGTTCTTGTGAAATCGGTCCTTTGCAAGAGGGGCATTCGCCATTGACCGCATCATAGAGAGAATAGGGCTGGGAGTCTTCTGCGTGACGGATGACTTTTACGATGGCGGGAATGATTTCGCCAGCTTTTTCAATCAATACCCATGAGCCAATTCGGATGTCTTTTTTGCTGATTTCATCTTGATTGTGCAGTGTAGCACGGCTGACCATAGAGCCAGATACCAAAACGGGAGCAAGTTCTGCTACGGGTGTGAGCACGCCGGTTCTACCCACTTGCACCGTGATATCGCGTAGGAATGTTTCCTGCTGTTCAGGGAGAAATTTGTATGCGGCAGCCCAACGCGGAGCACGTGAGGTGAAGCCGAGTTGTTCGCGTTGGTTACGATCTAACACTTTTACGACTGCTCCATCGGTAGCAAATCCGAGATCGTGTTTTTCCTTATTGATCCGCGCCACGGCGGCAAGTGTTTCGGTTAGATCGGTCGCGTTGATTAATGGCTGATTGCGCGGTATTTTCAAGGAGTCTAACAAATCGTGAAAGTCATGCTCACTGCGGAGTTCAGGCCCATCATAAGCGCCCAATCCATGAGCAAGAAATCGCAATGGCCGCTGCGCCGCAATTTTCGGATCTAGTTGTTTCAAAGTCCCAGCTGTCGCATTGCGTGGGTTGGCAAAGGTGGGTAAGCCCTCTTCGTCGCGCTCTGCATTCATCGCGGCGAAGGCTTCGTTTGGCATGAAAATTTCGCCACGCACTTCCAACAATGTGGGAGCGTTTTCACCAGTGAGAGTGAGCGGGATGCTGCGGATTGTCCGCACATTTTGTGTAATGTCATCACCAGTACTGCCATCACCACGGGTAACAGCATACGCCAATTTTCCTATTTCATAAATGAGAGAAACCGCTACGCCGTCGATTTTTGGCTCTACGGTAACTGCGATATTTTCCTGCTGAAGATTTTTTTGCAATCGTTGATAAAACGCAATCAATTCCGCTTCAGCAACGGGCGCGTCTTTTAGCTCAAATACATCATCAATGCTCAGCATGGGAACCAAGTGCTTGCGTTGCTGAAATGCAGCCAACGGTGCACCGCCAACTCGTTGGGTGGGCGAGTTTTCATCGGCAAAATCAGGGTGTTTTTTTTCCAGATCTTCTAGCTCACGATAGAGGCGATCGTATTCCGCATCCGAAATTTCAGGCAGTGCTTGCTGGTAATAAAGGTCATTGTGGTGATGCAATTGCGTGCGCAATTCTTCGATCCGCTTCTCTGGTTTGTCAGGTTGCGGTTGCTTTGATACGAAAGAAAAAAGATCGTCCATTGTCGCTGTTATTTCTGAGCGCATAGAAGCATGCATTGGCATTTTTTGACAGCAGAATTATTGAGGTAAATCCTGCCATGGGAGATGGCATTTTCAGTCGAGAAAATGAAAGATCGTGGGCAATGGGAGAGTATGGTATCTAGTAACATTTTTTCTTTTTTCCTGATGATAAAGTCGATTCTCCTCCTTGCTTTGATGCCATGCAGCGTTTTTATGTCCTCTGCAAAAGACGCACCTACTTATGTCGAGGAACCGCTTGATATTGCTCTTGTCTGGTCTGCTCATCCAGTGGACTTTTGCTTGCTAACTCATGCGCCATATCAATTTGTGGCCTTTTATGATCAACATCGTCAACTCACCGTGGCGCAGCGTTTGTTGACTGAAAAAAAATGGGTTTTCACGCGATTGCCAGATACCACGGGTTGGGATAGTCACAACTATCTGACGATGGCGATCGATGATGATGGATTTCTTCATCTCAGTGGCGATATGCACTGCGTGCCGTTGAATTATTATCGCAGCACGCGAGCTTTTGATGCTTCGTCGTTGACGAAAGTGCCGCAGATGGTCGGCGCAAACGAGCAGCGCACGACTTATCCTCGCTTTCTTCGTGGCGCGAAAAATGTGTTTCTTTTCACTTATCGCGATGGCGGCAGCGGCGATGGCAATCAGTTGTACAATGTCTATAATCAAAAAACCAAGACATGGTCACGTTTGATGGATCAGCCATTAACCGATGGCGAAGGGCTGCGCAATGCCTATTTTAATGGTCCTATTCTTGGTTCGGATAACTATTTTCATCTTGCGTGGGTGTGGCGTGAGTCGCCCGATGCCTCTACGAATCACGATCTCAGCTATGCGCGCAGTAAAGACATGATTCATTGGGAAAATGCCCAAGGTAAACCATTGACCCTGCCCATCAAACTCAACGATGGCGCCATCGTCGATCCCGTGCCACAAAAAGGAGGAATCATTAATGGAAATGCTACCATAGGATTTGATGTCAAGGGGCGAGTCACGATTAGTTATCACAAACATGATCAGCAAGGCTTTACACAGCCGTGGACGGCACGACTTGAGGAAGGAAAGTGGACATTCCATAAAATTACCGATTGGCCGTGGCATTGGGATTTTTGCGGTGGCGGCACACTGGGTTTTGCGATAAGAGTTGGTCCAGTAATGAAAGATGCTGATGGCCGGTTGGTGCAGGATTTTAGTCATCAGCAATTTGGTGGTGGCACTTGGTTGTTAGATCCGGAAACACTGGAAGCAAAAGGAAAAATTTCCCGCAGCACTATGCCATCAGGCTTTGGTAAAGCGGAAGGAACGTTTCCAGGTCTTACCGTCAAATCAAAAGGTGATGATGGCGCCGTTAATAGCAAAAATGTGCGGTATACGTTGCGCTGGGAAGCGTTGCCCGCGAATCGCGATTTACCTCGTAGTGGTGAACTTCCGCCGCCTTCGATGCTGCGATTGTATTCGCTCAAACGCTAGCAGCTAGCCGGTATCGACGACTATTTTTTGCAGAAGTGCATTCGAGATTGTAATTTACCTGACACTACGCTTTGAACTTTCTCGCACATGGCGGGAGGATTTTCATTTGAGTCGTTAAACAAAGCACAACGTGAAGCCGTAGGGGCCATTGATGGTCCTGTGTTGATTTTAGCGGGAGCCGGAACTGGCAAAACTCGAACGGTGACATGCCGGATCGCGCACATGTTAGAGCGTGGGATCGCGGCTGAAAACATCTTAGCGGTTACCTTCACGAATAAAGCCGCCGCTGAAATGCGCGAGCGGATTACTGATATGATTTCGAAGGATACGGCAGAGGCAATGACTGTCTGCACCTTCCATTCCTTATGTGTGCGCATCCTACGTGGCGGCATTGATCGACTAGGATACAAGAAAAATTTCGCCATTTACACGGGCAGTGATCAAGTTGGCTTGATGAAGCAATTGCTCGTGCGCAAAGGTGGTGCCAATTGCACTCTTAAACCCGAACAGATTCTCGGTGCGATTTCGAAGGCGAAAAATGCTGGCCGTGATCCATCGGAGCAGGAAGATGATTTCATCAGCATTCTTGCCACGGCTTATCAGAACGAATTGCGTGCTCAGAATGCGGTGGATTTCGATGATTTGTTAGTTCTCGGCGAAAAACTACTCACCGAACATGAAGATGTGCGCGATGCCTTTCGCGCTTATTACCAACGGGTCACCGTCGATGAATTTCAAGACACCAATTCCTTGCAAATGCGCTTGCTTCAGCAATTGGTTGGCCCTCCGTATCATGTTTGCGTAGTGGGCGATGATGATCAATCGATCTACGGATGGCGCGGTGCCGAAGTGGCGAATATTTTGCAGTTCGAAAAATTCTTTCCGAATCCGCAAGTGATTTTGTTAGAGGAAAATTATCGGAGCACGAATGCCGTGCTGCATACCGCGAATAGCCTTATCAAGCACAACATCGGTCGTCGCCCGAAAGTTCTCATCAGCACCCGAGCAGGTGGCGTACCGGTGCGCATCGTCTCGATGCCTGGCGATGCAGAAGAAGCAGAATTCATCGCGGAGGAAATCATTGAAGAAAAAAATCTAGCAAAAAAAACATGGGAAGATTTTGCGGTATTGTTTCGGACGAATGGTCAATGTCGTAAGCTCGAAGAAGCATTGCGTGAGCGAAAAATCCCTTATCGCATGGTTGGCGCGCAGAGCTTTTTTGATCGACGCGAAATCCGCGATGTCATCGCCTATGCGCAATTGATGGCCGCTCCCGAATCTGATGTCGCATTGCTGCGTGTGCTGAATGCTCCGAATCGTGGCATTGGTCAAACGACTGCCGTGCTGGCCACTGATCATAGTCGCGCGATTCATCGCAGCGTGTGGGAGGCGCTTTGTGACCCTGCATTTACCTCACAGTTATCAACAAAAACGCGTGGATCGGTGGAAGAATTTGTCGCAATGATCGCGGGCGCGAAGACCAAAATTGACATGGCCAAGCAAAATGCCGGTCAGGTCCTGCGGGAGATGATCCATGAAATGGAATACATCCCGTGGCTAATGCGGGGATGCAAAACCGAGAAAGAACGCGATGTTCGCACTGAGGGGATTGGCAGCATCATCAAACAGCTCGAAGAATATTCGGCGAAAGGCAAAAAATTGCAGAGTTTTCTCGATGCCGTCAGCCTTAGCTCGGAACGAGAAGATGATCTAGAAACGAAACAAGGAGTGACGTTGATCACACTTCACGCCTCTAAGGGATTGGAGTTTCCCTATGTCTATCTGGTCGGCGTGGAGGAGGGGACATTGCCCCACAAACGCAGTATTTCAGAGGGAACTCGTGATGAAGAGCGGCGTTTGCTTTATGTGGGTATCACTCGTGCCCGTGAGCGACTTACGCTTACCTATTGCTCCACACGCACGAAGTTTGGCAAAGAAGAAGGCTGCCAGCCGAGTTCATTCTTGGATGAGCTCGATGGTGAATTTCTGCAACTATGCAGCTATGACGACATCATGGGGCGAGAAGCTTCCGATGACGAACTTAGCAATTTCTTCAACAGCATGAATTTCGATTCATAAGCTCAGGGTAGAAGACCTAGGAAAGTCTGATGCCTGTAAGACTTTTCTTTCGTCTCGCACTTTTTTCATAAATTTTCTAAGAAAGATACTGTTCGCGGGTCTTACCTGTGTAGGGAATGAAATTACCTTGGCTCATATCATGGAAAATCACGTTTTACTTGCCCGTCATCGTGCCCATAAGGGAGCGACCTCGGTGCTTCTCACTAGCACGATGACGCAGGAATCAATAAGCCTAAGAGAGCTATTCAATGCTGAGGAATCGGCATTGTTGCGCTATGCTTATGGCATCGTAGGTCAGCGCGAAACGGCCGAAGATCTGGTGCAGGAGGCCTTTCTCAGGCTGCACGAACATTGGAGTGAAGTGACGAGTCCGAAGGCGTGGATTTATCGATCAATTCGAAATCTCGCCCTGAATTATTTGCGCGACCATCGCCGCGAAACTCCGATGGACGATAAAGCAGAATGGCAAAGTGAGACGCCGCAAGCCGATGAGGAATTAGGGAAAATGGAAGCGGTGGGAGCACTGCGCATGCTGATGGCTGAAATGCAGGAACAAGACCAACAATTGATCGCAATGAAATACAAACGACAACTTTCCTATGAAGACATAAGCAAGCAGACAGGACTGAGTGTGAGCAATGTCGGTTATAAATTGCACCATTTATTAAAAGGACTGGCCGATTCGCTGCGGCGCCTGGGAGTGGATAGTGTGGAAGGATAAATAACAAATTTTTTTTAGAAAATGAATCACGAAGAAACAGAGTTAAACCCCGTGGGCGACGAAAAAATCGAAGCGCGCATCATCGCATGGGTCTTAGGCCAAGCATCGGCATTTGAAGCAGAAGAATTAGAGAAAATGTGCGCCGAGTCACCCGAGTGGAAAGTGTTCTATCGGCGCATGCTGGCCATCCATGGGTCTTTGATCGATGTTGCCAAAGACGCTCCCTCTCCCCAATGGCGTCTATCGCCTGAACGCAGGGAGAAACTGAATGTAATACTCGGCGAACCGGCGAAGGTTGCTCCACTTGTAACTCTTCCCAAGAGAAAATTACGATGGCAGCAGTTTGCAAAAATCGCTGCATTGATCATCGTATTATACGCCATCGCCAGTCTTGCGACATTTACGTTAGCCCCGAATAAAAAAGCATCCGAAGCAACTGTGGTTTTATCATATCGGTCAAATGCTCCCCTGCAAGTGTTTGGGGATAAATCTCCACCGCCAATAGCCTCCTTCGGCAAAAGTGCTTCAAAAGAGGCTGGCGTTCATACGTACGAAAGAATGGAAGCGGAAAAACTTAGCTCCAATACCGTTCAGAAACCTTCTGCTCCCTCATCATCCAGCGCTAAAGTAATCGCCGCTATACCCTCATCTAATGTTACGATTCCCATTCCAGAAGTAGATGTGCCATCGCCCTCCACCGATTTCGGTAATGGCGATGACTTCGGCGTTGGCTGGGGTCCTGGTGACACCCGTGGCGGCGGCGGTGGTGGTGGTCCAGCTACTAGGATCGTAGCAGGTTCTTTAGCCATCGATGGTGATCTTGACTATACAAATCGTGGCGAAGCAAAACCTAGCGGAAAGCGTTCGGGAGAGCTTGCCGTGGAGGGAGCCGCGTTAGATACATTGAGCGACGATGTGGCGCAAGATGGAGCCATAAGAAGAGAAACAGGTCAGATAACAAACTCGGATGCTACAGTAGTCGATGGCAAAGACATCCCTGTGGTGGGTAGTTTGTTTAAACAAAAATCTGAAGCCGATGAAGTTCAGGAACCACAGTCTGGCAAGATGGCGGTACTAACCAAGAAGCCAACTCCTGTTGTTCCAACCGCAGAGGACACACGTGGCTGGGGTGGTCGTGAAGGTCGTGGGGAGGACGTCGGAGGCGATAATCTGGCTAAGAACCCTGTAATTTCGCCTGAGGCCGAATCCAAATTTAAGGCAAACCTCAGGGCTGGTAGTCTCAGATCTGATTCGGAAGAGCCCCCCGAACTTCCTGACAGCATTGTCGGCGGGCGCAGTCGCGGAATTGTTGCTAACGGTGCTTTTCCAGTAACTCCAGCGACACCAACTAATTTCGATTCTGAGTCAAATGGACCTCAGAAACCACAGTCGGCCGCGATGGCCGCGAAAGACGAAAAGCCTGCTGCTGCCCCCGCTCCCGCAGCCATCGCTCCCTGGGCACAGGACGCATTTGGCGATGCCGATCAACTTGCAAGTGGGGGGCTTAAAGGAACGAAAGATCTAAATGGGAGAAGCAATGCTGAAATGGAGGTCAAAGAACTAGAAAATGCGATTCAGGAGCAGAGTGATGTCGTAGAAGAAAAGCGAAAAACACGCGATAATCTATTGCGCAGAGCTCCTAGCATGATTGCAGATAATTATTTAAAAATGTCAGATGGTGAAGATGCCATCGTTGAAGAAGGGAAAAAAGAAATTGAAGAAAAAGAACAGGCGAAAATGTTCTTCGAATTGGAAGCGTCACAGGGAATTCTTGCGGCAGTAGAACCCTATTCTACCTTTTCTCTCCATGTCAGTGATGCCTCGTTTAAGTTAGCTAATGCTGCCTTAGCGGCTGGGCAACGTCCTGCGGCGGAGTCTGTGAGAAGGGAAGAATTTTACAATGCCTTCGATTATGGTGATCCGCTACCGTCTGGTAAGGAGCCAGTTGCCTGTGCGATTGATCAATCAGCGCATCCATTTGCGGCTTCGCAGAATTTGCTAAGAATCAGCATGCGCACCGCTGCCGCAGGTCGTAGCGCAGGACAGCCGTTGCATCTTACTTTGTTGATTGATCAATCAGGTTCCATGAATCGCGAGGATCGCTCGGAAGTGATGGAGGCATCGATCAAAGAGCTCACTACTTTACTCACTGCTAATGATAAAGTAAGCATCATCGGATTCTCCCGAACACCGCGCTTGTTAGGCGAAAATATTGCCGGTAACGATGCTGCTAACCTGCGCAAATTGATCTTGCAGGCACCTAGCGATGGTGGAACAAACATGGAAGAAGCATTGAATCTTGGCGAGGTTCTCGCCACACGGAACAAAGCAAATGGCGCGCAAAACCGCATTCTGTTAGTGACTGATGGCGCGGCAAATCTTGGCAATGCCAACCCAGAGCGATTGGCAAATCACATCAAAGTCATTCGTCAAAAAGGCCTAGCATTCGATATTGCTGGTATCGGCACCGATGGCCTGAATGATGAAATGTTGTTAGAATTATCACGACATGGCAATGGACGTTATTACGTCGTTAACAACGTCACTGATGCAAAGGAAAATTTCGCCCGTCAGCTTGCCGGAGCATTTCGTCCTGCTGCGGAGAATGTCAAAGTGCAAGTGCAACTCAATCCGCAACGCGTGAAGAGCTATTCGTTGTTAGGTTTTGAAAAAGATCGACTCAAGACCGAGGATTTTCGCAATGATAAAGTCGATGCCGCAGAGTTAGCCGCCGCAGAGGCAGGCAATGCAATGTATCAATTAGCACTACTGCCAGAAGGATCGGGTGACATCGGTGAGGTAAGTGTGCGTTTTCGCGATACCGCCACAGGTGAAATGGTAGAACGTAAATGGACGATCTTGTATGATGCCAACACTCCGCCGTTTGACCTTGCGCAGCCCTCGATGCAACTCGCAGGCATGGCGCTTTTCACAGCGGAGAAATTACGTGGTGGTGTCGCTGGGCAAGCAGTGAATTTTGACGATCTGTCGAAAAGTATCACTACCATTAGAAACTATTACCAGCAAAGTGAACGAGTCGCTCAATTGATTTTAATGACACGGGTGCTCTCGAATTAATCTCCCAAACACACAAACATTTATGAAAAAAATCTTACTTGCATTGCTCAGTCTGAATCTGGCGATGGCGCAGGAAACAACTTTGGAAAAAAGTATCGGTGATGGTGTGTTCATCTTTCCCCGTGATTTTGCGCTGCGCACAACGCCTGCTTTATTTTCGGTGACGGCAGACACCAAAGTGCAGCTGTTCTCTGATCGGATCGAGACGGAAACAACCTTGGTGTATCGGCAATATCAGGGGAATCCCGATGTGATGAGCATTGCGCTGCAAGGAAAAGGTGAAGTGACATCGGTAACAGGTGAGCAAATGAAAGATTGGTCGATCCGTGTGGACGCGACAGGCCAACGCTTTCTTGATCTGCGGACGATAGGCGCATTACCCCTTGAAAAATTAGCCCCACCAGCAGCGAATCAGTGGACGGTCATCATGAAGTCCAAACATCGCATCGACCGTGCAGGTTCGATGACCGTGGATGTATTGCTTCCCAGCGCTGGCGCAGCCGTCGGATTTTCGCAAAAAGTAACAATCATCGAAGAAGGAAACGCCATGGCTCGCGTGATTAAAGCAGAAGGTCTTGCTCCCGTAGAGAATAGCAAAGGAAAAGAGTTTGTTGGTGCGACAATCGCAAAATTATCTCTTGATGTATCAGGAAATGCGCAGGGTCTCAGTGTGAAAAATGCGCAACTGTATGGAACCCTCAGTAAAGATGGCAAAAGTGTGAGTTTCATTCTCAAAGCAGAGGCTGAGGCCCGTGAAGCAGGTGCGGTTACGGAATTGTTAGGAGGCACTGCGGCGCTCACCACTGCTAGTTCCGGCGATGGTTGGCATATTTCACTCCGTGCTGTAGGTGAGGGATATGTGTATGATTTGATCGCCGATCGAGTGGGGAATATTCCGTTAGAAATTCTCTTTGATGTGCCGATATCCCGCAATGGCGATTGGAAAATCATTGATTTCAACTTACCCGCCGGCATTGTGGTACCGCTTTGGTTGCAAGGTCTAACAAAATCGGTGGAGTTTGATGAAGCGCAAGCTGTAGTGCCAGTGATTGATGCCACTGCAATCAAAGGATTTTTACCAGCCGATGGTCATGCGGCAGTCGCCTGGCGTGATGGCCGAGAGATTGCAGACGGTGCTTTATTTTTTTCCAGTTCGGAAGTTTCTGATGTGCGCATCGGCAGTGGTCTAGTCCGCCAAGCATCGATGATTGATTTTCGGGTGTTGCAAGGAAAACTATCGGCGGTCAATCTAACGATTACTGGTCCAGGAGAAATTTTATCAGTAACGGGCGAACACATTCTTGGATGGAATGTAAGCGAGAATGATGGCAAAAAAACCTTGGCCTTGCAGTTGAATCGACCATGGGAAGGGGCTGGCAGGATCATCGTCGAAACACAGGCACCGCTTGGTGATTTTCCTGTGAAAACAACGGTGATGCGTCTCTCACCTCAAGGATCGTTGCGTCACAGTGGTTGGTTGCGCGTCGCCAATGAAGGCGCGGTAAAAATTGAAGTTTCTGAGCCAAAAGCATTGATTCAATTGGCTCCCGAGCAATTTCCCATCGCTGATGCCGAATTGCGCCAAGCATTTGTTTTTCGTTTTCCGGCAGAAGACTATTCCTATCAAGTCAACGCCGATCACGTATTGCCTGAGACAACAGTAACTGAAACGACCATCTATGAGCTTGCCGAAACGGATCGCAAAATCACTACCGATCTCGAGTTAGATATTCGTGAGGCTCCATTGCGTGAGTGGGAAATGGAAGTGCCATCTGACTATGCGGTGGTTTCGGTGACTGGTGCTGCCGTGGCTGATTATACCTTGGCCACCGAAGCGGTGAAGGGATACAAACGTCTAAAAATTCTCTTCGCAAAAGCGGTGTTGAATCGTCAATTGATTAGCTTGCGATTGGAAAAAAATGAACCAGCAAAAGCAGGTGAATGGGTGCTGCCAGCATTGAATTTTCCGATGGCAAAATCTCGACGTGGCAACATCGGCGTGGTCGCAGCATCGGGCTATCGTTTGGTAAGCGGAGAGAAAAAAAATCTCACAGAAATCCCTTTGAATTCTTTTACTCCACGAATCATTGGCCTGCAACAAGCGTATCGACTGCGTGATTCTGAGTGGAGTGCTAAGGTCACGGCCGAAGCACTGGGGCAAAGCATTGTCGCAGATGTGTTTCACCTCTATTCGGTCAAAGAAGGGGCCGTCTTTGGAAGTGTGCTGATTAATTATTTCGTGGTCGGCGCGCCTGCCAGCGAATGGCGTATTCAAGTGCCAAAAGGCATTGGCAATATCGATGTCACCGGGCAAAACATCGGTCACGATTGGCGCAAGGATGACGATGTGTTAGTAGTGCCGCTCGCCAGTCCATTGCTAGGTTCGGGAACCGTGCTGGTTACTTTTGAACAAGCGATGGAAGCCGCAGGTGGAGCGATTGCCCCTGGTGAGATTCGCCCGCTCAACGTGCAGAGCGAACGCGGTTTCATCCAAGTGGTTAGCCCATTGCAAGTGAAAGTAGATATCAACAAAACGGAAGGCCCTGTGTTGCCCTTGCAAGTGAACGAATTGCCCACGGAGTATCGCATGCTTAGTTCTGCTCCAACTTTGGCAACGTGGGAATATACGGCGCGAGATTTTTCGATAGTCATGAATTTGACATGGTTTAAGGCAGGGGAAACGGTTGAGCAGGTGGTGGATTTTATCAAGTTGAATAGCCATGTTTCGCGCGATGGTCAGGTTGTCACTGATGCTCGATTTTTCGTGAAATCAAAACACCGTGATTCCTTGCGCATGAAGTTGCCGGCGGGTGCCATTTTGTTAGAAACAAAAGTAAATCAAGTGACTGCCAATCCGCGCACTGATCAGGGTGATGTGATTGTTCCGTTGCCCATGAAACATGATCTCAATCAAGCCGTGGAGATTGCCATTCGTTATGGCGTGCAGTCATCGCAAGCGGCGCATGTAAAGGTTGCGGCACCGATATTATTTGCACCTGCGGTGATGGGCGAGTGGACGGTGGTCGGTGATGAAGGCAGGCAGTTAGTCCCTCGTGGCGGAACTGTCGAAATGGTGCGGGAGGTGATGTTAGAAAATGGAATTGAATGGCTCTCACACCGCCCGATGATTTCGCTAATTTATGTCTCAGTGCTGATTGTAGTGCTTGTAATGCTGTTCAAAAATCGTTTGAAAACACTAGCGATTTTGTTAGTATTAGTCGCATCGCTATTGATGTTTATGATGAGTCTTGATTCGTATCGTCAGCAATCATCGGTGATCAATTACGTGGCACCTGTGGTCGGTATTGGCTCGGAAATGTCGATTGTGTTAGATAATGTTTCGCCTGAATTCGCCAAAGCAGGTCTGGCTGTGTGGATCGGTGTGTGTGCAGGATTTGCCGCACTTGGCTACGGTTTTATGAAAAAAGATCGTTGGTGGTTAGGTGGCGGTGCATTACTTTTGAGCATCGGCATGCTTTCGATTCGTGGCAATGTTGGGTTGTTTTTCTTAGTAGTCTCAGCATCGCTAGTCATTCATTTATTGGCGAAATATGTCACTGCTTTCAGAAAAAAATCGCCCCCTGTGGTGAATGCTGTCGCGCCGCTGTTCGCTGTTGCGTTCTTTTTCTGCTCATCGGCTTGGCATCGCGCGAATGCGGCAGATGATTTCGGAGTGAAAACGATTTCAAGCATGACCTATGATTGCAGCATAAAAGAAAATCGCCTCTATGGCTCGATCGATATTGTGCTGCGTGCGGAAGCGGGGGATCGTTTTCGATTTCTTCAAGCGCCAGCAGTCTTAGGTGAATTTACCAGTGATGGGTTGCAAGTAGTGAGTGAAAAAATGGGCGAGCAATATGTTTATGTGTTGCTTGCAAAAAATGCTGGGCTTTTTACCGCAAAAGCAATGATCGAAATGCCATTGGAAAATCCACAACAACCATGGATTTTGCCAGGATCTGCGGCGGCGATGCGACAACTCACGTTGCGATGGGATCAAGGCGGATGGGAGTTTGATTCTCCTGCGGCGGCTCATGTGCAGTTGTTAGATGGCTTAAGCGATAAGCAAAGTGGGGCGATCATGGTGTTGCGTCCGATGGCTCAAGTGCAAATCATGCCCCGTGCAAAACAGCGCGATGTGGCCACGGAAAAACCAGTCTTTTTCGTCGAGTCTGCGCAACTCATGACGCCACTTCCCGGCGTGGTGAACGGTCGCCATAAGATGCAAATTCGGCCTACGCAAGGTCGTATCAGCGAACTAGTATTGCGCGTGCCAAAAGGTTTCACGGTGAGCGATGTGAGTGATGGTCCCACGGGAGTATGGCGCTTCGATCCTGAGAAATTAGAACTTCGCGTGGCGATCGAACCAGCACAAGATCAGGCGTTTTCCTTTACGGTTGATACCCAGCGCGGATCGGCGGTATTGCCAGTTGACGTGAACTTGGAACCACTGCGTGTCATGGGAAATGCGGGAGAAGTCGGCATGATGGCACTCGCCTTTGGCGAAGATTCACAGCTCGAAAAAGTAGAGACCGAAGGTCTTTCGACGATCAATCCAGAAGATTTTGATCAAACATTATTGTCGCGAGATAAAGCGGGTCATGCGTTGACTCATTTGCAACAAGTCTATCGGTTTGGCGCTCCGCTGGCTTCTGCGAAGATTCGTGTGGCAGCCGTTGCGCCAGAAATGCGTACTGATACCTGGCAACTACTGACTCTCGCAGATGATCGCGTTTTACTCGCCGCTGATGTCAATGTGCTAATCACCCGAGCAGGCATTTTTCGTTTGCAACTGGAGATTCCAGAAGGTCTAGAAGTGGAGAGCGCTTCCGGTGATTCGCTGAGCCATTGGACCGAGAGTAATTCTGCAGGGAAACGTCTGATGACTCTTCATCTCACCGGACGTACTATAGGCGCGCAGTTGTATCATCTAACATTTACCGGAGCTGGCACAGGTCAGAAAAAGAAATGGCCTGCTCCGCGCATCGTGATTCGCGATACGACTCGTGAATCAGGGATCATGACAATCGTTCCAGAGCGTGGCATGCGCATCGGGGTGGTGGCGCGAGATCACGTATCACCGATGGATCATCGCGAGTTGTTTGATGTTTCGGCACGTCAGAAAAATGATGCAGGTAAAGCTGGTGCTTTAGTGTTTCGCCTGTTGCAACGTGATTGGCAGCTCGATTTATTGATTGATCCGTTAGAGCCATGGGTGACCGCACAGGTATTGCATGATGCTGTCATGCGCGAAGGGCAAATGACCACCAAAGCAAGCGTGATCTATCAGGTAGAAAATGCCTCGCTGAAATCGATGCGTGTGCGCATCCCTGGTCTCAGTGATCAAGCAGCTGCGACCATTCGAGCTAGTGGCAAGGAATTAGCAGATTTTATAAAGGTGGCAGGCGAAAAGGATGTATGGGAAATTCGTTTTCAAAAAGGTATTTCTGCTACGACTCAAGTGGATATTGAGTTTCAACAACAATTGAGCGATGAGTCTAGCGAGAAAATCACACCGATATTGTTAGAGAAAACTCGACAAGTAGCATACTACGTCACTGTTCGCTCCGCGGGACGTCTTGAGCTTGCTGTGGCAAAAGAACTGCCCGAAGGTTGGCAAATGAGTGATTGGTCGGTGATTCAATCCAGCATGCCAAAATTGCGCAGCCAAACGGCGCCTGCTCTCACGTTTAAAGTGACTGATGGCAAAACACCCTTGTTGATCACCTTGCAACGTCATGACTTAGCCGATGTCCAAAAAATGCGGGTGGCCCAAGGTTCTTTGACAAGTCTTATTTCTCCCACTGGCGCGATACTGACCGCTGTGGTGTTGCGTGTAGAAGTTGCCGAGAAGGGCACCATCCGACTACGTTTGCCAGCTAATTCCTCGTTGTATAACGTTCTAGTAAATGATGAAGGCGCGGCATTGGTGCGAGAAGTGGATGATTGGTTGTTCTATGCTTTTCCTTCACCGATTGCCGATGAGCCCGCAATCATTCGTTTTGTGTATTCGAGTTCTGCGGGTAAAAATTTTCATGTCGAAGGCCCTTCGTTAAATATCCCCATGGAAAATCTCACGTGGCGGATCTTGGTTCCTGATGGGTGGAAGTTAAAAGATCATCGCGGTGATTTTGATCTCAAAAATCAAGCGGTTGTTGGTCGTTTTCAGTTAGAAGACTACCAATCATTTGTCAGCAATCAACGAGCCTCATCATCCGCAAGTGCGGTTGCGTTACTGGATCAAGCGAATGATTGGATCGTGCAAGGTGATCAGGAAAAAGCCAGCATGGCACTCGGAAATGCAGCTCGTAATAACATGCTCGACCAAGCATCCAATGAAGATGCTCGGGTGCAATTACGAGAACTGAAAACCCAGCAAGCGGTTTTGGGATTAAATACGCGACGTCAAAAACTGATGCTTGATAATCGTGCCGAAGGGATTGCCAATAACGAACAAATGGAGCAAGCCGCCACGGTGAATCCAGTGCTGAAAGGACAATCTAATTATGACCCGAAACAATTTGATCGATTTCTCGAAGGCAATTCTGCTGATGAAAATGCGGCGCTAAAAGCCATTGCCAATCGCATCGTTACACAACAATTGGCGGCAGAACCAGTGCCTTCGTCGTTGGAGGTGAATGTGCCAGAACGTGGTTCAGTGCTGACGTTTGGGCGCAGTGTGCAAGTGGATGGGGCAAAACCATTGGTAATTGATCTGGACATGCAACGCAATCACATGGGGTTTGTATGGATTCCTTATTTACTCTGTGGATTGCTGGCGCTCTTTAGCACATTACTATGGAAAAAATGTGTCCGCCATGGATAAGAATAAACATCTGTAATATTATCGCTACGGCAAGCGTAAGTGTTACACTATGAAAATACTTACGCTGCTATTCGCCTTTGGTTTAACAAATTTTCTCCATGCCCGTGATATGTTTATCGCTGATATGGAAAAGGGAAATCTCGTTCATCTCAATGACAAAGGCGAGGTGACTTGGAAAACCAAGGTGAAAAATATTCATGATCTGCAGGTGTTGGAAAACGGTAACGTGCTGATGCAAACGGACGCGTGGAATGTCATTGAGATGACGCCGAATCAAGAGCAGACTGTGGTTTGGCAATACGATGCCCGCGCTGAACCATCGAACAAAAATAGGAGAGTCGAGATTCACGCCTTTCAGAGATTGGCGAATGGCGACACGATGATCGCGGAATCTGGCAGCGCGAGAATCATCGAAGTGGATGCAAATAATGTGATCAAAAAACAAATCGCCCTGCAGGTGAAATCTCCTAGTGCTCACAGCGATACGCGCATGGTGCGAAAATTGGCCAATGACCACTACCTTGTCGCGCACGAAAATGATGGCTGCGTGAGAGAATACGATGCTGAAGGCAAAGTCGTTTGGGAATATGCCATTCCACTTTATGATCAAGCCCAGAAAAATGGCCATGGTCCGGACGGATTTGGCAATCGTGTTTTCGGGGTGGAACGCCTGAAAAATGGCAACACATTAATCGGTGCTGGCAATGGACACTCCGTCTTAGAAGTCACTCCTGAGAAAAAAATCGTGTGGGAAATTCATCAAAAAGACCTCGAGGGAATCACCCTAGCTTGGGTGTGTGGAGTGAAGCGTTTAGCGAATGGCAATACGCGTTTTATCAATTGCCATGCAGGTCCACAGAATCCACAAGTGATCGAAGTGTCACCAGATAAAAAAGTTGTTTGGTCCTACAAAAACTTTGATTTCCTTGGCAACTCAACGGCGGTGGCGGTGGTGAAAGATTAAGCTGTTAATCTTTGCGAATCAGCGCGCAGAAAGCACCATCACTTTGATCTTTGAACGGCGTAATCTGTTTGTGGGCGATGAGTTTCACTTCTGGATGGGCGGCGACAAATGCTTTTACGAGGTCGATGTTTTCTTCTGGTTCGAGAGAACACGTGGAATAAACGATGCGGCCACCGGGCTTGAGGCAGGCAAGCGCATTGGTAAGAATGCTGGTCTGAATCGGCAATAGTGCTTCGATATCGTTAGGGAGTAAACGCCAACGCGCGTCGATGCGACGCCGCAGCACTCCGGTATTGGAGCAGGGGACATCGAGTAAAATGGCATCAAAAAATTCATGCCATTCAGGTGGTGCTGGTTGCAACCAATCGTGTTGGGAAATTTTCGCACAGGTGATGTGCAAGCGGGTGAGATTTTCTTCGAGACGTGGCAAGCGTTTTTCGTTCGAATCGGTTGCGATCAATAATCCTTTGTTTTCCATCGCTACAGCGATCAGCGCGGCTTTTCCTCCGGGCGCGGCGCAGGCATCGAGCACGGTTTCCCCTGGTTGCGGGGCTAACATTTCAACACAATGGCGCGTTGCAGGGTCTTGTATGTAGATCACTCCACGGCGAATCAATGGCATCGGAATGGGGCCTTCGATCGGATAGAATCCAGGCACTCCTTCGAGTTCGTTTTCTAACTCGCATGGTTCATTGCACAGCGGATTGTAACGCGCGTAGTTTTCGGCTGGTTCTTGATTCCATTGCATCAATGCAATCGCGTTATCAGCACCGTAATGCTTGCGCCAACGTTTGAATAGCCAGTCGGGATGAGACAATTGCTCTTGCGGCGATAGCTCAGCGATTTTTTCTAACAATTGACCGCGTTGTCCTGTGGCGCGACGCAGGACAGCATTGATCAAGCCGCGGATATTGGCTTTGCCGGCTTCGACCGTTTCATTCACAGCGGCGTGATCGGCGATGTTGAGGATGAGGATTTGAAAAAGTCCAATGCGGAGCAGATCACGTGCATCGTGATCGAGTTTTCCTTGCCGGAGTTTGCTGATGAAATGATCAAGTAGTCGGCGATTGCGTAGCACGCCAAAAATGATGGCATGCAGTAGATTGCGATCAGGTGAGGAAAGCTGGTAGCGCTGAGCATGACGTTCGACTAGAGTTTCTGCATAGTCGTGGCCATTTCCCCACGAATGCAACGCCGCATGAGCTGCTCGGCGTATGTTATGTTTTGCTGGCACGGCGCTAGAACAACGTATTCAAGCAAGTATGTCAATTCTTACCCGCGGAAATCTCGAAACCGCCGCATCAGAGTAAGAGTAGGGCGCATCTTCGAACACATGAAACTAAAACGCATGGACTATGTCAGAAGCATCTGCCTCAAACGAGCACATCAGCACAACGGACACCGCAACCACTTTGAAGGGTGCTGTTCGCTTTTTTACAGAAGAAACTTCACATTACCAAATTGAGCGTGTTCAAAAAGATTGAGTAGATTCATCTTTTCTAAAAAACGGATGAATCGAGATGGCAAACACAACGAAACATGCTAGTCCCAAGTAGACTTTGAAAAAAGAAACTTGCTGCATTCCTCTGACCAATACGCTTTGTCTAGGGTCATCAGGGTCTGCATATACAGTCACCTCCTTGCCGCGGGGAAATTGTTCAAGCCATCGGGAAGAACGACTATGCGAACTTTCGTCAAGTGTATCGTAGGCCGATTCACCGATGATGATGCGATCCGAAGAAAATTGTTCTCCATTTACGAAATAAACGTATGCAACATGCGGTTCGTGGTAAACTCGATTTCTGTATCTGCGCTTTTTTTCAATCAAACTAGATTCCGTGATATAGCCGGGAACCTCTTTCCAGTTTTTGCTACTATAAGCAATCCATACCTCATACAATCCAAATGAAATGAAAAGAATACCCCCGATCAGAGGGAGCACTTGTTTCCATTTCCAAGTGCTCATCGCATTGATCAAACTTTCCAACTTGTTCATATTTTTGTTAGATAGCTCCATTTTGATCTTTGCTCGCTGCGTGTGAGCCATTTCTAGCACGTGGAAAGAGGTCTGTCAATTGGAGAAAATGCCCCAACTATTCCAACGGTAGAACTCGGCGAGCTACTCAAAGCCGATGTCCTCTTGGGCGCACGGCCAAGGACTGCCAAATCAACCTCAGATTTGCTCTCGGGTGATACATTTTTACGATGACATTCGTATCTTTATGCCACTCGAGCCATGATGAAGTTTTTGCTCCTATTTCCCATTCTCTGCCCTTTGCTTTTTGCAGAGACAAAACCTAACATCATTTTGATTTATTCCGACGATCATGGTTGGGCTGATCTTGGAGTGCAGGGATCGGTGATGGATGTTAAAACGCCGAATCTTGATGCGTTGGCAAAGGACGGCATTCGGTTTTCGCACGGTTATGTCAGCGCTCCGCAGTGTGTGCCTTCGCGCGCTGGAGTACTTACGGGTCGTTATCAGCAACGTTTTGGGCTCGAAGACAACTCGTTAGGGCCGCTGGTGCATGAAGAGTTAACCATTGCAGAACGATTGAAGCCTGCTGGCTATGTTTCCTGTCAAATCGGCAAGTGGCATTTAGATGCGCCCCCAGCGGAGAAAGGTGGGAAAAAAATCGCAGGTTCGTTCCAGCCTTGGACGCAAGGTTTTGAAGAATACTACACAGGGCAGATGGACTCCTTCTCGGCATCCCATGATTTGCAGGGCAAGCCGCTAGCGAATGCCCCGCAAGTGTTGACTGACAAGCGATTCCGCTGTGTCTGGCAAGCCGATGCTGCGATTTCATTCATCGATCGTCACCAGAGTGATCCCTTTTTTCTGTATCTTGCATTTTTCGCACCGCATGTGCCTTTGGAATCGCCCGAGCCATGGTTTTCGCAGACACCTACTGATGCGCCTAAGGAGCGCCGGCAAGCGCTGTCGATGATTGCCGCGATGGACGATGGGGTGGGGCGTATTCGTGCCAAACTTAAAGAGGAAGGAATTGAGAAAAACACGCTGATTATTTTCATCGGTGACAATGGTGCTCCGTTGAAACAAGGGGCCTGGGACGGCTCTCTGAACCTGCCATTGGTAGGCGAAAAAGGCATGCTGACCGATGGCGGAATTCGCACACCTTTTGTTGCCGCATGGCCCGGAAAAATCAAAGCTGGGCAGGTGTTTGAAGCCCCAGTGATCAATCTGGACGTCGCGGCGACCGCGGTGAAGCTCGCTGGATTACCGCATCCTGACGCACTCGATGGTGTGGACTTGATGCCCTATATGACAGGCGAAAAGACCGGTAATCCTCATGATTTGCTGTTTTGGCGTTGGCGCTCACAGGCTGCCGTGCGTTCTGATCGATGGAAGCTCATTTTACTCGGAAAGAAGGAGCGCTATCTTTTTGATATAAATAGTCCCGAAGGTGAGAGCAAAAACCGGATCGCCGAGTTTCCTGAGATCGCAGCTGATTTGGACAAAAAACTGATGGCGTGGAATGCGACATTGCCAGAGCCTGGCCTACCACGTCCGTTGGTCGCAGCGGACCAGATCTTTTATGAGAACCACATGAACAACTCTGGCGACGGCTCTGCAAGCGATCCTCGCAAAAAAACTGTCAGCAAGGAAATTCCATCAACAAATACATGGCTAGCGCGCGGTGCCAGCACACTTGTCAAAGATGGCTCATTGCAGATTACTCCCGATGGCAAACAAACTCCTTTTATTGCGTTTTCTGATCTTCACATCGGCGGCCCAGCCTCGGCAAACGTTCAATTGCGATCAGCAAAAGGTGGAAAGATCAGCATCGCATGGCGTTGCCATGGGCAGAAAGATTTTCTCCCTGAGCAAATCACTCATCTCCCGCTCGCTGCTGCGGAAGATTTCCAAACCATTGCGATTCCGATTCAGGCCGATGGGAATATCATTCACATTCGGTTATTAGTCACTGACGACATTACCGACTTGCGGAGTCTAGAAATTAAGGCGAACAAAGGAAAAGATGCCAAAAAATGGACCTTTGAGACGTCGCCGTAGAACGGAGGTGGTCAATTACGACAAAAATAGTAAATTTTTTCAAATAATACTGACAAATGTTCTGTTCTTTGGTGTTACTTTCATTGTAGGCGCGCTGCGCTTCAAACATTCAAAACAACAGCAATATGAAAATAAATCAGAGACAGCAAATTAAAGGTAATCGATTGTCAGGTTTCACCCTACTGGAAATGGTAATCGTTCTAGGTATCATCGGGCTTATCATCGGCGGTGCGATTAGCGTCATGGGCAAAGTAGGCGAAGGTGCCGCGATTCAACGCGTGAAGGGCGATTTTAATTCCATCGGAAGTGTGTTGAAAATGTATAAAATCAACAACGGATTTTATCCTTCTAGCTCGCAAGGTTTGAAAGCTCTTGTTGATCGTCCCGGTGGCGCTCCTGCTCCAAAATCATGGACGGCTCTTGCCGACCGCGTGCCGATGGATCCATGGAATCAGGAATATACCTACAAGTTTCCTGGATCAAAAGTGGCGACTGAGTATGAACTCATCACCAAAGGCAAAGACGGACAGCTCGGCACGGATGACGATATGTCCAGCCAGAATCAATAATTTCTACTCATAGCATCACATGACAATTTCCCCACAATCCGTGAAAACACTGCCCTCAAGGCGTGGTTTCACCTTGTTGGAAATGGTTATCGTGTTGGCGCTGATCGGGCTCGCTATGGGCGGTGCCGTGACCTTGTTCATCTCTACGGCATCGGAACGCAAGCTGAAGGAGGCATCGGGCGATCTAGAAGTTCTTGCGAAAAAAGCTCGTATGCTAGCAATCGTTCAGCAAATTCCTTATTCGATTACGTTTTCTGAGCACGCCGCTCACTTAGGCCCTTTGGTCGAGGCTGGTTATAACGAGAATGATATGAATGCTCGCCTAGACCTCGAAGAACGCGCACAGATTGAAGGCACTAATCATGCGAAATTTTCGCCAGTCAGGGAAACGCAGTCGCTCGAAGATTTTGTGGTTTCTGTGCGTCGTTGGGGGGCTGTGAATTGGGGAGTGATGGAATCAAGCGATACACAAGTGTGGCGTTTTGATCCGAATGGAATTTGTGAACCAGTAGGAGTTCGTTACGAATACAAAAGTGGATGGGTGGAAATGGAATTTCACCCGCTCTCAGCTAGCATTAGAGAATTTAGCATGGAGGCGAGAAAATGAAGCATCCCAAAAATGCAAAACGACGTCAGTCACGCGGCTATCTGTTGTTAGAAGTCGTTCTAGCGATGGGGATATTCGCCATGGCCGCCACGGGCTTTACCATTGCCCTGCACAAGGCGGCTGATGCTTCAGATCTTATGTCTCGAGAAATGCAGATCACGAGAATTTTACAAAGCTCGCTCGACGAAGCTATCTCGGTACCGGTGTTGGAAGAAAAATCAATGACTGTCACTCTCGATGAGAGAAATATGGAAATCGAGACCATTTATGAAAAAATGGAGGAGATGGAGAATCAAGATGGGCAGTTGCTACAAGATATGTGGCGTGTGACGGTGATTTGCCATTATTTCCAAGATAATAACGAAATGGCCCGCCAAGCCATCACCTGGAGATACGGGAGGTTGTATCAACCATGATCATCAATGCTCTTACTCGTAAGTCGCGTGGCTTCACGTTGATCGAAGTCGTCATCGCACTGGGCTTGATGCTGGCGTTGATTATTTTGTGCGCTCGTTTGGCGACGGCCGATATTCAATTGGCAAATGGGATTAGCAAAAAGCAAGCTGACAATACCCTGCGCGAAAGTTTTTTGGAGATGATGAAATTTCAACTCGGTTCGCTTCCTGGTAATACCCGCATGGAATTGAAAACGAGTGCCGGCGGACAGCCATACCTTTATGAGTTAACCTTGCAAAATGTGCCATTGGCGTTCACCTGGGGCGGAGTGGAAAAAGTCGCAAAAGCTGTGCAGATCGTCGGCGTGAAACGTCGTGATGGATTTATCAATGTGGTCATGCGTTACTACGAAAACGAGATACTCAACGACCAAGAGAATCTTGTTAGTGCACAAGGCGAGGAACCTTTTGCCGAGGTGATTTTGATGGAAGAAGTGCGGTTTTTTGAATGGCGTGCTCTCGATGGGAGAACCATGGAATGGCAACTTGATTGGGACTTACAAGGGCGTTTGCCGCTTCAACTGGAATTGGTCACGGCGCATGGTGCCTACGGTGATGAAATGAAACAAATTTTCTGGATCGTCCCAAAAGTCAGTCCGCTCACAGTGATCCGTGGTATGGGGCAGGGACAACCACAAGGTGGCACACCAGGGGGCAATCCCGGCGGTGGTACAGTGATCCCTGGTGGAGAAATCCCCGGAGG
This sequence comes from Akkermansiaceae bacterium, assembly GCA_903878115.1. GTDB lineage: Bacteria > Verrucomicrobiota > Verrucomicrobiia > Verrucomicrobiales > Akkermansiaceae > UBA956. Next base: position 13,775 of record CAIRGO010000052.1, on the reverse strand, counting down.
CGGTGGAGGCGGCCCTGGTGGCCCTAAAGGAGGCGGTGGTGGACCAGGAGTTAAAAAATGAATATGATTTCTCTACAATCTACGAAATCTTATCGGCGCGGTTCTGCTCTGTTAGCGGTGCTTTGGTTGATCGCAGTGTTGGCCTTTGCGGTGGTGACTGCGGTGAAATTGTTGTCTTTTGATCTCGATGTCGCCGATTCTCAAGTAAATGGCTTTCGCGCTCGCCAAGCGGCTGAAATGGGCATCGCCGTTGGCTGCAATCCTGTCGTGAAGCGCGATGATCCTATTCTACAACTCGGTGGTGATGACGGTGCTAGTTTCCAAGTGCTAATCCGCTCGGAAGGCGAACGTTTTAACATCAATCACCTGCTTCAGGTCAGCAATGATAAAAATTTGCTCAAAGAAATTTTCATCCATTGGGGAATTGATGAAGACGTTTCCCAAGAAATTGCCGATGCCTTAAAAGATTGGATCGATTCAAACGATGATACAGAACTCAATGGTGCCGAAAAAGCCTACTACGAGGATCTCGGCAGGATCAATCAGCCATTCAATCGTCCATTTTATTCACTTGATGAAATGCGGCTTGTCAAAGGCATGGAATTGGTGGAGCAAGTTAAACCAGATTGGCAAGATTGGTTTACTGTCTGGAGCTCAGGTGGGCTTGACATCAATGAAGCAGATGCGGAAAAGATTTCCATCGCGGCGGAATGCAACCTTGAGGATGCCGATGGTTTGGTGGAGATCGTCCGCGGTCCTGACGGTGTGCGCGGCACGGAGGACGATGCGCCATTTCAGAATCTTGGCAGTGGACAAGACGGCCAAAGTGTGTTTGATCTGCTCCGCGTTCCAGAGTTTTATGCTCCCGTTGTTACCCCGCGTCTAGCCGTGAATGATTCGACGACTCGAATCGAAAGCACTGGAACCGCAGGATCGACAAAACGTAAAATTGTATTGGTCGTGCGCAATCGCACGGGCAAGCCAGCCATTTTAGAAAAAACTGAAGAAGTCATACCGTGAGTAACAAAGGAGATATTATCGTATTGGTGCCTGGAGCATCAGGCTGGGAAGTGTGGGAAGGTCCACCGCCGCAAGGATTCATTCGCAAGGAGATCCTTGACGTTAGTCGTCCGGGACAGATTTTAGGGCTATCGCCGCTGCCAGTGGTGATGTGTTTTCCCGTAAAATCAGCCACGGTGATGCCGTTCAAATCAAGCTCTGCTGATGATTCATTGTTTGAGGAATTGGCGCAGATGCACAGCGAAAGAATGGGTGTGCGCTGCGATCCTGGAGCAGGTCGCTTGCAAGATTATTTTGTCATATCGAAAGAAGAAGAAAGTGCCGTCTTGACGACAGTAGTTCTGCGTTCTCCCGTGGAAGGGGATTTGCCACCGCGTAGTCCTAAGGAGTTTGATTACACACCGCGCGTATATCCTTTTTCTGGCGATGGCATTGCGGCATGGAAAGAGCTTGGCCATTGGGTTTTTGCCTTCTACCAACATGGGAAAATGCTCTACGCACAGGCGACTTCTGGCGATAGCGAGCATCCCGATGAGAGCCTACTCCGCGATATGAAACTCGCGATGGCGCAGCTTTCTCTGCAAGGTTTATCGTTTCAACCACAGGACATTCGCGTATGGCATCCTGACGGAGAACTCGGCGAGGCTGGTTCTTTGAGCGAAATGTTTGGCATCGTTGCCTCAGTCGGTCGTCGCCCTGATCCAGTGATGTCGGAGATTGCGAGTCGATTGCTCCCCGCTGATGTTCATGCAGAGCGCCGTGCCTTAGCGAAGCGTCGTCAAATTATTGGAGGCATTAGTGTCGCGGCTGCATTGCTGATCGGCGCGGTAGGCTGGGCATGTTGGACGCTTTGGCAAGACATCGATGCTACCAAAAAACTCACGGCGCAAGCCGATGCGAAAAAGCCGAGTGCCTTGGCATTTGCCGAACACAAAGCCCGCTGGGCCGAGATTGGTCCACTTGTCGATGATGAACAGTGGCCCGTGGAAACTCTTTTCAGAATCACGAAGTGCATGCCAGCTGGTGGTGGGATTCGCCTGCGTTTGGCAGAAATCTCTAATGATGAAATAAGACTTACAGGCGAGGCGCAGAGCTCTCCACCTATAGGTCAATTGAGCCTAGCAATCAATAAAAGTAGTGAGCTAACTCGTTTCAAGTTTGCTGCATCACCGCCCGCTAACACCCCGAAAGGCTGGGAATTCACCATCACCGGAGCCGTTCCCCAAGCAAATGAATAATCGGAAAAATGGGAATATTCATAAACTTTTATCAACAAAAACGTCTAGCAGTGGTTTTATTGGGTCAAGGATTCGAGCATAGAAAATTGTAACATGTCGGAAAGAGAAAGAAAATTATTGATGTTCTTCGGCACTGCTGGGGTGATTTTGCTGTGTTTATGGGGTTATACTACTTTCATCAATAAGCGAAATTCCGTCAGAGCTGAACGTGCTACAGCAGAAACTACCCTCAAGGAGGCAGAATTATTTGAGAAATCACAAGAAGCACTCGCAGATGAAATTGATTGGCTTGCGGAACATGAACCTGCGCCAGAAGCTGGTGAGCAAGTCCCCGGCAAGCTTCAACAATTATGCGCTGCCGAAGCAACACGTGCGGGGATGACGGTCAAGCAGCAGAAAATTTTGCCAGATAAGATCAGTGGTGATGACAATGTGCCGCGCCGCTACATGAGTGCAAAAGTAGAGTTCAATGTCACTGGCAAAGAACAACAAATGTATGCGTGGTTTGATCGCATGCATTCACCTAACGACTTTCGTGTCATTTCTACTCTCCGACTCACTCCAAACCGTGACGACGACACGCAAATTGATTGCGTGGTCACCGTCGAGCAATGGTATCTGCCACTATCGAATGAACTTCAATAACTGAACAATTATATTACTATGAAATCAATCGTTCTTCTTGCTCTATTCGCGCTGCCAGTCATGGCGGCAGCACCTAAAAAACCATTGCCTGGGAAATATGCAGGGCTGTGGCTGAATTCTCCTTTTACCACTAAGCCGGTGATCGTCAATAACACAGCCCCTCCCGAGGATCCTTTTAAGGACTGGGCTCTCGGCGGCGTTACAAAATTTCCTGACGGCTATTTTGTGATCCTTTTAAATAAGAAAAAGCCCGACGAACGTCTGGTGATTCAACCGGGACAATTTTCGGAATACAAAGTGCTAGAAGTGATTGATGGCGGCATGGACTATCGCTCCACGACTGTGAAAATCATGAAAGGTTCTATGCAAGGGATCGTTGGTTATGAGGAAAAAATGCTCACATTGAAAGCCCCACCTGCCGCGGCAGCTCAGCCAAATCCCAACATTCCCGGAATGCCTCCTGGCATGAATCCCGCTGCTGCGCACGGCGGTGGTGATCGCCAACCTCGCTTGCGCGCGATTGTGCCTCCTGCTCCTGCTCAACCCGCCGTCCCTCAGCAATAATTCTATTTTCCTAATCTGTTATGTCTAAACGTCTTCTCTATTACACTGGTCTCACTTCACTGTTTCTCTTCTGGGTTGTTGCTCAAACTCCTCCCGTAGATCCTGCAACAGGTCAACCAAGGGTTCTCGTTCCTCCTGTTCCTGGTGCTCCAGCTGTTCCGACACCTGGTGGACCGAAAACGGGACCACCGTCGATCCCTAAAACAGCCGATGGAAAATTGCCAAATATTCCTGCAGGTCAAGAGAGTAAATCTATTACTGCTCCGAGTTCTGCAGCGATTTGCGAAGTAGCATTATCGTTTCCAAAGCTCAGTGGCGAAGATTTGAGTTTTCTCTATCGCCAACTCACTGGCCGCCGCGTGGTGATCGCTGCCGAGGCCACCAAATTGGAATTGTACTTCGTGCAACCACCACCGATTACTTATGGTGAAGCAATGGATTTATTGAAAGCTGCTTGCTTGATGCAAGGTTTTGTGTTCGTTAATGGTGGCGACGGCTGGGATAAATTAGTCTCTGCAGCTCAAGGTCCTAAGCCCTTTACGCAAGGTGGTATGCCTCTCATTACCAACGCGATCGCTTTGCCAGAAGGCGACGAAGTGGTTTCCTACGTGATGACATTAAAATACATGAAGCCCGATGAAGTGGCTCGTGTGTTCCAAAGTGTGGTCGTGCAATTGAATGCCTTTGGCTCGATTGTCGCCGTTCCTAATGCCTCGGCATTGGTCATCACCGAAAACGCGTCGTTGATCCGTTCGCTCATTGAACTTCAAGCGAAAATTGACGTGCCGAGTTCTGATATTCAAACGAAATTCATCAAAGTGCAATATGGCGATGTCGAAGAATTAGCCGCCACTTTAACAGAAATTTTCACCCAACAAGCGTCCGCTCAATCCACTGCTGGCGTGCAACGTGTTGGTAATGCGCAGCCTGGCGCTCCACAAGTCCCAGGTGCTTCCCAAGGTGGTGCCTCTGCTGGTGCTGGCGAGGCTCCTCCGGTGCAAATCGTTCCTGATGCTCGAACCAATCGTCTATTCGTGATGGCCCGCCCGATCGATCTGGTGTTTATCGAAAGTCTCATCAAAGAGTTCGATAGTCCATCTGATCAACGCAATTTCTTACGCAGAAAATTAAAATTCCTCGCTGTGGGTGACTTCCTCGAAGTTGCTCAAAATGCGCTCACCAGAGCTTTCGGTGGCTCCGCAGATGGCGCCTCGGCAGGCGGTGCGGCAGGTGGACGTGCACAAACAAGCACTACTGCTGGTCGTGGCGGATCTTCCACCTTAGGCGGATCATCTAGCATGGGTGGCTCATCCTCACGCAACAGCACATCAGGCAATAACTCGAGTCAGTTTGGCGGTGGGGGCGGCTCTACCAGCGCTGGCGGTCTCTCTGGAGGCGGCGGCGGTCTCGGTGATCCGAATGTGAGCACTGCACCTCAGTCAGTTCTTGTGGGACGCACTCTGCTAGTGGCTGATAATATCACTAACTCGATTGTCGTTCAAGGACCACCGGCAGGAGTAGAAATCATTAACAGCTTGTTGGATGAAATCGATGTCAAAGCTGACCAAGTCATGATCTCGTCGGTTTTTGGTCAGTTGACTCTGGGCGATAAACTGAACTACGGTATCGATTGGCTGCGGACATTAGACACCACGGGCTCAGGTTCCATTGCTGCGTCGAGTGGTGATGTATTGCCTAATATTTCGGGAACGAATGGAAGCATTTCAAATATTGCCAATGGAGGTCTCGGTGTTTACGGGACGATCGGCGAGCATGTCCAAGGTTATCTAAAGGCTCTCCAATCTACGAGTGATTTCAAGGTGATTTCACGTCCTTCGATTTTCACCGCCAATAACCAAAAAGGTATGATATCGAGTGGCCAACAAATTGCTGTTCCTGCCAATAGCTTCAATAACGGCAACGGCGGCGGTCAAAGTACTAACATCGAGTATCGTGACGTGATGCTGTCTTTAGAGGTGATTCCTCTGGTTAATTCGGAGAACGAAGTTACCTTACAAATTTCTTTGATTAGTCAAGGTCTGGGCGATAATCGAAAAATTGGAAATGGCGTGAATGCTTTCGATGTTCCCGACATTGTCAGTCGTGAATTACTTACCACTGTTACAGTTCCCAATAATCAAACGGTAGTTCTTGGTGGCTTAATTACTGAAGATACAAAGGATTCAGTCTCAGGAATACCTATTCTCAGCGGTATTCCCGGCCTCGGTAAGCTATTTTCGACAACTTCTAAGGAAACAAGTCGCAATGAATTGATGGTTTTCATCACACCGCAAATCATTCGCGACCCACGTTCCATGGACGCCGCAAACCGAGACATGGATACACGTTACAAAATTTCCGATGACCTACGTCGCTCCGCCGACGGTCCTGGCGTATTACCCTATAAAGGAGACATGGCCGATCCTCAAGATCCTGTAAATCTTCCTGAGCCAGAGATTGATCAACCAGTGAAGAAGTCTGTTTCTGTTACCACACCTGCAAAGGTCGATACCACAGCACCAAAAGCAACACCGGTAAAGTGGTATCAAAAAATCATCACGAACAAGCCCAAGTAGATCTCTGATCCTACAAACGCGAAAACCCGAAGCACCTTGTTGCTTCGGGTTTCTTTTTTTGGGGGTGGACGTATTCGTTTCTCTTTGTCGCTGAAAGATTATACATGACAAGCAATGGTCTTTTTTCGAATGAATCGTCCCCGAGGGACGAAGAAGAGGCTAGGGGACGTAACCCCACGGCGGCGCACGGGGCGTGCTTGTCGTGGGCTTTTATCAATCGTCCCCTAGGACGTGATGGTATCGGATTTTCAATCGTTCTTTTGTCCCTTGTGGACAACTCATAAAAGCCCATGACAAGCGTCAGCGCAGTCATGGGGTTGAGCCACCAATAGGAACCGTCCCTCGGGGACACTTTATCACTCGTGAAACGTGAACCATGAATCACTCCCAAGGTTTTTCATTTCCCTAGCTTGATCGCCGTGGAATTTATAGAAGCAGAACATTGATGATTTCAATCAGGAAACCATGGAATCATTGATTGGAGGGGGCGCGGCTATCTGAAATGTTTACCTCAAGACAGCGAAGTCGTCCGCTACAGTTAGAATGCGGGTGCGATGATGAGTTCATCACCGCTGAGTGTTTCAAAGGGACCGACACCAGGAAGCACGTCGGCAATGGCTTCATTACCGATGATTTCTCTTACTTTGACATTGCCGACGATGCCGTCTTTGCGGCGGATTGACAAAATGGAATCGACTTGCACGTTTTGCGGCATCAGCAATTCGATCGTAATAAATGATCCAGTGGCAGGGTCGTTAACAACTTCTGTGACGCGTGCCATCAACAAAGCTTCGGAAATTTGCCGTCCGCGGCGCAATTCCTTGTCGGTTTTTTCAAGATTGCGGGCTCCGATCAAACCGTCTTCATCACGTTTCACGTCAGCTTCTTGTTTTTTGAGTAGCTCTTCTTCGAGTGCTTTGTTCTTTGCTTCGATGGCGGCCATTTGCGCGGCTTTTTCTGCCATGTCCTCTTCATTGAGAGTGGTGATAGGTTTAGCGGGTGTGTTATTGAGCACGCCCATATCGCGCAGTTGCTTTTCTGCGATGAGGTTTTGTTCTTCGCGTTTGATTTCAGCGAGTTGTTTTTGAATGCGTGCGAGTTCTGAAGCAGGCGAGTTTTTTACCTGTTCGCGCTGTTCTAGCCAATTCCAACCGAAAGCTCCGATGAGCAGAGCGATGGTAGCAGCAAGAAGAATTTTTATGGTGTCCATGGTAGTGGTATCTGTGTTAAAAATGAAATGCGAGTTAGCTTAGCAACTCAAACGGAAAAATTATTTTTTGGGATTGATTTGCCAAATTTCGCATACCTGATTGCGTTCAGGAATGCGTGAAGAAAAACGCGCTGTCTGACCGAGGAATACCGCTTGTACGACTTGATTGCCGGGCTTTGCGATATCCAGATTGCTGGCTACTTGCGTGGCGCGGTCGGAAGAAAGAAGACGGTTGGCATCAGCATTGCCCGTGGTGGAGGCATAACCTACTACAAGAAGCAGTGCGCCATCAGGCAGATTGGCAACACTATCACCAAGCGCGAATTTATCTGCTGGATTCAGCTGTGATGAACTAGTAGGAAAGCGAATATCCTTGAGAAAAGTCGCATTAAACTGCGAGGCAAAGCGGTTGTAGGCGGAGGAAATTTCCATGTCTGATTTATCGTCTAGGCTAGCTAAACCACGAAATAATGCTTGCGCGGCGGGGGAGAGATCCGCTTCGCTTTCAGCGAATAATTTGACTGGTGCGGCGGGTTCTGGCTGTGCTTTGAGTGCTTCAATTTCTGCTTGTAACTCGGCGATGCGTGCTTTTGCCGCGTTTAGTTCTTCTTGCGTGGGACGTGCAGAGTAGATCGCCAGTTTTTCTTGTAGCGGCGCAAGTCCATTGCGTGCTTCATTGAGCTGCTGGCGAAGTAAATCGGAGCTTCCCGAATCTGCTAGGGCTTTTTCCAGTTGTGTTTGAATTTTTCCCAGCTGCGAAGAGAGAGCTTGTCGCGCTTGCTCCGAATTCAGCAGGGAGGTGTTTTTGTCGGCGATAATGGTATCCTTCTCTGAGAGTAATGTGCGGAAACGATCCGAGAAATTGGCTAGAGTGGCGGCATCCTTGGTGAGGCGGGAGGCGATTTGCTCAGGGCTGTCTGAGCCGACCCCTTCAATGGGAGGCAAGCCTTGGCGTGCCCGTTCTGCATTAACCGTGGCTGTACGCGTGGCAAGTTCTGCCTGGGCTGCATACAGATCAGTCTGCTTCGTTTGCTTGTTTTTGTTGAGACTGATCGCCACTAGGAAACCGACTAGTAGTGCAACAACGATCGAGAGGATCATGGTGGTGGATACGCTCAGGCGATCACCCGTGGGAGTTTGCACGGTGACGTTATTGGTTTGAGAAGGAGAATTTTCTTCTGGATGGGTCGTTTGATTTTCGCTCACGCGCGTAGGTGTAAATGATTTTCACGCTCTCGTCCACGGCAGAAAATGAATTTTCAAAAAAATAAGATGAAATTGCTGCGTTTTCGGTACATGGTGCTTGTGAGATGAGCGAAAAATGGTTTCAGCGAAGTGCGGTAGCGGCACTGGTATCAGTGATTTTTTTAATTTTTGTAGGTGCCATTGTTAGGGTGACTGGTTCTGGAATGGGTTGCCCCGATTGGCCTACGTGCTGGGGTTGTTGGGTGCCGCCTACGGCAGCGGAACAGGTTGATTTTTCAAAGCTAGACATCGCGAAATATCAGCGCAAGGCGGAGCGAATGGGCCGTGATCCGGCAACGATTACAGCAGAAACTTTGAAGAAGGAATTTAACCCTCGTCATGTGTGGACTGAATACATCAACCGATTGTGCAGCTTGCCAGTGGGATTTTTTACATTGATCACTTTTATCCTATCCTTCTGGCATCAGTCAAAAAAACCTGCAGTTTTCTGGGCTTCATTTACGGCATTGATTTTAGTTCTTATCAACGGTTGGATGGGTGCACGTGTGGTCTATAGCGGATTAGCCCCAGGGGTGCTGACTTTGCACATGGCATTGGCGTTTTTGTTGATTGGTATTCAAACTTTTATCGTTTGGGGCAGTGGTCGTCAGCAGTGGACGATTGAATTATTGCAAGCCGATCAGGGCAGGGGCGTTAAGATCATGCTTTGGTTGCTGGTGTTTTGCGTTTTGGCAGAAGGTGTGATGGGTTCTCAGGTGCGGGAACTAACTGATGCAATGTCGAAGCATCAAATCATTCCTCGCGGTGAATGGGGGCCTCAGTTAGAGGCTTCTTGGATGTACCTGTTGCATCGGAGTTTCTCGTGGGTCATTCTGATTCTCACGATCATGGCAGCGATGAAGGCTAAGAAATTTCAAGTAGGAGGGTTGCATAAGCCAGCGCTTGGAGTGGTGGGCATCGTGCTTGCGCAAATGTTGTTAGGAGTTGTGATGTCGCAGATTCACGTGTTTGGTGCAGTGCAGGTATTGCATGTGGGATTGGCCGCGATACTCTATGTATTGATTCTGCTCTGGTTATTGGGATTGTATCGCGCTAAATCGCGAGCATAAAAAAACCGCCGAATTGCTTCGGCGGTTTTGGATGAAAAAATACTAAATCGAATTAAGCAAGAGTGCCTTCTTCTTTTTCAGCTTCGCCTTCTTTTTTGCATTTTTTGCAATCACCAGCGATGGTTCCTTCTTCTTTTTCAGCTTCGCCTTCTTTTTTGCATTTTTTGCAATCACCAGCGATGGTTCCTTCTTCTTTTTCAGCTTCGCCTTCTTTTTTGCACTTTTTGCAATCACCAGCGATGGTTCCTTCTTCTTTGTCAGCTTCGCCTTCTTTTTTGCATTTTTTGCAATCACCAGCTACAGTGCCTTCTTTTTTGGCTTCTTTGTCAGCTTCGCCGTCTTTTTTGTGTTCGCCTTCTTTGCCGCATTTGCCGCAATGAGCTACAGTGCCTTCTTTTTTGGCTTCTTTGTCAGCTTCGCCGTCTTTTTTGTGTTCGCCTTCTTTGCCGCATTTGCCGCAATGTGCTACAGTTCCTTCTTCTTTTTTAGCTTCGCCGTCTTTTTTGCATTTCTTGCAATCTTCTCCGTAAGAGAATCCTGCTAGTGCAAATACGCTAAACATGGTCAATACTAGTTTTTTCATTATTGTGTTGTGTTGTTGTTATTTAAGTTACTCAAGAGAGTTTTCAATCATACTCCATAATTGAAACGCCGCAACTGAAAATATTTGTTTGGAGAAATATATTTATTTTTCGCACTGGCTTGACGGTTTTGATCAATTCATTATGGTGAGCCATCATTTGTGGGAGAATTTTTATCAGATAGCTTGTTTAATATACAACAGTGGGCTGGTTGGGGCGGTGTGGGGCATGCTCTGGCGTGGGTTGTCACAGGTGGGTTATTGATTGCTGGCTTGATTGGCTGTCTGATTCCGATCTTGCCAGGGCATCTGATCTTATTCGTTGCGGCCATCGCTCATAGACTCATGCTAGGCGAATCATCAGGCATTCATTGGTGGTGTTTTCTGATTTTGTTCGTGTTACTCGTGGCGTCGCAGATTTTTGAATTTCTCAGTGGCTCGGCTGGCACAAAATGGTTCGGTGGTAGCAAGTGGGGAGCGTGGGGTGCTTTCATTGGTGGAATTGTGGGGATGTTTTTCTTTCCCTTTGGCTTGCTCCTAGGGCCGTTGATTGGCGCTTTGGCATTCGAAAAATTATTGGCTAAAAAGGAAGTGAAACCAGCGGTCGTGTCTGGTGTGGGCAGCGTGGTGGGCACCCTCGCAGGAATAATGATCAAGTTCGTCATTGGCTTGATCATGGTGGCTTGGTTTCTCTTGGATGCGCTGGAAGTAGTATAAGGCTTAGCGCTCCACGATGTCGTCAGCGGTCCATAAGGTTTTGTCTTCACCTGCTGAACGGATTTCCATTACACTGGCGGATAGTTGGTGGAAAAAATAGGGCGCTCCCCAGTTGTCACAGAGTTCCTTTTTTTCATTCACAATTGAACCTACAGGTATGACAAATGAGATTTGTTTTTGATTTTTTCCTAATAACGAGGCGGTGATTTCTTGGTTGTCGCCGATGGGATTTTGGTGCAAGGCATTGCGGAAATCGCGAATGAGTAAAGCCACTTGCTCTACTTGGTTGCGCGCTTCCAGAGTTGCGGGGCGTTGCGTAGTTTCTAGAAACGCGGAACGAGTTTCCTCTGAAGGGAGTGCGGTATTTGAATCGCTAGGAAATATTTTTTGTGGTCGGGCAGACGCCGCAGACGGGGTAGATTTCGAAGGTTGCACACTTGTGCCTGCGATGACGGTACTGGGCTTTTTGCTAGTAGCGAAATAATAAATGGCAAGCAGTAGCAGGGCAGTTAAGGACAATGCGATTTTTTTATTCATGAATGATTAGCTAACAGATGGCATCATGAAACCGAGATCAGGGCATCATAAATCCTAGATCAGGGCATCATAAATCCTAGATCAGGGCATCATAAATCCTAGATCAGGATTTGCGAAACGGTTCAAGTTAGGGAAAATGGAAGACATGTTGCTCTGACTGACTCCGAACCAGCGGGCGAGCGTGGCAGAGTACTCATCAACGCTAACAGTAGGAATCCAACGACCTGTGGAAGTGTCATCGGGTCCATTGACTGCCAGTGTGGGGAAAGTGCCAAAAGTTCTACCACCGCGTACGGCGCCACCGACGATCATGTGATGCCCGCCCCAGCCGTGATCAGAGCCTTGACCGTTGGTGGGAAAGGTTCGACCAAAGTCCGATGCGGTGAAAGAGGTTACTTTATCGGATAACTGTAGTTGCTCCATGGCCCGTTGGAATGCGTAGACGGCTTCCGAAAGTTCATTGAGCAAATTGGCGTGTGACCCCAGTGAAGTATCGGTGGGAGCTGCGCCTGTTCCTACTTGGGCGGTATGGGTGTCATAGCCGCCGACTTGCGCATAGAAAATTTGCCGTTTCATGGAGAGTGGCGAGCGACCAGCGATGAGACGCGCAATCATTTTCAGCTGCCTGCCCAAGGAAGTGTTAGGAAATCCTCCTAGTTCTCCGTTGTTGTAAATTCCTGTGAAACCAGTTCGCCAATACCAAGTTGCGTTGTTATTTTGAGTTGTGTAGGAGGAATCCGTTCGATCAAGGGTGGGTGCAATGGCAAGGTTCAATGTATCACCGATATCGATGGCGCGTCTTGTTACATCAGCGTAGGCATTTCTTTGCAAATTGGTACTTTGCAGTGATAAAATGTCTTTCACTGCTTGTAGACGATTTCCTGTAACTCCGCCAAGTGTGACGGCACCACTTGTGCTCACATGGAACTGTGCGAAGCTATTTCCTACCTCGAATGTATTGGCACCAGCAAGCGATGTGCATAGGGCCACTTTCGATGCATTCGCGGTGGGTACGCCATCCTGATTTAATGTATACTGACAAGGGTGCAGTAGATCAGCTACACGACCGCCCCAACCGGTTAGCGGAGCTTGATCAGGTATCGCAGTTTGCCAGTGAGTCACTTGATCTGAATGTGAGAAGAGTTGTGGCGGCTTTGCTACTGAACCTTTTTGATATTGTGAGCGATTGATCGGCTGAACCAAAGGACCAGTGTTGAAAAGAAATGCCAGTTTTTGCTCAGCGAACAGAGTGGTTAGTTCGGGACACGTGGGGTGCAATGCGTATTGACGACCGTCTGGGTTGAGAGATGTTATCGGCAAAACACTATTCAATTGGAGCGCAAGATTTTGACGGATTGCGGCATAATTTGCGTAATCACTACCGATGGGAATGATCAAATTATTCGAATCATTTCCTCCTGCGAGGAAAATGCAAACCAGCGCTTTGTAGTCGGTAAATGTCTCTTGTCCTGCGCCCGTGTTAATCAACGAAAGATCGCGAATCGTAGCACGTGCTGATAATGCTCCCACCGCGGCACACGCTGCCTGGCGAAGGAAGTCTCTACGCCGTGTGGTAAAATGTGGAAATGAGTCGTTCATGGTTTTTTTGTAAGGTTAATTACACAAAATTATTATGTTAGGTGACACATACACCCGATACGGCAAGACGTAAAGTTATAAATGCGATTTGCACTGCTGATTTGCAAAAGAACGTGCCCAGCGATCTGCTTCTAGCAGAGGCTCTAGTTCGCTTGCAGACATTGTTTGGTGTGCTTGCATGGTCGATTCTACGCAATGCCAGATGCCTGGGAAGGTGATTTTTCCCGCGATAAAGGCATCGACCGCGATTTCATTGGCGGCATTGAAAACGGCTGGCAATGTGCCTCCTGCTAGACCTGCTTCTCGCGCCAAACGCAGTGCTGGAAAATCATTTTCTCGCGGTGCGATGAATTCTAATGTTGCCAAAGAAGCAAAGTCCAATGCCTTCAGTCCGCCCTTTTTTCGTGATGGCCAAGTAAGGGCATATTGAATCGGGAAACACATGTCAGTATTGCTAAGTTGCGCTAACACGGAGCCATCGGTGAATTCTACCATCGAATGAATGATGCTTTGCGGATGTACTATGACATCAATGCGCTCCATTCCTATACCGAAAAGCCAACGAGCTTCGATCATTTCCAAGCCTTTGTTGAAAAGTGATGCGGAATCTATGGTGATCTTACGCCCCATCTCCCATGTCGGGTGCTTCAATGCCTGAGCTAATGTCACGTGGGGTAGATCTTCAGCAGGTGTATTACGAAAAGGCCCACCAGATGCGGTGAGAATCAAACGTGATATTTCCTTCTCTCCGCCGCGATGACCGTCGAGACATTG
>CAIRGO010000051.1 GCA_903878115.1 Akkermansiaceae bacterium | reverse complement strand
GTTATCGGAATTGCAGCTCAATGCATGGAAGATGCTAATCTCCAATTGGGAGCCTGGCTGTGCCACCACTGGCTGCTCGGGAACAAACACACACCAACGAGGGCCACGTTGCGCTGGATAATCACCAAATCCTGGCCCGCCACCACGAATGGCTTCATTGGGATCGAACGGTCCCACGATGGTATCAGCGATCACTTCTTTTAGATTGATGCGTTGTCGCGCACCATCGGGCTGAATGAGAAAGACCTGAAAATCTCCGCACACCGCAGCCAGTGCCGACCATTTTTTCGGATCATCAGACTCGGGTAAAATATCCAAGCGAATCGCCGCAAAAGATTCCGCAAGAAATGTTAGCGTGTAAAATGATTTCGTAGGATTAGTGCCTGACGCTAGGAATGTGCCCTCTTGGTTTTGCTCAATGATCCCTGTTGCCGCAGATGCTTTTAACGCAGTTGCTTTGAGGAAATGAAAATCTTGAATTTGTTTGGCAGGAACGAGCGCTTCTTCGTTGATCGTGTAACGGAGAGCGCGTTGCTCTTTTTCTAATTTTGATGCTTGCGCTTGCTGTGCTGGATCATTGGCAACTTTTGTGAGAGGAAAATCATTATTGATGTCAATGTCTTCCGTGTTATCAAAAAACGCCATAAAGCGATAGTAATCATCATGCGGGAATGGGTCGTAGGGATGTGAGTGACACTGCACGCAACTAAATGTCGTGGCTTGCCATGTTGTCCAAGTGGTGCTGACCCGGTCCATTACCGCCGCAATGCGATACTCTTCATCATCCGTTCCACCCTCGGTGTTGTTCTGTGTATTGCGGTGAAACGTAGTGGCGATTAAGTCATCAGTATCTGGCTTTTCTAACAAATCCCCCGCCAACTGCTTGATGGTGAATTGATCGAATGGCGTATCAGAATTGAAAGCGCGGATCACCCAATCACGGTATGGCCAAACCGTTCGACCTGGATCTTTTTCAAACCCTTGGGTATCAGAATAGCGAGCTAAATCCAACCACATCGTCGCCCATCGCTCGCCAAACTGCGCCGATGCTAACAATCGCTCTACAGCTTTTTCGTAGGCATCTGCGGCTGGATCATCGCGAAATGCGGCCCATTCTTCGGTAGTTGGCGGTAGTCCGATGATATCTAACGAAGCACGGCGAAACCACTCGGCTTTCGTTGCTTCAGGTGACGGTTTCATCCCAGCATTTTCTATTTTGCTCAGCACAAATTGATCTAAGGGCACTTTCACCCACGAAGAGTTTTTGAGTGTTGGCGCCGTAGGTTCTTTTGGAGGAATGAACGACCACAGCTCCTCCCACTCCGCACCAGCACTGATCCACTGACGAATCGTTTCTATATCCTTTTGATTCAAAGGCTTGCCATGTTTAGGTTTCGGCATGACTTCTTCTGGATCAGTAGAGGTGATCCGACGTATCAATTCTGATTTTTCAGGATGCCCCGGCACAATCGCTGTTTCGCCGGACTTCCCTTTTGCTAATGCTTTTTCACGAAAGATTAACGAGATCTCCCCCGCCTCTTTCACCCCACCATGACACGCGGTGCAGTGCTGGGTGAAAATTGGTCGCACGTCACGATTGAATTTCGGCACCGTCTCTGCGGTTACTGGAATCAAAAGAGGAAGAAATAAGAAGAATCTCATGCAAAAAAAGTATAATCCATTACGGGGATGTTGTCTAATGACTTTCATGAACTTTGTAACGATTGACTCGTAATCCTTTACAGAAAATTTACGTAATTTTACACAAAGCACATCAGCACTTAACAATCATGCTTCATGGTCGTCATCGTAGTCAAAAAGAACATGACTGCGTAAACACATGAAAGCACATATCAAAAACGTAATCCTAGGAGTCAGCACACTGGCTTTTCTTCACAGCAATTTCGCCACCGCAGCAACAACTGCCCCGGCCACATTAGCAGTTGGCGATAGCATTGTCACCAATCGACCAACGCGGGTGTGGGTCACTCCGCCGACAGCAGGTGAATTGGCAGGACTACAAACGCCTAATGCCAAAGGCTGTATCGTCGATGGTCCTGCACGCACCTTTGATGCCGTCTGGTGGAAAGTGGATTTCATCACTCAAAACGATGGCTGGGTGATGGAGCGCGATCTGCGCAAAGATGGCGTTATGAAACCTAACGTGAAACCTCGGCCAGCGCCTCCGATCAGTGATCATGTGCTTACCATTTCCCCCTTCACCCCTGCCTCAGGAAGTGTGGTAAGCTCTCCACAAATCATCGTTCAGGGGAGAATTGCTCACGACGTTTATGCGCCATCGATGATCAGCGCGACTCTGAATGGCAAAGCCATATCGCTCAATGAGTCAGGAGGCTTCGCGGTGAAAATGAATCTTATACCCGGGAAAAATGATCTCCGAGTCCGTGCCACCACGCCGAACCCTCGACAACAAGTCACGAATATTTCCACATATATTGATGGCTCGATGATCTACGGATCAGACGCTACCCGTGCGAATGCATTACGAACATTTCAGGGTGGATTATTAAAAACAAGCGAAGGAAATTTGTTGCCGCTCAATACAAATTTGTTAGCGAATGCCAATGATGCTCACCTCTTTCCCGACGCTGCGTTATTTCTCGCTGGCGATGTGCGGGCGAATGAAAACTTGGAACTAACATCCATTCACACACTGTTTCTGCGCGAGCACAATCAAATTGCTACGGCACTTGCCGCAATCAATCCACGTTGGAATGACGAGCAGCTCTATCAAGTGACTCGGAAGATCGTCATCGCCGAAGTGCAAGTCGTTACCTATAATGAATTTCTCCCCGCCTTGCTTGGCAACGAAGCGATGCGACCCTACGCGGGATACAGCCCTCACATCAATGCAGGTCTCGCCACGGAATTTTCCACAGCGGGATTTCGCATTGGTCACACCTTGATCAATGATGATATTGAATTTTTTGACAATGATGCTGAAGAAATTCGCGAAGGTCTGCCATTAGCGTTTGCCTTTTTCAATCCCGGACCACTTCATGAAACTGGACCTGATCCTTTGTTAAAATATCTCGCTACTGATAATGCCCAAGAAGTAGATACGCAATTGGTCAGTGGACTGAGAGATTTCCTTTTTGGGCCTCCCGGAGCCGGTGGACTTGATCTCGCAGCGCTCAATATTCAACGCGGTCGCGATCATGGATTGGCAGATTATAACACCGTCCGCAAAGCATACAAACTCCCCGCGGTGATGAGTGTTTTTGAAATTACCAGCGACCCAATACTACAACAAAAATTGTTAGCGTTGTATCCCGACATAAACACACTAGACCTGTGGATTGCCGGCTTAGCAGAAGATCACCTTCCTGGCAGCAGTGTAGGACCTACATTCCAACGCATCATTGCCGATCAGTTTGAACGCACGCGCGCCGGTGATCGCTTTTGGTATCAACGTTCCTTTGTAGGGCCTCAACTTCAGGCGATAGAGGCGACTCGACTAGCCGATATCATTCGTCGGAATACCACCATCACCAAGATTCAGGACAATGTGTTTTTCTTTGATGCCGACACAACACTCGTAGGACTAACAGAAAAAATCGGCAATTTACCCCCTGCCCTGCTCGATATTCGTGGTATGAACATGATGCCCGCTCCCTTGGATGGAAAAGGCAATAATTTGCTCCATCTGACATGGGGGGCGGCCGGATCTAATTTGTTACGCCTGTCAACCGATGCTTATGGTGATCGCATTTCCACTCCCTCGGGAAGCAATCGTCCTGGGGCACGTGTCATCAGCAATTCGGTAGCGGTGCTAAGCACCGAGCAATCAAATCAACGCTCGATGTCAAGTTGGGTTTATGGTTGGGGTCAATTCATCGATCATGATCTAGGTCTCACAACGACAGGCTCGGAAGCTTTTGACATCCCTGTGCCCACAGGTGATCCCTCATTTGATCCAACGAGTTCCGGCACCGAAGTTATGCCATTTTCACGCTCCAACTATGACTCAACCACAGGAGATGCAAATGCGACGACAGCGGAAAAATTGCAATCAGTCATCCTTCGCGCAAAAACAACCAAGTAACATCGTGAATCATCATAGCGAACTCCGCTGAACATGGCGGAGTTCGTTATTTTTCCTGATCCATCTGAGTAATAATTTTTTCTTGGAAGGCCTTAGCGAACCAGATCATGCAAACAGCAGTAAAGACGGTAAGAACGGCCCAATACATTCCCCAATTGGCTGATTTTTCGACGGTGTATTGATGGAGGATTTTCAAGCCAAAAGTCCCGATCAAGGTGCCGACACCATTGATGAAAAGCCCGATCAGTCCTTGCATTTGTCCACGCATTTCGAGGCTCACTCGGCGATCGAGAAAGATTTGTCCGGTGATGAAAAAAAGTGTGTAGCAAATGCCGTGAACGGCAATGCCAGGCCACATCAATGCCACTTGATGACAGTAGCCAGCCCAGGAAAATAACGCAAAGCGCAGGACGCAGACGCCGAATCCAACTAAGAGAAGATGTTTCATCCGATAACGAACCATCAGCCATCCGGTGATCATCATGGCGACTACTTCACTCCATTGGCCAAAGCTCATCGTAAAGGTGGCTCTGGTATCGTGCAGGCTTTGCAAATGCTCTGGCGTATGCATGTAAAACGAAGCAAGAGGCATCGATAACAAACATGATGCGATGAGATAAACGCGCAGGTCTTTTTCTTTCAGTAACTGAAAGGCATCGAGCCCTAACAAACTGCGCCATGAGCGAACCACTCCTTGCGGCGGAGTATGAGGTAGCAAAAAAATACTGATGGCGAGAATCACACGACAGCAGGCGCCTGCCAAAAATGCAATCGGCGAATTATCTGCGTGCAATACTAAGCTAGTCCCCCACCCTGCGAGAATCCAACCAATCGTTGCCCACAGTCTTACCTTAGGAAATTGATTTTCAGGATGAGATAGATGCGACAGAGAAACCATCGTCACCAAACTCCAGATCGGTGCTGAAATCACGGCGGTGACGAAGAAACAACTCACAAAATAGATAGGAGGCCACTGTTTGTGGAGCGACCAAAATGCGGTGAACATAGTGACCGAACTAATGAGCGTGATCCATCCGGCGAGTTTCTCAGCGGCAAATTTTTGATCGGCTAAAGCACCACTGAACAGCGGTGAAATCATCGAGGATATAGGAAAAATCAAAAAAACGAGTGCCGACCATCCGGGCGAAAACCCTTGCGTTTTTAAGACATTGACAAGCCCAGGCAACCAAAATCCAGGGCCTAGGCCTAACACAAAAAACATCGCGCACAATCGGAAAAATACCCGGTCGGGGGACATTTTCACTTTGTGCTCTATGGTTTCAGTCACGCGCGAGCCTTGTGCGATATTTTACCGATCTTGCCAATGGCAATCCGGAAAATTATTTCGCGGTGAACCAAGGCAATAATGATTGCTTCGCATAGCGACGATGGCCAATAGCCTGAGGTGATTTTGTGAAACAAAAATACCCCAGGTGAAATCCCACAAAATATCATCCCGCCCTGCATGCGCGGTGTATGGTGCGTTACTGGTAACATAGGTGTTAAAATTCTAATTCCACCGCCCATTTCAGGTCGGAAAGATTTTTTTGAACCATTTTCCTAGGGTGATTATTATGAAAAATCACCCTAGGCTACTAGCCATTGCCACCTTGTGGCAGGGAAATTCTTCATGATACGCCGCGCATTAAAGAAATTTCAGCAAGACTGATCAAACGTGTTAGCAATTCCTCGCGCGGCATGGTTTTGAGTTCATCGATCGTCACGGCGCGTTCTAACGTAAATTTCCCCGAACGTGTGCGCCGCAAATTGCTTAAATGTGCGCCACAGCCGAGTACCGCACCGATGTCGTGGGTATAAGTGCGCACATAAAAGCCTTTGGTGCAACGCACCGTGAAATCAATTTCTGGCAGTTCGATGCGAGTGATCTCGTACGATGCTACTTTTACGGGACGTAATTTCCGCTCCACTTCTTGGCCTTTTCTCGCAAGTTTGTATAGAGGCACACCGTTCATTTTGATCGCGCTGACCATCGGCGGGAGTTGCTCGAAGTCGCCAAGGTAGGCATCGAATGCTTTGCGAATGTCTGCCTCACTGAATGCGGGCACGGGTTTTTCTTCTAACACTTCCCCTTCTTTATCCTGCGAGCTTGTCGTTTTGCCCAAGGTCATCGTTCCTTGGTATTCTTTGTCCTCGCTCATCAGTAAATCTTGGATTTTTGTGGCGCGTCCCACGACCAACATGAGCAAACCAGTAGCCATTGGATCGAGTGTGCCGCAATGACCAATTTTTTTGGTGTTGAGCGCACGACGTCCCACCGCCACTACGTCATGCGAAGTGAAATCTGGTGCTTTATCGATTAATAATACGCCGCTGGGGCCTTGATAAATATCTTCTGGATTCATAAATTGGAAAATTGTTAGATTGCCTTGGCGATTTCAGCAAGCACGAGTTCTTTTGCCGCTGCTATTGGACCCGCCATACGGATCCCTGCGGCTAAGTAATGTCCGCCACCGCCGAAAATGGTGGCGATTTTGCAAACATCAACCGAGCGATCTTTGGAACGCATTGAAACCCGAATTTTACCGTCGGGGAGTTCTTCAAAAAACACCGCTACCTGCACGCCGCGGATTGCACGGATCATATCGATCAATCCTTCGCTATCATCGGGTTGCAACTGCAGTGAGACACGGGTAGCGTCTAACATTTCCCATGAAGCGACTTTCCCAGCGGCGCTGAGTTCTAACGTATTGAGCAAGGTGCGCAATAACTCCACACGACGATACGGGTGATTGTCATAGGTTTTCGCATTGATCTGACCAATCTTCAATCCGCGATCCATGAGATCCGCAGCCATGCGATAGGTTTTTGCGGTGGTGGAATCATACTGAAAGGACCCGGTGTCGGTCGAGACGGCTACGTAGATTGCATCGCGTGTGCCATCAGGCAGCGGCATCTGCAAGGCCTGGATGATTTCATAAATGATTTGGCCAGTCGCGGGGCTGGTGGCATCGACGTAATTCATGTCGCCATAGCGAGGATTGGACATGTGATGGTCGATATTGACCCATAGTTTCGCCTGTGCACAGGCCGCAATATTGGCTTCGCCGAGGCGAACTTTGGTGGCAGTATCAAGCGCCACCGCCACATCGATCAGAGGCGCGACTTCGGGTGGTAGTGAAATTTTATCCGAATATGGGAGAAATTCCATGCTTTCTGGCAGTCCATCGACATTCCAATAATACACTGTTTTTCCCATCTCCTCTAACGCAAGGCCGAGGGCGAGCTGTGAGCCGATCGCATCGCCATCAGGACGAAGATGACTCATCAGTGCAAACGTTTGATGGTTGCGAAATACTTCTCCGATGGATTCAATGGTAACATTCTCACTCATGATATTGCGGGGCGCTACCTTTGCCCCATGATTGGCCTAATGCGCAAGAACAATTCGCATGAATTCCCGCTTTCGTCTTGCCTATTGAACACCTCTGCTCATCATACACATGTGTCTGAGAAAACATTATCCGTCACGCAACTGTTGCGGCGCATCAAAAACGTCATTGAGATTGATGTCGGAGAAGTGTGGGTAGAAGGAGAAGTCAGCAATTTGAAAAAACAAGGCAGTGGCCATTGGTATTTCACGTTAAAGGATGATAACGCCCAGATTCAATGCGCGATGTTTGGTGCACGAAAACGCCAGGGATACGAGTCACTAGAAGACGGTGCGAAGGTGCGTTGTTTTGCCGAGGCGACGGTTTACGAAGCCCGCGGCTCATTGCAAATTATCGTCTTGCGTGCTGAAGCTGCAGGACTTGGCGAATTGCAAGCTCGCTTCGAAGCGCTAAAGAAAAAACTGCTCGCGGAAGGCTTATTCGAACAATCCGAAAAGAGGAAAATGCCCACATTTCCGCGGAAAATTGGCATCGTTACGTCGGAGACCGGCGCAGTGATTCAGGACATCCTCAACATCCTTGCGCGGCGCGCTCCGTGGGCGCAACCGTATCTCATACCAGTCCGAGTTCAAGGGCGTGGTGCCGAGCGTGAAATCGCGGCAGCAGTGAAACAATTTTCTCTTGCTGACGATACGCATACGCCGCGTTGTGATGTGCTGATCGTCGGTCGTGGCGGCGGTTCGCTAGAAGACCTCTGGTGTTTTAACGAAGAAATCGTAGCGCGCGCCATCGCGAGCTGTTCGATCCCTGTTATTTCCGCTGTAGGTCATGAAGTGGATTTTACCATTGCTGATTTTGTCGCAGATTTGCGCGCCCCGACTCCCAGTGCCGCCGCAGAAATCGCGGTGCCTGATGCCGCTGAATTGATCAGTCGATTGATCATCGTGCAGCGACGGATGAAGCAAAGCATCGCCACAAAAATGGCACAATTCCAATGGCGTATCGATGCGATGCGTCGCGGCGCACTTCAGCGCAATGGCGAGCGACTCTTACGCGAGCCAACCATGAGAGTAGACGGCTTGCGCGAGCGACTGCAGAAAACACTACAGTTACGGTTAGCAGAAATCGAACAGCGATTGGAATTGGTGAAATTATCCCACCGCGCGCAACATCCGCTATTGCTCTTACAACGACGTGCTGAGGGAATCGAAGCTTTGCGCAAACGCATGCATCTCACGGTGACACAACAACTTTCCGCTAGGGAAAAACAACTACGTCATTTGGAAAATATTCTACGCACCTTGGGGCCGGAGTCCTCTTTACAACGAGGATATTCGATTACCTTTGATGAAAAAGGCAATGTTCTACGTTCTCATAACGACGTGAAATCGGGAGCAAAGCTCATCACTCGCTTAGCCGATGGCGAAATTGCTAGTAAGGTCGAGTGACTTACCCATCAAGCAGGGCGATAAAGCTAGGACAATGAAGTCCTTTGGGAGCGATTCATGGTTCACGCATCACGACTGATGAGGTGTCCCTACTTCGCCCAAGGGCTCCGAAGGACAAGCCCGAGGGACACGGTTCCTGTTGGTGGCTCAACCCCATGACTGCGCTGACGCTTGTCATGGGCTTTTATGAGTTGTCCCTCAAGGGACAAAAGAGCGATTGAAAATCCGTTGCTATCACGTCCCTCGGGGACGTTTTTATAAAAGCCCACGACAAGCGCGTTCCGTGCGCCGTCGTGGGGTTACGTCCCCCATCCTCTTCCTCGTCCCTCGGGGACGATTCGTTATTAAAAGATCATTGCTGTCGATCATTTCCCTAGCTTGATCGCCGGGCCCCATCAAGGCATCATCAAATGAAGTCGATAGAAACGTTTTACTTTTGTGGACGGATGCGGGGTGGTGCTTTGTCCATCATCGATCCATGTATTGAGAGGATTGGCCGCTTGTCCAGTTGTCACCATATCCCCTGTCCATGGACTCCAAGTTTGCAAATCATCCGAATACATCATGCGATAGCGACGATTGGGTATCGATGGAAATTTTAACTTCCAAGTGCCTGGCCAACCGGTGTTTGGTTCGATGCGTAGCTTGGGGAAAAGTTCACCATCTTGACTAAGCGGATTCATCGCAGCGAGAAACTCATCAGAATTACCATAGCCATCAGCATCATCGTCGCCTGTTGGACCATTGCGTCCAGCGCCGTTATACGGATCTAACGTATAGAGTCGTTCCCAGAAGTCTGGTAGGCCATCGCTATCGGTATCCGATGTTTCATCAAGTCGCATTTTCACCAATTCACTATCGCTCAAAGTGATGGAACCGCGTTGATGTACGATGCGCACGGTATGAAGAAAATCTGGATTGCCGTTGTATAGATTCGGAAACGTAAAAGCGATTGAATGCTCCGTAGCATTGACATCACGGTTCAACACATATCCCACACGAGGTTGAAAAATGGGGTTGTCATCTTGTCCACTGATCGTGCTGCTAATCAAAATCGATACTTCATTAAGAAAATCAGCATCGCTCATGCCTGATGGAATCAATTCTTTCTTGAAGTAAGCACGCATGGTGTAATTTTTATCCACCACTTCTCCTGCGAAGGTGGGGATGCCAATATTGAAATTGAGCGAGCTTCCCGTGTTCACAACTCGGGTGATTGTTTTGAACCAACCTGCTACATCACTCAGTGCGTTATTGGCAGATGATGATGGCTCCTTGAGACGAACCACAATGTTCGCAGTTCCAAAATTCGGCATGTTTTGATAAACAAATTTCCATTCTTTCGCGTAGTCACTGTTGCCGAGATTGGAGGGAGAGGTTTCTTGTGTCGCTTGCTTCCAGTTGTATAATCCATTGCCCGTGGCGGGATTATCGTTAGCTGCATCAAGATCATCGATGTAATACCAAACTTCACTGACTGATGCATCTGTAAGCACAACGGCGCCATAACTAGATCCTCCAAGAGTGTCGTTTTCGTTAGGGTATCTCACCAATCCATCTGCGCGTTGCTGGTCGTAATAAAATACTTGCGTGTTGGTTTTAAAGATCGACGCGCCATCGCCTCGATTCACAAAATTACGCGAGCGCAGGACATGATAGCCTTCTTCTAGGCCCGTCGCTTGTTTGCCGTAATCATTATGCACGAAATATTTTGCCGTTGTTGCATTGAACCCAGTAATTTCAAACTGCGTTTCCATGCGTTCTGCGAGATCGATATTCGTCGAGGAAAATGGGAAAACATCAGTTGCCGCAGCAGTGCGACGGATGCCAATTTTATACCGAAATACCGTGCCGCTTGGCAATGCTGGGATGGTTGCTTTGCACCAATCAGGAACGCCAGCGCCTTCATTAACGCCATTAAATGACCAGTTGCCCTGAATCACCTGCGTGTTGCCTTTTCCAACGCCGTCAATGCCTTCAGGGTAGCTTGTGCCATCAGTTGTATAATACACATAAACGCGATCCCATTCAAATTGATAACCGACTTTTACCCATAGATCGAAGGGAACGCCTGCTGCATCCTGCGGTGCAGGATTCATCTGCAAAACGGGAGATCCTGCTTCATTCGCTAGTGTTGGATTATGAAAGACCCAATTGGTATTTCGCGTGCTGCTATCATTCACCCCACTACCCTCGTTGATGCTGAATCCTGTCGAGCCGATCGTCGCTTGGTAAGTCTCTGCTCCTGGAGTGCCGATGACATTGCGAGAAATGACTCTCGCTGCAAATTTTTCAGAAGTGCGCGAGACGAATTTCATCTGCTCATAACCCACATAGGTGTCGATCGAACTCTGCTTCACCGCATCGGGCGTATCGAACTGATCAGTGTTCAAACCAGGCGCAAAATCGCGAAGATCGCCCGTTTGTGGACCCAGCGCTGGTGTCATTTGTGAGTTCATGTCAATTCCCCCATCAAGTTTCATGCGGATGTTTCCCGCTGAACCATCGGCTCTAGCTAGGAAACGAAGATTTGATCCATCAGTCACTCTCGGAATCTGCACGCGATATGACTTCGCAGCGGTATCCCCCGCTGGCATGCCATAAGGATTGTAGGCGGGATCGCCATCTTTGCCATCGATACGCCAGTGAGAAATCGTTGGGGCTTTAATGCCGTTTTGGAAAATTTCTATCGCTGGTTTTTCTTCTCGATGAGCTGCCGCCTGCCACACTAGTGGTAAAATCGGATTATGCCAAGTAAAGGCAAACCAACCATTTGACGGAACAATAGGTAAATTGTTAGAACCATCGACGACTACGCCTGAATTATTCACTGAGACGCGAAAACGACCACCATGGGGCGATTGATTGACTAAGGTGGCGCCGACAGGAAAACCAGTAGAAAAGCTGCGGGCTTGACCAAACCCTTGATAGTTGCGTGCCATCATGAACAACATTGTTTGGCCGTTCCACGCGCCCGATTTTTTTTCTCGATCATCGATACGTTCATAAGCGCAATAATTTTGATCTGAAAACTTGGGGATTTGATACCCACGGGCAAAATCACGATGCACTGCAAGGGCAGAAATGACGCTACTATCGCTGAATTGCCCTAAAAAATTCACGCCTGATGGCTTGGGAAAATAACTCGGTGCCCCGTCTTGATTGTAGCCATCCGTGTAGACAATCGGGCTCCCCTCACGCGTCAGTATGTAAGTATGAGCCAGCGACCGGTCTCCACTGTAAAGGTAATTGTTATCATGGCTCATCACGTAATTCATCCCCGTGCTGGGAGTTCCCCAGGCTCCATAATTGACCTGATCATAGCCTGCTAAGCTGCTACCAATTCCGTTTTTGACGGTATTGAGCAAGTTATCATTCGCGATGCGCATGCCAGCATCGAGGTAGCCGCCTTCTGCTGGTGGTGATCCTAGATGCTCGCCGAAAAGAAACGCATCATCGCGCGCTTGGTATTCCGCATTAAAGTTGGTATCGCGATGATTATTCCAGTCGGAAAAGCCGCGTGTGATGTTGAATTGTTCTTGGATCTGCCCGTTGTAACCCCAATTCACAAAGTCCTTGTCAGTGCCTGATTGCTTGCCAAAAAAACCAGAAGGCACATGCTTCACTGCATCAAGGCGAAAACCATCAGGACTGGCTTCGTCGATGAACCAGCGCACCGCGCGATAAAGCATGGCGTTGACATCTTCTGCGACAATGTTGCCCATATTGTATCTTCCATCGCCGTAGCCCCATTGTGTCGTTTGACGCCATGAAACGCTGGGATCAACACCTGTGTCGGTAAAAGACTCGGAAATTTCACCCACATCGTGTTGTCCATTACTGTTGGTATCTTTCCAGTCGAATTTGCCATTGTTAGCGCCGATAGTAGCAGCCCCATCGATGTATCCTATGTCGCTAAATGGTTCTTTGTTTGCAAACGGATACACTGGACCTCCTTCTTGGTTCGTGCCAACAGAGAGGTCTGTATCGGGATACCATTGATATTGTCCGGGGTGTCGAATGCCGCTCCATTTTGGATAGGTATTCGCCTCGCTCGTGCCATTTGGATTGAAACTAACGTTATTTGGATGCTCATTGGCGATGTCCCACGCAAAGGGATTACGATTGAGAACTTGCCATTCGTCATTCCAATTCGGCCAATCAGCAGGTTTGCGCCATGTGCCATTGGCTTCACGAACAATGTGAAAATCTTCTGGAACAAAGCCTGGGATGCCAGGAAACAAAATCCCTGCATTGGTCGTATTGTTTAGCGGTCCTGCATTGTGAGCCATTACGTTATCGAAATAAACACGCATACCGAATCGATGCGCTACTTTCATCAAGCTAAGCAAATCAGCTTTGGTTCCATACTTGGTGCGAACGGTGCCGCTGCCATCTCGATCGCCTAAATCAAAGCGATCAAAGGTATCAAATCCCACTGAATACGTGCCAGAGCCGCCTTTAAACGGAGGTGGAAGCCATAATGAATCATAACCACGTTCCGCTAACTCGGGTATCCTTTTCTCTATTTCGTTCCATGACGAACCGAAATACTGAAGCATAGCTTCTGCCCGCAGAATTGAGGTGCTCATCACCAGCATGAGCAACGAAAAGATGGCTGGATGAATTCTTCTCATGGAATCGATAATCAAAAACGTGGGTTAGATCTAGGTTGAAAAATAGGCATCATCGCCAAAATTGCAAATATATATTCTGAAGGAATATGTTACAATATCCCAAATGGTTTAGCAATATATGCAAAAATTTGGCGATTTAGCCTTTTTTTTGCAGATCAACAAAGTGTCTGCGCGATGACACAAGATGCAGACGCATTGATTCCGCTGCTTCATCGGGTTTTCCGCGTTCGATCGCATCAAGGATTTTTCGATGCGCGTCCATCACGACTTCATGCCAGTTATTAGCGCCTCGATTTTTGTGCGCATAGTCGATGCATTTTTTTTCCATTGAGCGCAATACGGCAGTATAAATACGATTACCCGAACATTTGGCGATCAACTGATGGAAGGAAATATCGAGCGTCACGAAACGAATGCTGTCTTCTTTTTCATCGTTCATCGCTTCGTAGGCGACCTGCAATGATTTGATCTCACTCTCACCAGCATGTGAGGCGGCCAGCCTGGCGCACTCGCTTTCTAGAAGAATTCTAAAGTCGATCAGATCGAGAAAATCACCATCTTCCGATAAAACTGAATAGGTTTCCATCGCACCGGCTAAGGTGTCTAAACTGCTCTCCGCGATGTATGTTCCTGACCCTTTGAGAGTGCGCAATAATCCCCTGCCACGCAAGTTTTGCAACGCTTCTCGGATAACAGTTCGGCTCACTCCGTAATTCGCGCACA
This sequence comes from Akkermansiaceae bacterium, assembly GCA_903878115.1. Taxonomy (GTDB): domain Bacteria; phylum Verrucomicrobiota; class Verrucomicrobiia; order Verrucomicrobiales; family Akkermansiaceae; genus UBA956. The sequence goes on along the minus strand of CAIRGO010000051.1, from coordinate 5,969 downwards.
ATTTTTCTTCTGAGGGCAAACGATCGCCTACAGGAATCTTTCCCGAGATAATGTCGTCTTGAATGGATTGAATCACTTTATTGCTATGTTGCATAAAAGAGCTGATTCTAGAGTGGATTATTTTAATGACAAGATGGAAAATATGTATGACAGTTGTGAGCCAACTTTTTACCAAAATATGATACAAACGGGAATCATCAATCCACACGTGCTAGACCTGATCGCGCGTGTTCGCCACACCAATACTCTTGTCATTGCCGACTGGGCTTTCCCCTATTGGCCGGAAATCGAAACAGTGGATATTTCGCTTACCCGCGGTATTCCTACGGTGCTCGAAGTGTTGGATCTATTGAAGGCTAATTTCAAAATTGGCCGCATCTGGCAGGCGGAGGAATTTCATCAAACCAATACTCCTGAAACGATCGCGAAATTTGCGCAATCATTCGGCTCCATACCTCTGACCCGCGAAGCCCACGTGGATTTCAAAAAACGCGTGCCACATGCCATCGGACTGATCCGAACTGGCGATCCCACAGCCTACGGAAACATTATTTTAGAATCCGAGTAATCCACATGAGAACCGCAGTCACCCTGTGCCGCGTCGCTGAAGCAGCAAGCGGTCCATTCGTTTTTCATGACGAACTTGCTATCGGATTTCAAAAAGCTGCCGCTCATGGCTTTGATGCCGTGGAACTATTTCTCCCATCGGCCGATTACATTTCCGTCGAAGAAATTCGCGAGTTGCAACAGAAACACTCATTGGCGATTGCCGCAGTCGGCACGGGTGCCGGCATGGTAAAACATGGCCTAACGCTCACGGATGCTGATCCAGTTTTTCGTGAGCGCGCCTTAGCATTCATTTTGTCATTGGTCGACTTCGCGGGAACATTGGGAGCGCCAGCGATCCTTGGCTCGATGCAAGGCAAGCATAACGCCGCTGTGCCGCGCGATCTGGCCATTGTTTATCTTGCTGATGCATTGCAAATCATCTCCGCGCGCGCTGCTCAATACGGAACAGTTTTTTTGTATGAGCCATTGAATCGTTACGAAACAAATCTTTTCAATACAGTGGCAGACTCCGCAAAATTTCTCGCCGATCATCAACTAACGAATGTGAAAATTCTAGCTGATTTGTTTCATATGAATATTGAAGAAGTCTCATGTGAACAAGCGATCGCGGAGAACATCGATCACATCGGGCACATTCATTTTGCTGATAGTAACCGTCGCGCGATTGGTTTCGGGCACACCGATCGCATGCCAATTTTACGATTGCTTTATCAACTCTCCTATCAAGGATATCTCTCTGCGGAAATACTACCCCTTCCCAATGCTGATGCTGCGGCAAAGCAGTTTATTTTATCGACCATCATCTAACATTTTATGGAAAAACGACAACTCGGAAAATCAGATTTGCATCTTCCCGTGCTCTCCTTTGGGGCCTCATCCCTCGGCGCGGAATTTCGTTCTGTGGACGTGAATGAAGCGCTGCAATCAGTTCACACGGCGATTAATCTAGGAATGAATTTTATCGACACCTCGCCCTTTTATGGTCGTGGCATGTCAGAGGTTTTGTTAGGAATCGCACTGAAAAAACATGCGCGAGATACTTACATGCTGGGAACAAAACTCGGACGCTATTCGTTAGAGCATTTTGATTTTTCAGCGAAACGTGTCGAAGAATCAGTGCATGTATCGATGCATCGTCTTGGCACCGATTACCTTGATGTATTGTTGCTGCATGATGTGGAATTTGTTAGCCTTCCGCAAATTTGGGAAGAAACAATCCCTGCCATTTTAGATCTCAAAAAACGAGGCTTGGTGAAAGCCATTGGCTTTTCGTGTTATCCAATGAAAACGTTTAACACGGTGCTTGATCACGTCGAAAACGATATCGATTGCGTGCTCTCCTACAATCAATACACATTGCAGAATACTCGTTTCTATGATGAGTTGATCCCACGTCTCCAGCCAAAAGGAATCGGAGCCATCAATGCTGGTCCATTTTCCGCACGATTGCTGACAAATGCTGAGTTACCCGTTTGGCTCAAAGAACCAGAGGAGGTCAAAGCAGCTGCGCGTGCTGCGGCGAAATTGTGTGCTGTTCACGGTGTCGATATCGCGCAAGTAGCACTGCAATATTCTTGCGCCAATCCAGCGATCACCACGACTATTGCTGGTTCCGCTAACCCTAACAACATTGCTCAATGGGCAAAATGGTTAGATGCGCCGATTGACGAATCACTACTCGCGCAAGTATTAGAAATTTTCGCCCCCGTTAAGAATCTTGGCCACAAGGAAGGCCTCCCAGAAAACAATTGATCATTATGTCAGCCATTCAATTTACCTCTCCCAAAGAAATCAATATCATCGACTGCTCGGATGCCAGCAGTTGCGGGCCTGATGAAGCGATTGTTCGCACTCATCGCATGGGCATTTGCGGCACAGACCTTTCTGGTTACCTCGGTAAGATGCCGTTCTTTTCCTACCCACGAATTCCTGGTCACGAGCTAGGATTGGAAGTCGTCGCCATCGGCGAAAACGTTACGCATTTACAAGTCGGCGACCGCTGTTCGTTAGAGCCTTACATCAACGATCCGCTTTCACGCACCAGCCTCAAAGGTAATCCGAATTGCTGCCCCGGTGTGCAGGTGCTCGGCGTGCATACCGACGGTGGCTTGCGCACGAATACTTGGACGGTTCCTGCGCGGAAATTACATCCAGGCAACCAACTCAGTTACGATCAACTCGCATTAGTGGAAACTCTCGCCATCGGTCTCCACGCCGTTAATCGAGGAAATCCTCAGCCTGGAGAAACCGTATTGGTCATCGGCGCAGGTCCTATTGGCCTTGCCTGCTTGGAATTTCTCAAGCTGATGGATCTTAATGTGATCGTGATGGACATGGTGCAAAGTCGATTGGACTTCTGCAAAAATAACCTCGGCATTCAGGGGATTCTCGCAAGCACTGATGCTGCTGAAAACATTGCGGCGCTGGACGCGCTCACCGATGGAAATCTCGCTGATGTGATCATCGATGCCACAGGAAGTGTGCATTCCATGTCCACGTGTTTTCAATTCGCCGCCTTTACGGGGCGAGTGGTTTACGTGGGAATCACCACACAAGAACTTAGTTTTCCCCATGCGCCGATCTTACATCGCAGAGAGCTCACCCTACTGGCTTCGCGCAATGCTCATCCTGCCGATTTCCCCAAAATCATTCAACTGATCGCCGAAGGCAAAATTAACACCGATATTTGGATCACGCATCGCATCAAATTCAACGAAGTTCCTGAAAAATTCCCTGCCTTTACCGACCCTCATCTCGGCGCGATCAAGGCTGTTATCGAAGTTCAATAAACACTCTAACTAACTATCTAACAAATCATGAAAACTATTTCTCCATTCACTTTCGGCGTCGGCGATCGTTTCGCTCACCAAGCATCTTCTCAGCTTCAAGCATTTATCACCGCAGCTCAGGAAGGCGCTGAGATTGTTCCGGTTTGGAATAAATCCAATCGCGAACACACCATCATTGGTTCTGAACCATCTGGCACACGTGCCGCTGCCGATGAAGCCGTGGCAGCGCTTGGTTGGACAAAAGCCTATCATCTTGATGCCGACCACATCAATCTCACCACCGTAGATCGTTTTCTCGCGCCTTGCGATTTCTTTACGCTTGATGTCGCCGATGACATTGGTCAAGCAGCAGACCCTGCCGACGTGGCGAAATTTCTTGGCAATCATCCGGAATTAATCGGCACGATTTCGATCGAAGGGATTGATACTCCTTTTAATATTTCGTTAGAAGAAGCAACACGCATCGCCAATAAATTCTTACTCGCTACGCAAAAAGCTGGTGCCATTTACCGTCATATTCTCAATGCCAAAGGAACCGACTTCATCACTGAAGTATCGATGGATGAAACTGATTCTCCGCAAACACCTGCCGAGTTATTGATCATTCTCGCGGCACTCAGTGATCAACAAGTGCCGATTCAAACCATTGCTCCAAAGTTTACGGGGCGATTCAATAAAGGCGTCGATTATGTCGGCGACGTCGAACAATTTGAAAAAGAATTCAACGACGATTTGGCTGTCATTGCCCACGCCATCGCGGCGTATCGACTTCCCAGCACCTTAAAATTAAGCGTTCATTCGGGTTCAGATAAATTCTCGATTTACCCTGCGATTCGTCGCTCCTTAAAGCGCACGGGTGCCGGATTGCACATCAAAACAGCGGGCACCAATTGGCTGGAAGAGTTGATTGGCCTCGCCGAAGCCGATGGTGAGGCCCTAGCACTGGCTAAGGAAATCTACGCCAAAGCCCTTGATTACAAAGAGGCTCTTTGCCAACCCTATGCGACGGTGATCGATATCGACAATGACAAGTTGCCGACAGCTGAGACAGTCAACGCGTGGACCAGCAGCCAATACATCAATGCATTGCGACACATTCCAAGCTGCCCAGAATACAATCCGCATTTCCGCCAGCTTCTCCATGTTGGTTTTAAAATCGCAGCGCAGCTCGGCACACGCTACACCGATGCTTTGAAAACGCATAAAGACATCATTGCGAAAAACGTAACCGTCAATTTGTTAGAGAGACACATTCGCCCGCTGTTTCTTTAATCAAATACAGACGCCTTAATCCCCCCACCTTTTATCTTCTATGGAGAGCAGCAATTTTGTTTTTTTCGTCAATCGTTTCTGCACTGTGTTTTCTCTACTACTTACAGTAATTGTATGCAGAATGGTACATTAGTTTGTGTAATGGCCGAGAGCCGTGCACATTCTCTAACTTGGAAAAAATTCAGAGCGAACCTTCTGGACCATTTGAAAGCAGACTTAGCTGTCTGCATCGAAACGCCGAAGACATACGACTACTCAAATCCGTTTTGGACGCATGCTAAGTTTCGCTGGACGACTATACCCTATAAAGATTGAGGTGATGCATTCGATCTCGCCCAGAAAGATCTTGGATCATCTGAAGACTGGCGCGTTTTACTCAAGGTCGGAAATCAATGGCTCGGCGGCGTCAGGGGCGATGGCAGTCACCCAGGAAGAACTGGAATACTTCTGTATTTTAGATTGTTCTTGCTGCGATGTCTAAAGTCAGAAGATATATTTTCTAAGTACAAACGGATAGTGGTTACGCGCTCGGATTTTATCTGGGATGTCCCGCACCCCGCTCTTGAATACCTTGAGCCAGAGGTAATTTGGATTCCTAACGGCGAAGGCTATGGGGGGCTCACCGATCGTCTTGTCGTTCTCTCTCAATCAAATTATGAAACATATCTGAACATTCTGCATCCGGTCCTTACAACTCCATCACAACTGGCCTCCGCAATGTCGGGAAAATCAAACTGGAATTTGGAGCGTTTCATATCCTTTTCGTTGGCTAGAGCTAAAAGCAAGGTAAAGCTATTCCCCTATCCTGCGTTTACAGTGCGCGAATGGGGCGGATCGACTTCATGGCGTAAAGGTAAGTGGAATTTCAGAATGGGATGCTTTGTCAAATACGCTTCGAAGTTATGTGAGGTTCGCAAACTTTCCTCGCTAATCAGTCACGGCGTGAGGTGGGAAGATATCATCGCGATTGACTCGGTGGATCAGCAGGGAAAATGGGCTCTCAACGCGTCAATTGCATCTTTATCGCATCAACGTCTTCGCTACAAGACCTAGTCGCTGGGCTGACCTTCTATGGTGACAAAGGAACTCTTGCAGTAACAAAGTCTGAGGAAAACAAAGCGTGGGGCGAATCTGTTAAGGTGAATATACGACAAATAAACGGCAAGCACGTGATCATCTGTAAGATGAGATAAGAAATTTTTCTGTCACCAAGGCGAAAACATTTTAAAAACAAAGGAATTCGGTGAAAATTGCCTATTCGAATTACGTCCAACAGTCTTGGGAATTAACTGGGAAGGCGATCAGATAAGCAAGCCTGATGCTGAAAGCTGACCTTCC
>CAIRGO010000050.1 GCA_903878115.1 Akkermansiaceae bacterium | reverse complement strand
GAATGTCTGAGAACCCCGTTATTGTTGATTATTCCCCAAATTTCAGAAGTCGTTTTCGGTTGTCCGCTTTCCGTATCTCCATATTCACTTGTATAGGTGATCCACTTTTCAAGTCCAAGATAGTCCAACCTGTTGACGCCGTCATTCCCCACGAACCCATACAAATTCACCCCGCCTCTTTCCGCAATCGGATCCCTGCTGAGCCACCGCCCGATATTTGGATCGTAGTGCGCTTGGGCTGAGTGAGGCGGCGCCGAAAATCCGACCACTCAATGGCTAAGCTAAGCTATGGTGGAGGGGTGCGACGGATTGATGGGAGATCATGGTTCTTGGGTCAAGGTTACTCTTCTTCCGGTGGAAAAAAAGGGGGCGGGTGTGGTCAAGCTGACATCAGCTTGCCGGGGTTTGGGGCGGGTAGCCCCAAGTCGTGCCAGAGCCGGGAGGATGCGCGTTTTCATGCTGCTTTCGGGGTTGCGGGCATTGCCTGACAGACGACGGCGGGAGTCAGGTTACCGAGCTTTTCATGGGGGCGCCAGTGGTTGTAGCGCTCGAACCATTCCGCAAGACTCCCGTGCAAGGCTGGCAATGTGGCGTGCTCGAAGAGGTAGATCCGTTCGTATTTCACGCTCCTCCAGAGCCGCTCGATGAAGACGTTGTCCATCCATCGGCCTTTGCCATCCATGCTGATTTTCACCCCCAGATCTGACAGCTTTCCCGTCCATTCCGCTGAGGTGAACTGGCAGCCCTGGTCGGTGTTGAAAATCTCCGGGACTCTGCCGGTGGAGTTCAACGCCATTTCCAAAGCCTCCAGGCAAAGATCCGTTCCCATGGTGTTGGAAAGCGCCCAACCGAGCACCTTGCGCGAATGCCAGTCCATCACGGCGCACAGGTAGGCGTGGCCTCGGGGCATGGGCACGTAGGTGATGTCTGAGCACCAGACCTGGTCGGGGCGGTCGATGGTGAGGTTACGTAGCAGGTAGGGATACTTGCGGTGGCCGTTGTCCGGAATGCTGGTGCGCGGTTTGCACCAGATCGCCTCCTGGCCGATCTCGCGCCGCAGGCGCGCGACGCGCTTGCGATCCGTCGCGATGCCGTGATCGCGCTCCAGCACCGTCACCAGACGGCGGCTGCCAAGGCACGGATCCTTCATGTAGATCTCGTCCAACAGCCGCTTGATGCGGATGTCCTCCGGATCTTCGTCCACGGGTTTGTAGGTGATCGTAGAACGCGCCACGCCTAGCAGCTTCGATTGTTTTCTCATGCTGATTTTGGGATGCTGTTTGTCCACCAACGCGATGCGATCCCTCACAGACCGAGTTGTTTGGATTTTTTTGTCAACCAGTCCAGTTCAACAGCCTGTTGGCCGATCTTGGCGTGTAGCTGGGCGCGTTCGCGCTCGAAACTTTCGGATTCAGTCCCTCCGGCTCCGGGGCCGAAGACGCTCGCGGCTCCCTGAGCCATGGTCTTCTTCCAGTCGGAAACCTGAACGGGGTGAATGTCGAATTCCTTGGCGATCTGCTGGATGGTTTTGATGCCCTTGAGCGCCTCAAGCGCTACGCGGGCTTTGAATTCGGGGTCGTGTCTTCTTCGTTTGCCTTTCATTTTTTGTGTGTTCGGTTCGGTTTAAATGCCGCTCCCACACACCACAATCATAGCTTAACCGCTGGCCTGATTTTCTGGGTACGGCTCAGAGTTGGCCAAGAAGACCAAGTGGACGAGCGCGAGTAGGATGATTTTGAGATTTTTTATAAGTTTGCCTGTTTCCGTGGACACTTAGCAGTTTTGCTGGGACGGCGGCAAGCCGAAATTCGGATTCCCGGGTTGACTTGGCATTGGTGGGCGAGGTGTTGGATCAGGCGGTTCGCCGGGAAGGAGTGGTCTCGGATTTCGTATGGCTTGTTGCTGATGCCAGAGCATCCAAGCGGTTTCGGGAGGATCGTCCCAAAGAGTCGGATCTGGCGGCATTCCGACCCCTCGGGGTTACGGCAAGGTGCGTGCGGCAGCTTCGCGTTTGGCGATGTCGAGAATGATCCCGTAAAGCTTCGCTTGTGGGGCGAGACGAACAGCCTGCTCGTGAGCGGATATTGCCTCATTGCTCCGCCCTGCGGCCATGAGGCAATGCCCACGAATCGACATGAACACGGCGCATTCCTCGGCGGCAGTCATGCTCTTGATGAATCCGTTGTCCTTCTCTTCTTGAGCGGTCATTGGATACGGCCATTTTCGATAGTGGGCATCATCGTAAGTGTTCATCCCAACGGCGGCAGCTTCAATATTGAGGTGCGTCTCCTGATCCTCCCAACGCACAAACAGGTGGTTCTTCGCGCTGACCAACGAGAGTGGATACTTCAGTCGGCGACCAACGGCGATGTAAAACGCAGGCAGCGAGGAGCAGCTTCCTGATCTCGTTTCCCCGGTGAGGCCGTGAATGAAAACGTCACGCGAATCCGCGAAGAATTTGTCGTTCGATTCGAACACCCCCACGGGAGTGACGCGATCCGGATTGTAGATGATCCCGAAATCCTG
>CAIRGO010000049.1 GCA_903878115.1 Akkermansiaceae bacterium | reverse complement strand
GTCTGGTCGATGGATTTTGTGTTCGACCGTATCGCGACAGGCCGAAGCCTGAAGGCGCTGGTGATTGTCGATGACGCGACCCACGAGGCTGTAGCGGTCTTGGCCGAACACAGCATTGGCGGTGAAAGGCTGACGCGGATGATGGACGAGGTGTGTTCTCGCCGTGGACGGCCTGCGGTTATCCGGACGGACAACGGCAAGGAATTTACCGGTAAGGCGATGTTGAACTGGGCTTACCGGAACGGAGTGTCACTGCGACTTATCGAGCCGGGAAAACCCAACCAGAACGCTTACGTTGAATCGTTCAACGGACGACTGCGTGACGAATGTCTGAATGAACACTGGTTCACCAGCCTTCCTCATGCTCGTCTGGAGATTGAACGCTGGCGTCGGGAATACAACGAGGAAAGACCTAAGCAGGGACTGGGTGGGCTGACGCCCACCCAGTACGCAAAACACTTGGCCGGAAAGGCCATTACACTAGCCGGAAACTCTAATACCGCCCGCTACTGAAGACGGGGGGACGTCGCGTCCACTCTATTTTTTGAAGCAAGTCGGGCTCGCCGATACTCAGCAAGCGCTGGTGCTCGAAGCCGAACACCCACTCCTCGCCTGCACGACCAAGCTTCCGATTTGATTCATCGCGTCCTGCAAAGTCAATTTTGCGGGGCAGGCGAATCGCCGCGCTCTCCTGGCGGATTGGAATAGACTCAATTTTGGGCGCTTCCACCAACCTTGCCAAGAATTCCTTATCTTCGGGCGCCTTAACCTCCTCCATCGCATCGACAATCTTCTCCAATACTGGAGAATTCCGACTTATGAATTCCTGAACGGATTTTCGCAGTAGCAACTGGACACTACTCAACGGCTTGAAACCATTGATGAACGGCAATCCCAGCCCATGCAAAACTGAACTAATATTTTGGAACTTATACTCAATCGACTTAGGCGAACGTCGCGGAATTAACTCACGTAATTGCAAGTTAAATTCTGATTTTTTGTACGGCTTTTGCTGCGCTTCCAGTTGCAGCATTCGGAAGTAAGAATCGACCGTAAACGCGACTTCTTCGGCAGTCCAGTCTTCGCCGATTTTTACAACCTCGAAACCTAGAGATTTCAATTTCGGAACAACAGTGGCATCACCACCGGAAAATTCCGATGCCCTCAGTGGCCCCTCATCCGGGTATTGTTTCCCAAACGCAACGCCCGCTATAGCCTTCGAGTCACACCAAGCGCCCGAGACCAGATCCTTTACAAGATAGTCGGTGGACTTCTTGAACCCATACTTCTGGAGAAACTTCTCTCGCCCAAGGCTGACAAATTCATTCATTGCCGCTTGGACAGCCACCGCGCTCTGAAGTCTGGATAATTTCGCGACCATGATTTCCTCTTCCCGTCGTTCAGATCATTCGATCCTAGATCTTCCCCGCGGTCGATTCACGTCGACGGCAAGCTAACAAGCACCCCCACTCGCCCCATCAACTCCTCCGTCACCCGCTCAAACCCCATCTTCTTCAGCACTTCCCTCGCCACCTCATCCGGTTGCGCTCGTCCGCTGTCCTTCAAAATCTCTCCAGCAGCAAAACGAATCTCCGCCGGCGGCAACATCTCCGCTTTTCGAAGGCTGGCCAACTCTGCCGCACGTCGCCGCACCCTGGGCCGCGCGCCCTCCGCGGCCTCCCAGAACGGGCCATCGCTCTTCAGGGTGCCGGCACGCTGCGCCGCTAGCAGCCCTTCCATAGCTACCGCGGAAATCCTCGCGCCCGTCCTTTGCATGCCCCAGGCCTTGGCCACGCGGCGGGCCACTTCGTCCTGATGAACGGGGCCTTCGTAGCGGACGATCTCCTCCACCGCCGCTTGCATCTGGGCGTTGCTGGCCAAGTGGGGCTCAGGGACGGGCCCCACCACGTAATACGGC
>CAIRGO010000048.1 GCA_903878115.1 Akkermansiaceae bacterium | reverse complement strand
CCCTGGAACAGGCCGCATTGTCCGCCTCGTCGATGCAGACAATGATGGAATTGCCGAGAAACATACCATTTTCGCCACCATAGACAACCCGCGCGGCCTCATCTCCATCGGTGACAAACTTTACGTCCTTCACACTGTCATCCCCGCCGACACTGGTATCCTCACAGGAATGCACCTGTCCGTCCTCGAGGACAAAAACAACGACGGCATTGCCGATGGCCCACCCAAAATCCTCGTTCGCGACATCTCAGTCCCCAAACACAATCAGGACCGCGGCGCAGACCACACTACCAATGGCATCCGTATGGGCATCGACGGTTGGATCTACATCTCCGTAGGTGACTTCGGATTCGTCAACGCTCAAGGTACCGACGGCACCACTCTCACCATGCTCGGCGGCGGCATCGTCCGCGTCCGTCCCGATGGATCCGAATTGGAAACCTACACCCGAGGCCACCGCAACGTCTACGACGTCGCCATTGATCCCTTCCTCAACGTTTTCAGCCGCGAAAATACCAACGACGGCGGCGGATGGAATGTCCGCTTTGCCCACCACATACAGACCGGTCAGTATGGATACCCCATGCTCTTCAAAAGCTTCACTGATGAAATCATTCCCGCCCTCGAAGACCTCGGCGGTGGCTCCGGAACTGGCGCACTTTTCCTCGATGAAACCACTTGGCCCGAAAAATATAACAACACACCCATGATGTCAGACTGGGGCCGCAACCAAATCTACATCCATCGCCTCACCCCGGATGGTCCTTCCTTCACTCAGAAACCTGAAGAATTCATTGGCCTCTCCCAACCTGCAGATCTCGATGTCGACGGCTCTGGCCGCCTTTACATCGCCGCATGGGAAGGAGCTGGCTACAAAGGAAATCCGCAACGCGGCTTCGTCCAACGCGTCGTCCCCAACGGTTGGACCTACAAACCCTTTCCTGAACTCGCTAAACTTAACCCAGACGCGCTCGTCAAAGGTCTCAACACCCAAAGCGCCACCACCCGCCTCGCGAGCCAGCAGGAAATCCTGACCCGCGGCGACAAATCGCTAGCTCCTGCCATCCTCGCAATCGCCAAAGAAGCTAAAAACTCCCTCTCCGCACGCGTCGCCGCCATCTTTACCTACAAACAACTTCTCGGTTCGGAAGCCAACCCCGCCCTGCTCGAAGTCGCCGCTGACTCAGCCCTCACAGAGTTCGCCCTCCGCGCCGCCGCTGATCGCCTCAAGCAAAACGGCAAGCTCCCCCTCGAACCCTTCCAAAAAGCACTCACTAACACCAATCCGCGCGCCGCCGCCGCCGCCGCCGTGGCCCTCGGCCGGATCGGTAAAAAAGAAGCCGCTGAAGCACTGCTTGCTGTTGCCATACCACCAACATCCACCAAGACCCCAACTTCTGCACCCAAACCCCCGCTCTTTGAAAGCGCAAAACTCACCGAAAAAGAGAGCGTTGATATCGACATTAGCCTCGTCGGGATCAATAACCTCTACCTCGTCGTCGAAGAGGGCGGAGATGGCAACGGTGGCGACCACGGCGGCTGGTTCGACCCTATCCTCACCAACCGCGATGGCAAAGAAGTATCCCTCACCACCCTCAAGTGGCAATCCGCCGTTCAAGGCTGGGGCAAAACCGATATCAACAAATCTCCCACCGGCGCACCCATGCAGCGCGCCGATGGCAAGCCCCACACCACAGGTATCGGCACCCATTCCTTCTCCGTGATCCACTACATCATCCCCGGAGCCATGCAGCGCCTCAAAGTCACTGCCGCCCTTTGCTCCACCCACAATCCTGGATCAGTCGTAAATTTCAGAATCCTCGCAGAACCACCCGTCGGCACCAAAAACTCAAAAGAGGGCCCTCACGCCACACCCAACCCAGCCGTCATCATCCCACACCTCGCCATTCGCTCGCTCGTCTCCCTCAACGCCATCGAGCAATCCCTCGCCGCCGTTGATAGCGTCAGCCGTGATGGAGCGCTGCGTACACTCCAGCTCATCCACGACCCCGCCGTCGTTGATGGCCTCCTCGCCAAACACACCGCCTCCACCGACCCAGAACTTAAAAATAAAATCCTCACTGCCCTCGCCCGCCTCTACACCCGCGAGGCCGCATACGACGGATCTTGGTGGTGGAGCACCCAACCAGATACCCGTGGCCCCTATTACAAACCCATCCTCTGGGCCAAGTCCGCAGACATCGAAAAACGCTTCCGCGACGTCTGGGCCACCGCCGACAAGGATCAGAAAGCCTTCCTCACCTTCCTCGCCAATAAACATCGCATGAATCTCGAAGGCATCGGCGAAGTGGAAAAATCTGGCGGCAAAAAAGAAAAAACCATCGGCGAAATCTCCATTGAAGACGTCATGCTCACGCTCGACAAAATGAAAGGCGAACCCAACAAAGGCCGGGAACTCATGAAAACCCAGGCCTGCGCCGCCTGCCATAGCATTGCCGAAGCAGACCCCAAGCGCGGCCCCGAACTCAATAAAATCGGAGCCTCCCTCAACCGCGAAGCCATCGCTGAAGCCATCCTCAAACCAGACGCCGCCATCGCTAAATCTTGGGTCGATGTCACCACCAACGACGGCACCACCCTGCAAGGCGTCCTTGTCGAAAAATCAGACACCCAAGTCATCGTCCGCAACATCGCCGGTATCCCCACCACCCTTAAATCCGCCGACGTCAAGGACATCAAAACTTCCGCCTCCACTCTCATGGGACCCCATCTCTTGGATGCCCTCACCATGGAGCAATTCGCCGACGTCATCGCCTATTTACACTCCCTCAAATAACCTTAAAAGGAGCTAATGGGGTCAGAAATTGCATGGTAACATATATAATGTTCTAAGAATTTATTCCTCCGTTCAGAATATTTGACCATCTTGTTGCTTTATCAGGGCTTGGCAAGGGTTTAAAGCAAGTTTTCGGTCGAGCGGAGACCCCCACGATCTTGCTTTACTCTTCGTCGTCTTTGGCGCCTTTGACGCGGACTTTGCCGCGAAGTTTTGCTTCGATGAAGGCATCCAGATCGCCGTCCATCACAGGTTGAATGTTGCCGGTTTCTTGGCCAGTTCTCAGATCGAGAATTTTTTGATACGGCTGGAAAACATACGAGCGAATTTGGTTGCCCCAGGAAACATCGCCTTTTTCTCCGTAGGCACGTTCAGACTCGGCCTTTTGTTTGTCTTCTTCGATCTGATAAAGTTTCGCTTTGAGAATTTGATAGGCTTGCTCTTTGTTCGCGCCTTGCGTTCGTGAGGCCGAGGAGCGGATCAAAATTCCACTGGGAAGGTGGCGTAGGATCACGCAGGTTTCTACTTTGTTCACGTTTTGTCCACCTTTGCCACCGGAGCGGGTGGTCTGAATTTCGATGTCTTTTTCGTTGATCTCAATTTTAATTTCCTTCGAAATTTCCGGTGTCACGTCGATCGATGAAAATGAAGTGTGTCGTTTGCCCGCAGCATCGAACGGTGAAATGCGCACCAAGCGATGAACGCCGCGTTCGTTTTTCAGATAGCCATAAGCATACTCGCCGGTGATTTTGATAGTGGCAGAACGCAGGCCAGCTTCATCGCCATCTTGCCAGTCGAGCGTTTCGACTTCGAATCCTTTTCGCTCTGCCCAACGAGTATACATGCGGTGCAGCATTTGCGCCCAATCGCAAGCCTCGGTGCCGCCGGCACCAGCCGAGATGACCAAGTAACATGGCATGATGTCATTTGGTCGATTGAGCAAGGTCAGCAATTCAAATGATTTGATCGCTTCATCCAAGGAAGTGAATTCCGCCAATGCCTCACGCGCTGTGTCTAGGTCATCAAATTCTTTGGCTAGGGCAACAGCGGCGTCGATATTTTCCGCGCGCGTTTCTAGTTCAAGAAACATGGCGACTTTTTTCTTCATCGCACTCGCTTGGCCATTTACCTCACGTGCTTGATCTGGGTTATTCCAGAATTCAGGGCGTGACATTTGCGCCTCGAGTTCGGCAATTTTATTCTCTAGGGTAGGGATGTCAAAGATACCTCCTGAGCTTCGATAGACGGCTACGAAGGCCATCGGTATCGAGCGACAGGAGGTCGGCGGCGTGAAGTTCAGACATGACGGGCGGAACGTGGAGCAATTGTTGTGCTTTGGCAAGGAGGATTATGAGAAATGTAAGCGCTGGGAAATGCAGTTCGCAAGGGAAGGGAAATGTGTTGGTCGAGGTCGTTGGCTTGGGAGAATGGCGGGCAATTTTTGACAGAATTTCAGAATTGGGCAGAATTTACAGAATGGAATGCTATGAGAATTTAAGATTCTATCATTTTGTTAGAGCGACTGAAAAGTTGCTATTTGGCTAAGTCGCCAATGTTTTATATTAACGTAATTTGGATAAAACAGTGGCGTTGTTCGTTGCGGATTTTTGTTTTTGAGATATATACTTGTCGTGAATGCTAAACTTAGTAAAGTCGCGTCGTCATGGAAAGTGTATGGAAACGATCAATGAAGATCACGCTGGCGGCAATAGGATTATTTTTCTTCAGTATACTAGGCGCTGGTGCGCAGGTGGCGGAAACTCCCAAGGTTCCAAGTCTCGATGAGAAAATCGATGCGTGGTTTGGTGAAGTAACAAAACCGTTTGTTGATGCGGTTTTTACTTCGGTTAAGATCGGCGAGTTCGATGCTCTGGTAGTCGTTTTTTGGTTAGCTGCTGCGGGAATGATTTTGACAGTGGCTTTTAAATTTCTTAATATTAGCGCCTTTGGTTTAGCGACACGTACTGTTCGGGGAAAATATAGTTTGCCGACTGATCCGGGTGAAGTGACCCACTTTCAGGCACTGAGTGCCGCCGTGTCTGGGACAGTGGGCTTGGGTAATATTGCCGGTGTGGCGATTGGCATTCATAGTGGTGGTCCTGGTGTCGCGTTTTGGTTGTTCTTGAGCGGGTTTTTAGGAATGTCTACGAAGTTTGCAGAGTGCACGCTGGGTGTTAAATATCGGATTTTCGATCGAGAAGGACGTGTTCATGGTGGGGCGATGTATTACCTGCGTCGTGGTCTTGCAGAGAAAGGCATGAAGCCGGTGGGAATGGTGTTAGCGTTTTTCTTTGCGGTGTTTTGCGTCTTTGCTTCATTTGGCGGAGGCAATGTATTTCAAGTGAATCAAGTGACTTCTCAGTTGATCAATATCACGGGCGGTAGTGAATCGTATTTTGCCGATAAGCAGTGGTTGTTTGGTTTAATCATGGCCTTCATGACGGCTTTGGTGATTATTGGTGGGATTAAAGGTATCGCTAAGGTGACGGATAAGCTGGTGCCATTGATGTGTGGTATGTATGTCGTAAGTTGTTTGCTAGTGCTGATCACTAACGCATCCCACATAGGTGCTGCATTTCAAATGATAATGAGTGAAGCGTTTCACCCTCGTGCGGCAATCACGGGTGGCCTAGTAGCTGCGTTTATTTGGGGGATGCGTCGTGCTACATTTTCTAACGAAGCGGGTATCGGATCGGCACCGATTGCTCATGCTGCAGCAAAAACACGACGTCCCGCATCGGAAGGCATCGTGGCATTGTTGGAGCCATTTCTTGATACAGTGGTGATCTGCTCGCTTACAGCACTGGTGCTTTGTGTGACGATGAATTTTGATGGCGCGAGTGGAAATTATTCGATCAATGGTCACGCTTATCAATTAGGATCAGCAGGTAGCGGCACTAAGGAAGGTATTGCGATGACATCGGCTGCATTTGAAACCGTGCATAGCTCGTTTAAGTATGTGCTTTTTGGCTGTGTGTTCTTGTTTGCGTTTTCTACGTTAATCACTTGGAGTTATTATGGCTTACAATCGTGGCAATATCTATTCGGAAAAAACGCCACAGCAGCTTGGATCTATAAAGTTATCTTCTGCTTGATTATAATTGTGGGATCTGCGGCATCAATGGGTAATGCCACAGATTTCTCTGATGCTTCGTTGTTCGCAATGAGCGTACCAAACTTGATTGGCGTTTATCTACTGCTGCCGGTAGTAAGATCAGAACTCAAGCGATTTGTAGCATTCACCAAGAGAGTGGATGCTGGAGCAACAATTGAAGAAGCTGATGCCGTAGATCGTGAATCCGAGGATTCATGAATCTCTCATAGCGTTAATTTATAGAACCAATAAATTTACTCAATTTCTGGCGGAATACTACTATCTTTCTAGTATTTCCACTTCATATCCATCAGGATCGGTGACGAAGGCCATTTTTTTATCGTTGCTGAGAAACTTTTCCCGCCAAGCAGAGGGCCAAATTTCGATGCCTGATTTTTCAACGGCATCGCAATAACTGATGATGTCGGGCACTCCGAGGCATGTGTGCATCAGGTCTTCGGGGCAAGTGGCGGTATAGTCTGGTGAGTAGCAGAGTTCTAGAAACACATCGTTGCCAGGCAATTCAAGAAAGGCGAGTTCGTTGCCTTGTGGAGAGGCCTTGCGCACTCCCTCGGTGTAGCCGAGTTTTTTGTAGAATGCGATGGAAGCCTCGATATTTTTGACACGGATGCGGGTGTGAAGAAAGCGAATCATGCGCGAGATGATAATGGCAAACAATCAGAAAGCAAGGATGGGCGCACACACAAAAATGTGTTCTTATGAGTATTAGTGATTTGCAAAATCGTCATTTTCCGTTAACGGTGGTGCGACATCATCCATTGGACATTACTCTACAACTTCCTGCCAGCAATTTGCTGGATCAATCATCGTTCCTTACCGCGAAGGAAATTGTGGCATTCACGGCGAATGGCATGAAGACATACGCTGATCTGTTAGAGCATTTCCCCAAACGCCATGAAGATCGGCGGCGATTCGATGCGTTTCCTGCATCGCCCACACTGCATGCAGTTTGCTTGCGCGGCATGGTGTTAGATGCGCGGACGATGCGTTTTTCAGGCAGCTATGCTTGCTACGAGGCTTTGGTGATTGATGGACAAGGCGGCGTATTTGGCTCTAACAAAATCACCTGTCGTTGGTTCAATATGCCGTTTCTCTCGAAGATGTTAGCCGCAGGGCATGAGGTAATTGTTTACGGAAAAGTGAAAGATATCAAAGGCAAATTGGTGATCGATCATCCTGAGTTTGAAATCATTCGCGATGACGGTGGCGAGTCGATCCACGTGGATCGCATCGTTCCGATATATAAAAACATCACCGGTATTGCACAGCGACGATTGCGAGAAATCATGCATCTTCTTTTGCAGCGTGTGAACCCATCCACTATCACACAGGTTTATGATGTGGCACCGCAGCGAACACGGTTTGATGATCTGAAAGTAGTGCATTTTCCTGAGTCGATGGAACAAGCGCAGGTGGCGCGTAGAAGATTTGCGTTAGAAGAATTTTTCGCGATTCAGTTGAATGTGGTGTGGCGGCGTGCTCGTCACCACGATCATGCAGGACGAGTGCTGGGCAAGAAAACAACATTGCTGAAAGCATTTTATCAATCATTGCCGTTTGATCTAACAAATGCGCAAAAACGTTCGATCAAAGAAATCATTGCGGATATGCGCAGTCCGCGACCGATGAATCGATTGTTGCAAGGCGATGTCGGTTCTGGAAAAACATTTGTCGCGATGGCGGCGATGCTTTTAGCCGTTGATTCTGGTTGCCAAGCGGCGTTGATGGCGCCGACACAAATTTTAGCCGAGCAGCATTACTTGACTTGCAAAAAATGGTTCGAGCCACTCGGCGTGCGTATCGCATTGCGCACGGGCAATCGTGAGGATTACACTCATGAGGCGATCGATGGCGATGCGCAGATCATCATCGGCACTCATGCGCTATTATTCGCGGGTGATGCTTTTGCTGACTTGGGATTTGTGGTCATCGATGAACAACATAAATTCGGAGTTTCTCAGCGAGCTCGCTTGATTTCACATGGCACCATGCCGGATGTATTAGTGATGACCGCGACACCCATCCCGCGCACATTGACCATGACGATTTACGGTGATTTGGATGTTTCGGTCCTCGATGAACGTCCTGCCAATCGTGGAAAAATTGTCACGGCGATGCGCACCAATCCGAAAGTCTCAGACATCACCTCATTTCTCAAAGACCATCTCGATGAGGGCCGGCAAGCTTATTTAGTGTATCCATTAGTCGAAGATTCTGAAACGGTGAAAGCAGAATCCGCCACCGTGGCGTGGGAGAAATGGAGCAAACGACTTAAGCCACATCGCACCGGATTGCTGCATGGAAAAATCGTTGCAGAAGAAAAAGAACAAGTTATGCAGGCATTCCGCGATGGAGAGATTCAGGTGCTGGTGGCGACATCAGTGATTGAGGTCGGCGTAGACGTGCCGAATGCAAACATCATGATCATTCACCATGCGGAGCGATTCGGGTTGGCGCAGTTGCACCAGTTGCGTGGGCGTATTGGACGAGGAGAACATAAGTCGTATTGCATTTTATTGACCGACTCAAAAACGCCAGAAGCGTTAGAAAAACTGCAAGCACTTGTCGATAGTAGTGATGGATTCCACATTGCCGAAGTTGATCTCCGCATGCGTGGTCCCGGGGAAGTATTAGGCACTGCGCAAAGTGGATTAACGACGATAAAATTTGCCGACTTTCTAGCTGATACTACCTTATTGCGCGAAGCTCGGCAACTCGCTGATCAAGTGATTGCTATTGATGCGGATCTTTCAAACCATTATCAGTGCTTACGGCCATTGATTCATATCGAAACGTTAGATTTAGAACATCGCGCATGAACCATCTTTTTTTTGAACTTCAAAATGCCAATGTGTGGCGAGGTGATCGTCTCATTCTTCCGGACATTTCTCTTCAATTATTTGCCCATCAAAGCGTTGCTATTCTGGGGCCAAATGGCTCAGGGAAAAGTAGTTTGCTGAAAGTGCTAACGGGTGAACTTGCGGTGGAAGCGCGCGAAGAAAGCGTCTGCCGTTTGTTTGGAGAAAGCCTGTGGTCATTGGAAGAAATACGTCATCAGATCGGTGTAGTGATGCCTGAAGAAGTCGTTCGTTTTGATCATGATGAAAGCGCATTTCACGTGGTATTATCTTCGTTACGTGGAGCTTACGGTTGCACCAGACAAATGCGTTTTTCCGCGAAAGAAAAATCCACCACAACTGCTGCCATGATTGCTGTTGGTGTGGGGCATTTAGCGGATCGTGATTTCGGCACGCTTTCATCGGGAGAACGCCGGCGTATTTTGATCGCTCGTGCGCTCGTGCATCAACCTGAGGTGTTGGTGCTGGATGAGCCATCCACGGCACTTGATTTTTCTGCTTCGCTGCAATTGACTGCCGCACTACGATCATTGGTGAATCAAGGGCGTAGCTTGGTATTGGTCACTCATCATCCAGAAGAAATCCCTCCAGAAATCGATCGGGTGATTTTATTGAATGAAGGAAAAATCATCGCAGATGGATCCAAGCGAAACATTCTCACTGAGAAAATATTAACCGATGCTTTCGGCATTGCGTTAGCCGTTCATTGGCGCGATGATTGGTGCCATGTGCGACAAAAATCTAACAGTTTCATTCAATGACTGTCTTTACTGGTCCCGCTGACCCCATTGACCTATTGCATTCACTTTTTAAAACAGTATGAAAAATCGAATAACTAACCGAAACACCATGTCAGCAATGATTTTTCGGATGTTATTGTTGATCAATGGAATGATTATATCGCAGGCTGCGGCGCAGGAAAAAATTGCCCCAGCGGATTACGAAGCGCTGGCTCCGAAAGAAAAAATTTTAGCTCTTTCTGCTAAGCAATATGCAAACGTTGCGGAGCGAGAACGAGCCATCGTGATGGCCGCATTGGCGGACTTGGAGGCCGTGAAGCGCAGTCCCTCGCCGATGACGGGTTGGACAGCGCAATTGCTGCTGAAAGCAGGGCGCAAGGAGGAGGGCTTGGCGATCGTGCGCCACTACATGAGCGAACGCATCAAGGAGGCCAAGGGCCGGATCGCGAACATGGAAAAGCAACGCAAGGACGGAACTTACAAACCGTTCCCCTTGGCGAATGGAAGGGAATGGGGTGAGCCGCATGTGAATGGCTTTGGGCTTTGGGCTATGATCAATGTCTACATGCGCTATCAGGATCAAATGGATGATTCATTGAAGGCGGACTTCAAGTGGCTCTTCACACACAACACCAGTTGGGCAGGTTCCACCGGAAATTTATCGTTCCTCATTCCGCTGAATCTTTACCTAGCGGAAAGCACCTGGGATCCCGCATTGTTGCCGGAAGATGGTCGCTATGGCGCTCGTGGGGCGGATGCCATGAAGATGTTCAATAAACGCATCGATTACACCGTCAAGCGAGGATCGCCGGAGTTCGCCTCACGCCCTTACATGATTTACAACATCGGCACGCTGTTGAGTTTCGACAACAGTTTCACGGACAAAGAACTCTCCCGTCGTGCGCGCATGGCCTATGAGATCTCGATCGCACATGCCGCAGGAACATGGCTGAATGGGAATTGGGCGACGCCAGCGGGACGCAGTTATCCAGGTTACGTGACCCAAGCTCCCAATGGCTGCGCGGATATGCTGTGGGCGTATTTTGGAGGAAAGACGCCCAAGTTAGGCGGGAATACCACTGCCGTGTTTTCTGTGGCTGAGCCTTGGCGTCCTCATCCGCTCATCGTCAAAGCGGCCACGGATCGTTCCAACGCATTCGTGCATCGTTCGCGTTTCGACGGAGATCACACGTTTCAAACTTCGTTCGTAAACAAAACCTACGCACTTTTTAGCACCGCCACCACGCATCCTGCTACTGGTCGCAAAACTAGTATCTGGGGGCAGACTTATCCTTATGGCGTGATGTTTGATCAGCCTGATTCTAGCAAATCCAGCATCTGCTGGATGACGGTCCCATGCTTCGACGATCAACCGCTTACCAACTACACCCAAGGCGTGAGTAGTCGCTTCGCCGAGTACCTGCAACACCGTGGCTCGCTGCTGTTGGTGGCCAATGATCTAACAAATTCTGAGTTCAGGCCTAAAGTGCGGACCGATATCAAGAATCACAAACCTTTCACGACCGATGCTTGGTATGTGCTGGCATACATTCCCCACGGATACCAAGGCATGATCAATGATAGCAAAAATTCAGGCCGCGTTTTCCTAGATTATGGCAGTGTCATGCTTGCCATCAGCGCCAGCCAAACTTTCGATTGGGACCCCAAGGGCAAAGTCTTTGCAGGTAATGGCGGATTTCACAAGGAGGATTCCGAGTTCCGAGTTTTCGGGAAAAACGCCGCCGTAGCCATGGAAACCGCACTGCCTTCAGAGTTTTCCGGTTCCTCGACCACGGATCGACTCGCTAAATTCAAAGCAGCCATCATCGCCAAGTCCAAGGTCACGGTGGAGACGGTCGAGACCGCTACTCCTGCACCAACAGGCCCAACAATCGTTGCCAAAGGGACTTATGTGGACCGCTTCGGCACCAAACTGGAAAAGACCTTCCAAGGTGATGCTTTGATCGACGGCAAAGTGATCGACTACGCATCATGGCCCCTCGTTGACAATCCATGGATTCACCAAGATTGGGAAGGGAACATGCGCATTTCGGATCGTGTTACCGAACGCATCTACGATGTGACGAACTGGACGATTACAGAACGGAAAGTAGGAACGGCAGGCGGCAAATGATGCGAAATTGGGACTAACGAAATATTTCATCTCTAGGGTCAGACTTGCATGATGACATTTGTCATTTGCGTTAGGCACCTTTAAGACGACTTGTCACGGATGACCTGTCAAATCTGGGACCGTTCAGATCACTTAAGACACCCGCGTTTTTGCAACCACCCTTCGAGCACACCTTCCCACGAAGGATTTTTGATAAAGGCATTCGGGCCATGATCACCCACTTCGAAAATCAAGCAGGTGGCGGGAACTTTGTGCGCGACTAAGGCTTGATAAAAGCGCACGCTATTCTCAACTGCTACGGTGTGATCGTCCGAACAATGAAGCAGGAAACAGGGTGGCGTCTCCGCGGTGACCTGAAGTTCACTCGAGTAACGCGCGATGAAATCCTCTTTGCCCATCAAATTCTGCCGTGAGCCTTTATGAGCGATCTCGTCGTTCATGCTGATCACTGGATAAAATAATATGGCGAAGTCTGGACGCGAGCCCATTCGCTCAATCGGATCGTCACTTTTCGCATTCCCTGCATCAAAAACCGTCGCCACCGTGCTGGCCAAATGACCACCTGCGGAAAATCCCCACACGCCCACATGCTTAGGATCGATACCCCATTCAGCTGCGTGGGCCCGCGTCATGCGAATGGCCCTGCGCGCATCATTCGCCGGAATCAAATGATGCTGGTTCGGCAATCGGTATTTCAGCATCACCGCTGTGATCCCCATTTTATGCAACGTTTCGACGACCGACATGCCTTCGCTTCCCACACAAACCACTCCGTATCCGCCGCCAGGAATCACTACCACAGCAGCTCCGGTGGCTTTATCTTTGGGTGCGGGAAAAACCGTCAAGGTAGGGATGCTGATATTGCCAATGCAGGCGTTCTCGATTTCCGGTCCCTGCAAACCATTGCTGTCGGGGGCTCCCGTCGGCCACAAGAGCACGGGTTGCGGTTGCGCATGGACGACTGCTGCGCTGGAAACAATCAGGGTGGCCGCCCACATCAACACCTTCATCCGCCAAGTGCTAGAGAGTTGCTTTTTCATGAGGTCGCTAGACTAGCAACGTGACCCTGCCGATGGAAAGGCAAAAGCGAGTCCCGTCAGATAAACCTGTGATTGCCAACTTTGATGAAATATTCGAGCCTATGCGACGTAGAAAGCTTTTGCATCCTAACGTACCTCATCTCTCATTACTTCACACCAATCATGAAAAGACTCTTACCTCTCGTCGCATCTCTCTTGCTGCTGCCGCTCACGGCCACGGCACAGTCCAAAAAACTTAAAGTTTTCATCCTCGCCGGCCAGTCGAACATGGAAGGCCATGCCCGCATCGAGACTTTTGACTACATTGGTGACGATCCAGCCACCGCGCCACTGCTCAAGCAAATGCGCGGCGCCGACGGCAAGCCTACCGTTGCCGACCACACTTGGATTTCCTACCTGACGGGACATTACGAAGGCAAGGCCAATGGCGAGGGAACTGGCAAACTCACCGCAGGATACGGTGCCCGCGGCTCCAATCCCACGCAGGACGGAGGCAAAATCGGCCCCGAATTTATGTTCGGCCTGACCATGGATGGCGCGATCAAAGAGCCGTGCCTCATCATCAAGACTGCATGGGGCGGCCGCAGCCTAAGCACCGAATTCCGCCCACCTAGTGCTGGACCGTATGTGTTTAGCGAAGCGCAGATCGAGCAGATGAAAAAGCAGGGCAAAGACGTCGACGCGGAGAAAGCCAAAAAAGCAGAAGAATCAGGACGTTTCTATAAGTTCATGATCGACCACGTGAAAAGCGTGCTGGCCGATCCCAAGCGCGTCTGCCCAGACTACGATGCTGCCGCTGGCTATGAGATCGCTGGCTTCGTCTGGTTCCAAGGGTTCAATGACCTCGTGGACGGCAATACCTATCCCATGGGAGCCGATGGCAAAACCAGGGACTACTCCAAATACAGCGAATGGATGGCCGATTTCATCCGCGATGTGCGCAAGGATCTATCTGTGCCAAAAATGCCCTTCGTTATCGGAGTCCTCGGAGTGGACGGCTTGAATGCGAAAGAGGGCACGGTCTCCTTCCGCAAAGCGATGGCTGCTCCTGCGTTGTTGCCGGAATTCAAAGGCAATGTCGCCGCAGTAGAAACTGCGCCATTCTGGTCGGATGAACTCGATGCAATCGATAAGAAAAACGCCAAGGTCAAGCAGATGGCCTACCTACTTAGAATGAAAGACAAGAACAGCGCGAACAAAGACGGCCTGATGGACGAGGCCCAGCAGAAAGAAGCCCTTAAGAAATACGAAGCCGAGCTCATTAGCCCAGCGGAAGCCGCCATGTGGAAACGCGGCGCGTCCAACGCCGGCTATCACTACTTGGGTTGTGCCAAAACTTTCGCGCTCATGGGTAAGGCCTTTGCTGAAGCCAACCTTGTGATGATGAAGGGGCGGAACGGCTCCTGATTAATCACCAATGCTTGTTTGCCTGAATTTTTATGTATTTGAAGATCATAGCTGTCACTCTAATCGTTGGTTGACTTCTAGGGTGCATAAGCGAGAAGGGCCCCTACAAGCCGACCCTGAATAGGGAAGATTTTTCACGCGTGGGAGTGAGCGACGCAAAGCATGCACTTCAATGATCGATACAGCGAACAAGCTAATGAGACAACTCTCCCAACTCCTGCCCCGCCTCCAGTTCCAGCTGCGATGAATATTACAACCTCAACCTTGCTTCAACCCTCGCCCCCGGTCAGGCGTAGGAGGACTCGACGCTAGTCGGGACTGATCCTTTCGACGTATTCCTATTAATCTCTATCAATTCATTAATCTACCATATGAAACATCACATCTACCTCCGCCTTGCTAGCTTCCTAGTGCTCCTCGCGCCGCTCCTTTCCCGCGCCGAGTCCCAGCCCAATGTCATCATCTTCTATGCCGATGACCTCGGCTGGGGAGAAATCACCGCACAGGGTTTTTCCAAGGACATTCCCACACCTAACATCGATTCCCTCGCGAAGAACGGTCTGCGCTTCACCAATGGCTACGTTGCCGCAACGTATTGCAGCCCGTCGCGCGCCGGCCTCATGACTGGTCGCTACCCGACACGCTTCGGCCACGAGTTCAACACTGTCGCCAACGCTGTCGGCCTGCGTGCCGACCAGACCACCATGGCAACGCGATTGAAAACCCTTGGTTACGCTACCGCCGCCGTTGGCAAATGGCACCTCGGCGCTCAACCTGAGAATCGCCCCACCAAGCGCGGCTTCGATGAATTTTTCGGCACGCTCGCTAACACGCCGTTTTTTCATCCTACCAATTTCGTCGACTCGCGCCTCTCCAACGAGGTGCGCGAAGTGACCGACGATGCCTTTTATACCACCGACGCATACGCCGACCGCGCCACCGAATGGTTAGAGAAAAACAAATCCAAACCCTGCTTTCTCTACCTCCCTTTCAACGCCCTCCATGCCCCGCTCCAAGCCCCGAAAAAATATCTCGATCGGTTCCCGAATATTGCGGACGAGAAGCGAAAGACCTTTGCGGCCATGATGTCCAGCATGGATGACGCCATCGGCCGAGTCCTCGCAAAAGTCCGCGCCCTCGGCCAGGAAGAAAACACGCTGATCTTTTTCATTTCCGACAACGGTGGTCCCACGGCCAGCACGACCTCCAACAACGGTCCCCTCCGAGGTTTCAAGATGACCACCTTCGAAGGCGGCACACGCGTTCCCTTCATCGCGCAATGGAAGGGCAAAATTCCCGCCGGTAAAACTTATGACCTCCCTGTCATGAATCTCGACGTTCTACCCACTGCGATCATCGCGGCTGGCGGCAAGCCCGAAGCCTCATGGAATCTCGATGGGGTCGACCTGATGCCCTATCTGACCGGGAAAAATACCTCACGCCCCCACTCAACACTCTACTGGCGCTACGGTCCACAATGGGCGATCCGCGATGGCGACATGAAACTCGTCGTCTCTAAAGGTGGTAGTGGCAAACCCGAACTCTACAACCTCGCCGACGACATCGGTGAATCCAAGGACCTCGCCGCCGCCCAATCCGACAAGGTGAAAGAACTGCAAGCGATGTGGAACAAGTGGAGCGCCGAGCAAGCCCCCGCAAGCGCCCCGAATTCCGAAGGCGGTAAGAAGAATAAAAATAAGAAAAAGTAACGAAGCGTCATCACATGGCCCCGCATGAATGAGCTTTCACAAAGGCGTCACGACAGGGTGACAGACGACAGTGTGACACACACTTTTACTCATCCGCAGATTCATCAACATTGATTTGACAATTGGCACGGCAAATGGCAATTGTTGTGCCATGACGTTAACTCTTGATAAAATGAACCGTGTCGTTGTTCCTAAATCGTTGCGGGATCGTCTCGCCCTACAGCCTGGCGATGAGCTTGAGATTACCTTAGAAGGTGATGCGCTGACACTACGCCCCGTGCACCCTGCTGCCTCTACCACCATGGAAAATGGCATCCTTGTTTGTTCCAGTGAAGTGCCTACAGCCGCATGGGACATCCCCGCATTCATGGATCAGCAACGGAACCAACGCAGCCGCGATCTAGGTGGCATTTAATTAGCTATGAAAGTCTGTTTCGATACTTCCACACTGGTGGCGGCCTTGCTCAAGCAGCATCCGCATCACGCAATAGCTTTTCCTCACCTCAAGGCCGCCCAGAAAGGCACCATCATGGCTCACCTCACCACCCATGCGCTGGCGGAACTCTTCGCCACCCTCACTGCACTTCCGCTAAAGCCAAGGCTTTCACCCACTGATGTGCAACGGCTCCTTGACTCAAGCATCCTGCCGCACTTTACGATCATTGCCCTCAGCGGTAAGACCTACAAGCAAGCCATCACGCTCACTGCGGCTCAACACCTCGCAAGCGGCGCCATTTATGATGCGCTACACCTCGTCGGCGCCCGCGCCGCCCAGTGCGAGAGATTGCTGACGCTCAATTTAAAGCATTTCAAAGCCTTGGCTCCAGGAGATGCGATGATCGTCGCTCCGTAAAACTTTTTATACTCTCTGACTCCATGGAAGAATGTGGGTTCAGTCGCTGGTCTGTCGTTCGGACTTGGGAATCCGAATCGCGGTCATGGCGACGCTTTGGAAAGGCGCTTTTTTGGTTTTGTCGGCGATGCTGTGCGCTCCGTTCCAAGTGACGAAAAGGGTGCTGCCATCGGCGGAGAGGGCGGAGCTGAAGCTGCCGATGGGCGTGTAGCCGGTGGCCTTTTCCAAGGAGGGGTGGAGGAAACAGATGACCTTTTTCGATTTACTACGAACATCGTACTGGACAATAGGCGTGCCGTCGTTTTCCGCACCGCCGTGGGCGCCGGGAATGTAGTAGAGATAGCGTCCCGTCGGGTCGGCATCGAGACTGGTGATGTAGTCCTTGGTGGCGACGACGGTGCCGCCGAGGGATTCGGCCTTTTCCGTTTTCACATCAAAGGACCAAAGCCCGTCGCCATCGATGGTGTAGATGGTTCCCTGTGGGGTTTCCTCGCTGGCGGCGCGGAGTCCGGCTTTCGCGCCGGTCTTCTGCGGTTTGCCCGGCTTGCGTGGATCGAAACGGTAAAGCTCCCTCTCCGCCGAGAGACCTTTCCCCTCCGGTTCCGAGCCACCGTGAAAATACATCATGCCGGTGGAGCTTGACTGCATCATGGCGCGATACGGGCCTTGTCCATCGGTGTAGAGGATTTCGCCTTTTCGGATGTCGTAGGCGAGGAACTGCGGTTCTTTCTTATTGAGTCCGTCGGCGCTGCCTGCGTACCAAATCATCCGCTCGGCGTCGAGAGTGCCAGTGGGCAGGCACTGCATGGCCAGCGGCTGGGCGGCCACGACGGCTGCCTTCCCGTCCGCGGGATTCACTTTCATGATCCAATCGCCTTCGAAATGGTTTTTCGGATCGAGCGCGATCTTGGTGGAACCACGGTGGGTGGAAAAATAAATCCAGCCGTCCTGCCCCATGCCGAGCGCGCTGTGAATCTTGCCGGGAGTGTAATGTCCCTCGGGTCGGGCTAGGACGGAGCGGAGGTCGGTGAGTTTGTGGAGAATGCCGGATTCGGGATTGAACTCATAAACGTAGGCGTTACCCCCGGGGCTGAGGTGATCGCCAACCGCGGAGTAATATTTCCCGTTCGCCACCAGCCCATCGCCCCAGACGCTCCACGGCTTTCCCTCATAGGTCTGGCAATCGTAGTAATGGAACTCCACACGCGGCGGGGTCTTCGCGATGGTGACACCTTCCTTCAGTTCGACTTTCGGTTTCAGCAGTTGTTCGCCCTCGATGACGAGGCTCGGCTTTCCGCCTGGCAGTTCTGGCGGCCATGGGATTTCAGCGGCGGCAACCGCGGGCAAAAGCATCGCGATCAGCGCGGCGCAGAGGGATTTTGTTAGAGTTTTCATTCTTTGATAGTCAGTAGTTGGTTCACATCCTTCACCGATTCGATTCGGCGGGTTTTTCCATTCGGGAACACAAGTTCGACATCGACCTCCTTGACCTCACCCAGGCCGAAATGGCACCGTGCGATCTGTCCGCTTGCGTAGCCGTAGCCCGTGGCCATCTCTTGCGCCCCCAGCAATTTTCCTCCGGTCATGATCCTGATTTTCGTGCCGATGCCCTGTCGGTTGAAGGTTTCCCCCTGCACTTCGATGTCCAGCCAGTTCCCCGAATCGCTCACGTTGCGCAGCAGGCGTGAGTGGTTGCCGCGGAACCAGTTGATGAGGAATAGGTCCGTCCGCCCGTCGCCATCCACGTCGCAAGAGGGGCCGGCGGGATAGTAGACGAACTTGTCGCCGCTCTCCGTTTTGCGGGTTGCTGCGAAAACGGGGATGCTGCCCTTTGCGCCGGTGTTCCGGTAAATCAGCGGCTCGACCGCCCCTTTCTCATCCATCCATGCGGTGGAGAAATACAGATCGGGCCATCCGTCGTTGTCGAAATCCTGGATCTCGACGTGTGGGGATTTCTCCGCCACGGAGTCCGGCAGCCCGGATTCTTTCGTGACATCCCGGAAACGCGGAATGCCGTCTTTTGCCCCTTCGTTCAGGAAAATCCGGTTGCGCGCCACGACGTGGTGGATGGACAGAACCAGATCCGGCAGCCCGTCGCGATTGAGATCACCGAAGGCCGCGCCGCAAGGCCAATCCTCCGCGTTGAGGGGTTTCCACGCGAAGGTTTTGTTCAGCTCAGCGGATTCGGTGTAGCCGCTTTTCCCGGTGGAGAAAAACATCCGGTTCGAGTGGCCTGCGAAGAAGTCCGGGCGTCCATCACCGTTCACATCACCCACCGCCAGGCCGAGACCGAAGAGGTCATCCGGCAATCCGGCTTTCGCATTGGCATCTTCAAATTTCATCCCGCCGAGATTCCGGAGCAGGGTGCTTCGCGGTTGCTTGGTGAAAAAGTCTTCCAACACCAGCAGGTCAAGGAGTCCGTCGCCATCGAAATCGAAGACGCCGATGTTGCGTGCCGTCAACAGCGCCGCGGGACAGGCACCCGATTCTTTCGATACATCGACCAGAGTCCCTTTGTCGTTGCGGAAGAGTTTCGATCCGGTGAGTTGGGCCGTGCGCTGGGGTTCCTCCTTGCTGCCGGATTTGCCCTTGGTGTTGTTTGCGACGTAGAGATCCACATCGCCATCATTGTCGAGATCCGCGAAAACCGCGCCACTGGTCCGCGAGTGGAATTGCACGGCCTCCTGGTTCCAGACCTCGAACTTCAGCCCGCCGAGGTTCCGCAACAGCACGTTCGGCATCGCACCTTCCGCTGGTTCGTATTCCCCATCCGGACGATCCGCAAAGCCGCCGACGTAGAGATCGGGCAAACCATTGCCATCCACATCGCCGAAGGCACCGCCATGCCCCATGATTCCCTTGAGCGGACCAATGAGTCCTGCCTTTTCGGTAACGTCTTCAAAACGGATTTGCGCACCGCAATGAAAGTGTGTGAACAGCAGGAAAAAAGCGCAGAGCTTCAGCATCTAGACAGATACCCGAGGAAACGGTGATAACTTACATCTGCGGAGATCATGCGACTCGAAGTGGGCAATCTGATTAGGGTGACCGCATTAGACCGTTTCTCAAAAGTCCGTTCGTGACCCCATTCACGAGGAAACCAGTTCGCATGGCGGTTCAAGGCTCTGGGTAATTTCCCAGCATCCAGTCGATCGCCGCCTGTTCGCCGAGAAGCTTGGTGCGATCAAAGTAAAGGAGCCACGACAGGGTGAGATACGAACTATCATCAACCCTAGCCATTTTCTTTGATTCCCTGACTACTGTTTCCGCTATCGCTGCCAGTTTTAAGAGTAGGGTTAGACCCCATAGAAATCATGGGCAGTCGTGTCATTATCACCACCTATGACTGCTCTAAAAAGACCATCACAAACGAAACTTCTTCCCCAAGATCACGAGAAGCACCTCAGTGCTGATCTACAAACATTTGAAGAACTCCCAGACAATACGCAGGAATAATTGCTCCTCTCCGATGAAGCTGCAAAAGCGACAGGAAAGCATCAAGCAAAGGTCGTAAAAAGTTCATACAACCCGCCTGAAAGGCAAAACAATCATTCTTAAAAGATTCAAAAAATCATGCATCATCCCCGTTCCATTTCCGCTGCCCGACGCTTGCGACTCGCTAGTTTACTACTCTTGGGAAACCGATTGTTAATCGTCTCGGCAATTGGAATCATGCTGGTTTCATTTTTTGCCAGTGATCAACAGCTCATGATTTATGGATCCATTCTCGTCGGCATTAATTTTTTACTCATCTTTGCTCAATGGATTACGGCATCGCGTGCTGGCTGCCCTTTATGCAGAACACCAGTGCTCTCATCCTTAGGCGCCGTAAAACATCGCAAAGCCAAACGTTTTTTAGGCAGCTATCCATTACGAGTAGCGCTTGCCATTGCCTTCAAAGAGCAATTTCGCTGTCCTTACTGCAACGAACCCACTGGGATGGAAGTGAGGGAGAAACTCTGCGACTGCGGATCGCGCGGTTCCGAGACGACCAGAACTTCTAGGCGTCAATAGCCATCATGACAGGGTGACAGACGAACTATCATGCGATGGTCTGCTTAACTCATGATTTCGGAGCCGGATCATCTTGCTGCGGTCCGCCACGAGGATCGGGAACACCGTATTGAGGGTAGGAAAGCTTGGGGTGGCGCCGAATCCAAACCTTCTCGGCTTTCACGCACTCAGAGCAAATGGAGAGAATTTCTCCGCCGTGGAAAGAACAGCAGGAGGACCCATTGAAGCCGGTATGGGGAAAGCGACTTTTCCGGGCCTCGAAGTAAGGCAGGGTCTCCGGGTGATAGCCATTGTCGTCAATGCCCTTCATCGGCGTCTCGGGCATGGCCTTTTGGACTGTCGGGAGCTTGTGAACCTCACAAAGATCTGGAGGTTTCGGCGCTTCCACCCGGACATCGTTCGTGCAGGAATTGACCGTCGCGAGACAAACGGCCAGCGTAATCATTGATGGTAATAGTCCTTGGAAACGCGCATTTTTCATACTTCGAAATTCGTTCTGGCTTATTCTCTTGAAAGATTGCCTATTCCGTAAAGCTAAGGGAAGAAGCATACCAATTACCAGAAACAGTAACAATCATTTAATTCAATTCAAAATTTTTGCAGAAAAACACTTAAATCCAAGGGCTCCCATTCATACATTTTTCTGCTTTTTTGCGGTAACCTTGACGATACTGATCGCGATGAACGCGACGACTGCGCCGAGAAGAATATCTACTGGACGATGCTGCCATGTCGTCACGATCGATACTGCGGAAATCGCGACCAAAGGCAACAGCCAAAGAAGCCAACGGCGATTCTGCTCGGCAAGAAACCACGTGACGATCACAGGGCTGAGGATGTGACCGCAGGGCATGATGTTCACCGGTTTGTCTATGAGAACCAGGTAGCGATAGAGTTCGTTACACCATCCCTGAGGCACTTCAGGGCGCAACATTTTCGTGGGAAATAATAGCCACACCGTTACTAGCATCACGAACGCCAGTGCGTGAACCACCGCACAGTGCCTGAAGCGAACCGGATCATCGATGGCCAAAAGTAAAAACCAAGGGACCACGAGCGCTCCTAGATAGATCCATACAAGCGAAGGAAGGAACGGAACCCATGCGGGCATCGACACCGGCGTATGGGAAATCCCACCAAGTTGATTGATGTATAAATACGCGCCTAAGAGTACCGTCCCGGACGCGATAAGGAAAATTATACGTAATAAAGTTTGTTTTACGTTTTTCACGGTAAATCCATTCATATCTTCAGGCAGGGACCAGATAAGTCGCATGCGCCTGTTCGCAGGGTAAAGATGAAAAATCGCCCGTGCTATAAAATGTGCCATGCGCAAAGTATCATACCACGCAGACCATTACGCTTCATGAATGGGGTCACGTGAATGGGATCTGTCCTTGGCTCCTGTACTTTTTGTTTGAACAACTGATTAGCGACCATTGATGTTGCAGGGAATTAACATACGCTTATCCTGTTGTGGATTTTTAAGAATTGCGTTGGTCAATTATTCACGAGATGATTGATTGCGTGACTTGTTGTTCATATCAAACAATTCTAGACTATGATCATTTTTCCTGATCCCACTACCGCCGATGAGGATGGTCTTTTAGCTATGGGAGGAAATTTGCAAGTGGAAACCATGCTCACTGCCTATCGCAGTGGAATATTTCCATGGTCGGTCGATCCGATTACCTGGTGGTCACCTGATCCGCGGGGGATTATTGATTTTGGGGATTTTCATCTTTCGCGAAGGACGGCTAGAAAAATGCGAAGTGGTCCATTTCACTTCACGTTGAATCAGAATTTTGCTGACGTCATTCATGCCTGCGCAGCGCCAGGTCCTAGCCGAGGAGGTGCTTGGCTTGATCCAAAGTTGATCGCGGCATACGTCCGATTGCATCAATGCGGACATGCTCATAGCGTTGAATGCTGGAGGGAAAATGAATTAGTCGGCGGTGTCTATGGTGTGGCGATTGGTGGCTTGTTTGCGGGGGAATCGATGTTTTCACGGGTTAGTGACGCATCGAAAATGGCACTCGCATTTTTAATAGAACATCTACAGAGCAAGGGCTATGTGTTGTTTGATGCGCAGATGGTTACCCCGCATACCTTGTCATTAGGTGCCAAAGAAATTGAGCGCGTGGATTATTTGCAGCGATTGCAAGCTGCGATCATTTTGCCGTGCCGGTTTGAGGACGCGTGAAAATGATAAATTTTCAACCTAGCTGTTGCGGAACGAGCGATGATTTGCTAGAATTCCCGCATGCCGCAAGAACAAGATGTACGCGATTGGACTGATAACACCGCTATGGTAGCACCCGCTCTCATGGGCACGGCTGTTGGTTTATTGCTCGGAGAAATGATGCATCGTGGTGCTCGCCGTGGCGTGGCACTGGGACTGTTAGCTCTTGGAGTGGCTGCTCTTACTCCTTTTACGGTAGGTGAAATTCGCCAACGCATCTATGCTCCAGGAACACGTCGCGGAGCACAGCGTCGCCTTCGATCCATTCGGGAAGCAGGCGCTGTGGGCTTTGACGACGTCGATGACGAGCTGCGCGAGCAAGGTCTGCTGTGAAGATCGGCATTACCGGAACTACTGGTCGTGTGGGCGCTGCCCTCGCTTCCTACTTTACTGCACTTGGTGAGCAAGTTGTTTCGTTAGATCGTGCTCAGTTCGATCTAATAAATCCAGAGCGTTTCGATGAACTGTTAGATAACATTGATGTCTTGATCAATCCTGCCGCGCTGTCGGCACCCGACGGATGCGAAAATTTCCCTGAGCAAGCAAATGCGATCAATCATCTTGCCCCGCTGCGGATGGCGGAATTATGCAACATTCGTGGAATTGTTTTTTTGCACTTTAGCACCGACTACGTATTCTCTGGAAACGAACTAGGCAAACGCCGTGAGAATGATGAGGCAAATGCGATCAATGTTTATGGCGCTTCAAAACGTGCTGGTGAAATTGCGGTGATGCAAGCGAACCCCGCAGCGATCATTCTGCGTGTATCATGGGTGTATGGCGCTGACAAACCTGCATACGTGGAACAAACACTTCAGAAGATTCTCAACAACGATCTGTTAGAAGCAATTGCGGATAAATGGTCGATCCCGACTTCCATGAAAGACCTCTGCGAATGGGTAAATTTTTTGCTGAAAAATCAAGCATCGGGCGTCTATCATGCCTGTAACGCTGGCGAACCCGTATCTTGGCACGGCATTGCTGTCGCGTTGCAGGAGTCGATGTTGCATCAAGGACTGATTTCTTCTGCGAGAGAAATCATGGCTACAAAACTCAGCGATATCTCGCACTTTTCCGCACCGCGACCGATACATACTGCGATGGATAATTCTCTGCTATCTCATCAACTTCCCCAACCAATCAGGCATTGGCGTGATGCGTTGGATGAATTTGTCAGAGATCAGCTAGTAGCCAGTCATCACAAGCCAAGCATGTGAGTGATGTGCGTCGCAGTTAGTTCGCCCATGGTTTCGCAATCGCGGAAAATATCCGTTTTGTGATATTTTGTTAGATCTTTGGCGAGGCGCGCTACATGCGCACGTGGTGCAAGATCTTCGCGACGCATGATTCCCAACACCGCGCGCAGACGCGTATTTTCTACCTTGGCGCGGCGAGCCATCTGTGAGCGTTCTTCTTCAACGTATTGCTCAATTGTGCGACGATTCAATTCTCCAAATGCCAATCGAGTGACCGCGCGATTGGAGTCAAAATGGTAGGCAAGATAGGTGTGGCCATTTCCTTCGTAGGACTGTTGATCAAAATCGATAGGCCTAACGCGATACTGCACCTCCTCAAAGTCAGGCGTGATATCAACCACGTAATTGACGCTACGCATGTCGCCCAACAAACGAATAAAACAACGTTCGTTAAACTTGGTAAATTCTTTTGCAATCCGCACACGATTGAGTTCGGGCCGTTTTAAGTAATCGCGCTGGAACACATTACCCGGAACACCGGCAATGTGTTCTTCGATGAGCGTGTTGCCATTGACCAAATAATTGATGCGATTGGGCGACAAGATGTGCTCTAACTCAAGACCGTAGATGCGTGATGAATCGGCTTGCTTCACGTAAAAGTAATCCGAGTTATCGTTATACAAATTCGTGATACGAATGCGAAATGGTTTTGAATTTCCAAAATCTCCAAAGTCAATTCGATCTACCGTTAGATGCTCGTGCAGTCCACTTTCGCCACCAATCTTTAACTCGGTATAAATTCGTGTAAGCTGCGTCCGCAAGGTATGCATTGTTTCTTGCGGATACATGCAGGTGAGCCACAGAGTTTCATTTCCAAAAGGATCCTCATAAGGCATCACTCCTTCAAAGCGACATAGATCGTTATAGACAGTGGGAATCTCAATTTGACGCGCAAAGCGGTGAAGATACTGGCGCAGCAGCATCGACGGTTGGTACTTCTCTTTGCAGCGTGAAATCATTTTTGTTAGCCTAACAAAGAAGTTCGAGTATAGAGCGCAACAACAGGAATGCCGCGTGCCTCGATTGCCGCACGTCCACCTTCCTCACGATCTACGAGAACCAGCGCAAAGGCAATTTTGCCGCCTTCTGCTTCAATCGCATTGATCGCCTTAAGCGTTGATCCGCCAGTGGTGATGACATCATCCACCACGATGACGGTATTCCCTGCGGAAAAATTTCCCTCAATTTGTTTTCCTCTGCCATGTCCCTTGGGCTCTTTACGCACGGTGAATACTTGCAGCGCATCAGCAGGATTTTCACGGGCAGAAGTCATACCGACAGCCAGCGAAATGGGATCAGCTCCCATCGTCATGCCGCCGATCGCTTGAATCGATAACCCATGCGCGGCGATGTAGTCTTTCACCACGGCCCAGCCGACTTCACCGACTAGGTTAGCGCCGCGAGAATCCATCGTCGTCACCCGACAGTCGATGTAGAGGTCGCTCGTTTTTCCAGAAGCGAGAGTAAAAGTCCCGGTGCGAACGGACTTAGCCAGCAGGATCGATTTAAGATCAGTCATAGAATCGGACATGCCCAACGATGGCTGATTTTTCATCAATCGCAAAGCAGGAATTGCAAAAAATACTCCGACTCAATGCATATCGTGTACAAAGAAAACAGACCTCCCTAACAAAGAAGGTCTGTGATGAAAGTAATACAAGCAGAGAATTACTTCCCAGAGTAAACTTCAACTTCTGGGGCAGCAGGCAGGTTTTGGAAAGCAGGCAGTTTGCGCAGAGCAGGAGCCTTGCTGTCACTGGTGCAGCAGATGCAGCATGAATTGGCAACCAAAGAAGTTGCGACCAGAGCGATGAGTGAGAGAATACGGATCATGATATTTAGTGATTTTTTGTTGAATGGAGAAAAATGAGAAACAGATGACAAACGATTATTGAGGAGCTTGGTAGGTCGGTGCCGGTGGAGCAGGGGTAGTTTTGCTAGCACAGCAAGAGCTAGCAAGAAACGACGCTGCCAAGGTAACAATGGCGAATGTAGTGATTTTCATTTTTGAACGTGGTGTGTGTTTTTGAAGTCTCACAGCATGCGGCGCACACTGTGATAGCGAAAAACTAGCGTTTCGATTGGCCAGTGCAAGGTAAAAGAGGTGGGTAATGACGAAAAATGGAGATTCTCGAAAAAATTGATGTATTAAAACATTTTTTTAAGCACCAAAGCCGTACGATTTGGCAGGTAAAGCTTGAGGTTTCCATGATTTTCATGCTCCACTGGCACAGTAAATCGTTGATTGGCATCTACTCTACCACAGCCACCAAAAATTTCCGCGTCGCTGTCGAGAATCAATTGCCATACTCCGCTTTCTACCCAGATCGGCCAATCGTTGAGTGATTGATGATGATGGAAATTGAAAACAAAAAGCATCTCCCCTCTGCGCCACGCCAATGTCTTATCACCACTATGATCACAGATATGTTCGGCAGCATGATCAAACCAGCGGTGATTTTTCATCAATGTCATCATGGCACCATCAAAGTCGCCCAGTGCTTTGTAACGCAGATCTTCACGATCGCGCAAACTCCATTGCCGGCGAGCATATTGATACGACCAACCGTTGCCCTCGCGGGGAAAATCTATCCACTCGGGATGACCAAACTCATTTCCCATGAAGTTCAAGTAACCATGACCTGCTGCTGCCAGTGTGGCGAGTCTGGCCATTTTGTGAATGCCGATCGCGCGATCAATCCTTAAATCTTGTGAGTCCACTTGCATCGAGTGATAGATGGCGTCATCACTTAACGCAAAAAGGAACGATTTGCCGCCGCACATTGCTTGATCATGACTTTCTACATAAGAAATGATACGCTCGTCGGGGCGTCGGTTGGTCAACTCCCCCCAGATCCAGCCCATGTGCCAATCTTCATCACGGATATCCTCCGCCACCTTGAACCAAGTATCAGGCACGCCCATGGCGAGGCGATAGTGAAAGCCACAGCCGCCGAGTTCGCGCGGTGCGCATAGCCCTGGCATGCCGCTCACATCCTCCGCAATCGCGATGGCTTCTGGTTTCCATTCTTCCATTAATAATGTCGCAAGACTTAAATACACCACCGCATCTTCATCCGTACGACCATGGAAATAATCATCATAGCCATTAAATCCAGCGCCAAACCCATGATCATGATAAAGCATCGAGGTCACGCCATCGAAGCGGAATCCATCAAAGTGAAAATCTTCTAACCAATATCGGATGTTCGATAACAAAAAATGTTTCACTTGTGGTTTGGCGTAGTCGAAACAGCGCGAGTCCCAGACATCGTGCATGCCACGAGCACCATCGTGAAAAAATTGATAGATCGTGCCGTCGTAACAAGAAATTCCCTCAATTTCATTCTTCACGGCATGTGAGTGAACTAAGTCCATGATCACCCGCAGCCCCATGCCATGCGCGGCATCAACCAGTGCCTTCAGTTCTTCTGGTGTGCCAAATCGTGATGAGGGAGCAAAAAATGAACCCACATGATAACCAAATGATCCATAATACGGATGTTCCTGTACCGCCATCAACTGCACGGTATTATACCCTGCACCCACTATGCGCGGCAGCATGTGCTCACGGAAATCGTTCCATGTTGCCACGTGACCAAATTCTGATGACATACCCACATGTGCCTCATAAATCATCGGCGGTGCGGTGAGCGGGGGGCTTTCATGTTGCCACTGGTGCGGTGTTTCATCCCAAACTTGAGCGGAAAAAAGATTGGTCGCTACGTCCTGCACCACACGCCTGCCCCAAGCTGGCAGACGATCACCGTGGCCACCTTGCCAATGCATTCGTACACGATAATGATCACCATGCTTGATCCACGTGCTTGGCAAATGTAGCTCCCAACAACCGTTCGCCAATGACCGCGCGAAAAACTCAGCGCGTTCTTCCCATTCTGAAAAATCTCCGACCAAAACTAATGCCGATGCGTTAGGTGCCCAATCGCGATAGATCCATCCCCCATCCGCCATCCGGTGAAGTCCAAAAAATTTATGACCTTGTGCATGATCCACGATGCTACCAGGCATCTCAGCAACGATCTGATTTACTTTCGCTGTGCGTTCGTCATAGACGTGACGCCATGGCGCGAGCCATTCATCATCCGCAAAGCTTTTCAGAGGAGCACCACACAATTTCATCGCCTGCAGCGTAGCGGATTTTTTATGAATGAACAATGAAAACCTGAGGACGCGATGTGCAGGGCGATCAAGCTAGGGAAATGAAGATCCTTCGGAGCGATTCATGGTTCACGTATCACGAGTGATGAGGTGTCCCCGAGGGCATACGCGTCAAGTTAAGCTAAGGAGTCCCAAATTTCATTGAAGTTCATACGTTTTTTGCGCTTGTCGTAGCAGCAGTATTTACTCAGCACTCTGCAGGCTGTGTCTATTTCTTTGTGGTTGTGGTGTTCTTTTGATT
>CAIRGO010000047.1 GCA_903878115.1 Akkermansiaceae bacterium | reverse complement strand
TCTTGCATCGTTAAATCACAAGTGACCTCGTAGGCCATTAACGTTGAAATTTCATTCAAGAGCGCTCTGAACGAACTTGATGAAGTACATTTGTCTCGCATTAACGTTAGCTTATGTTGCACCATCGGGTGGTTCACAACACACACATTTTTATTAGTGATTGGGCTCATTGAAGCAACTTATAAAATATTTGACAGAGACAACCAAAGCGACAGCATGGAGTGGACTGATGTTGAGCCCTGCCCTGATATCCGAACTAATCCGTCTGAATCCAGCTCTTTGAATCAGACACCCAAACGCCCTGCTTCAGAAAAAATACCGCTAGTCGCCAACAAAATCGTGTATCCACAACGGTGAAACAATACTAGGTAGAGCATGCTCATCTGGCTAATCGTTATTTTTATCTTTGTAACTTTGTAATATAGTAGCTGCAAACTCGTCTCACGGCACGAGTCAACTATTTAGATGACACTCACGCTCGCACTCAACTATCTAACCTGCGTAATCTATACAAAGAGCCCAAAGATGAGCCACCCAGTTACGTATAAGTATGCGCAGTGTCAACGCGGACGCATCCACTTTGCTGAAGCCGGTTCAGGCGAGCCTTTACTGCTCATGCACGCAACCCCTCGTTCGCATCGATCGTTTCGCAACATGTTGCCCTTACTCGCACCACACTGTCGAGCGATTGCCATTGACACGCCTGGTTTTGGCAACTCCGATCCCATACCGTCGCAGATCACATTGGAAGATATGGCAGCGATGGTCATCGACTTCATGGACAACCAAGAGATCGAACGAGCTCATGTCTTCGGCTTGCATACTGGCAATAAAATTGGTGCTGCCATGGCTGCCGGATGGCCGCAACGCATCAGCAGTTTAATTATTGCCGGACACACCCATAGCCTGATTGCTGATCCTCAGTCGCGCGACGCAGCCATCCATGTGTTGTCTGATCACTACCCACCACTTTACGCTGAGGCCCCAGACGGCGCAGAAAACATTCGAGATTGGGTCGCTGCACACGCTGAGACACAGAAGCTATGGTGGCAACAAAACCTAATCAGTTCAAGCCAAGTCGAAAAAAAGGACGTCGACTACGCTGAGGCCCGAGTGATTGACTATCTGCTAGGTCGACATAGCATCCGAGCGATGTACAACGCAATTTTTAACTTCAACTTTAATGCTGCGCTTGCACAACTCGAAGCACCAACGCTCGTTCTTGAATTATTGACGCCAGACGAAGCTCATCACGGTGAGCAGGCAGAAAAAGTGTGCTCTCTGATGAAGAGTGCTCGTGCTGCCAAGGTTAAAAATGGTGATCGGTCTTTTTTAGAGAAAAAACCGTTAACTATCGTTACGCCGATTTTGGATTTTTTGAAGTCTCAGCGCAATTTAATCTGATGTTTTGGGTACCGATAATGATAAAAACTGAGTTATAAAGAACCATTAAAAATAAAAATGTATCGTTACTAGCGATCGCTGAATATCCAACAAATGAGAACAAAATTCATTGGCGCTGCACCATTATGGAACAGTGAGCGGTGCCAACGAAGACCATCAACTCATCATTAAATTCAAACAGGAGCAGACATGCGAATTAAAGGAAAGGTTGCAGTCATCACGGGCGCAGGTACAGGAATCGGCGCAGCCTCTGCCAGATTATTTGCCAACGAAGGCGGTAAGGTCGTTGTTGCAGAAATCAACGAGAAAAATGGACAGTCTGTCGTAGATGAAATTAAATCCCGCGGTAAAGACGCCCTCTTCGTCAAATGCGACGTGACTGACGATGCCTCGGTCATTGAAATGGTTCAAAAAACAGTCGAATACTACGGAACCATTGATATCCTTTATAACAATGTCGGAGGATCGACCTCGCATGATGGCTCAGTAACCGAGGTTGAAATTGACGAATTTTGGCGAGCAATCAAACTAGATTTATTCGGAACCTTTCTACCCTCACGCCATGTCATACCCGTCATTATCAAAGGCGGTGGCGGTTCAGTCATCAATACCTCTTCGTATGTCGCCGTTGTTGGCACCGCAGGCCGCGACTGCTATACGGCAGCCAAAGGCGCAATTATTTCTTTAACGCGCTCAATGGCCGTTGAGTACGGTCCACATAATATTCGTGTCAATGCGATCGCCCCTGGCGCAGTTGATACTGAACGACTTAGAAATTTTTTGAAAAATAGTCCATCCCATCCAACCTTTGATCCACGTAATCGACACAAACGCCCCGAGGTGTCATCACATCTAATGGGCTTGATTCAAGCAGACGAAATTGCTTCAACGGCTTTATTTCTAGCGTCTGATGACTCAAAAAAAATCACCGGACATTTAATGATGGTAGATAGCGGCGCAACCGCGTGGTAGACACTCATCAAGGACTTCCAATGAAAAAGATCAATAGAAATGCTATCTTGTCCTTATTCGCCTTGACGTTTTTGTCTTTCACGTCCATCAATACTAGCGCTCAAGATACAAGCAAGCCCATCACACTCGTGGTTCCGTTTGGCTCTGGAGGCAGCACAGACATAACGGCTCGCCTCTTAGCCGATAAATTAAGAATTGAATTAGGCCAGACCATCGTAGTAGAAAACAAAGGCGGGGCAGCTGGCAACATCGGGGCGGCACAAGTGGCGCGGGCCACACC
>CAIRGO010000046.1 GCA_903878115.1 Akkermansiaceae bacterium | reverse complement strand
GAAGGAAAATACTAGCGATGTCGCAATGAAGCCGATGACAAATTTAGGAAAACGTTCCCAGATCACTTTGGCGCTGGGGCGCGGGGCATTCGGATTGCTACTGCGCTCGCGTAGTGTCCACCAGATCGAGATAAAAAAAGCTGCGAAACCAATCAGCACGTTTTGAGAAAGTTTGACCACGGCACCTGTCTTGGAAGCGACTTCTCCAACCATCTCTGTCGCGGCTAATACCGAGCCGCTGGTGTCGAGTGTACCGCCGAGCCAAGCGCCAGCAACGGCTTCACTGAGCCCCATCCATTTTACTAGCCAAGGCATGAGGATCATCATCGGCACGGCACAAAGGAGGACGACAGAGGTCACATACGACAACTTTTTTTTATCTCCTTGAATAGCACCACATGCGGCGATGGCAGCAGAGACGCCGCAGATCGATACAGCCGTCGAAAGCATGACGCCGAATTCATCATCTACCTTCAACCAGCGTGCGAGTCGGAAGGTGATGTGCCAGATGACGGGAATGACTAGCGCGGCTTGGATCAGGCCAGGGAAACCGGCT
The DNA here is from genome assembly GCA_903878115.1 of Akkermansiaceae bacterium. GTDB lineage: Bacteria > Verrucomicrobiota > Verrucomicrobiia > Verrucomicrobiales > Akkermansiaceae > UBA956. The sequence continues at coordinate 11,812 of CAIRGO010000046.1, read as the reverse complement.
TTCATGAGTTCGGGGAAAAGAATGTTCGCGCCGAGAATCACAATGCCGATCTTGATAAAAAATTCCGTGCGCACAGCCGACATAAGCCATGCCGGCGTGGGTAGTAAGTGACTCCAGAGTAAACCAATGCCAAGAGAAAAAACCACATACTCGAGTCCCAACGCTTTCACCTGAGCGTTGGCCGCCATGGTTTGTGCGATCCAAGCAAGTGCAAAAACCACACAGGCTCCGCCAAAAAAAGCGATCACACGTTTTCCGAGCGAAGCTGCGAGGATGATGCCGGCCAAAAGAATGAGCAGCCCAGAGAGGGAGCCTATGGCTAACAGATTTTGACTAGAGAAGACTTTGCCAATATCTGCGGCACTGGTCCAAGCGAGTGCCGGTAGTTGTACTTTCCAACCGTAAACTACCCCTGCCATCAGTGGCACCGCAGCAATGACTGCCAGCCAGTCTTCATTTTTCCACCAGGAAATACGCGCTGGATTGGGAGCAGGGGTCAGGGAATCGTCAGGCATGGAATGATCTAGGAAATGACAAACGAGGCGCTTGGCAATCGTTGCCTTACTCCTTCACTCGTTCTACGTGGGCGTTGAGCTGGAGCAGTTTTTCATCGATATGTTCGTAGCCGCGGTCGATGTGATAGAGTCGGGAAATGGCAGTGGTGCCTTTGGCAGTGAGAGCAGCGAGCACAAGCGCGGCAGAGGCGCGGAGGTCGGATGCCATGACTGGTGCGGAAGATAGTTGCTTTACGCCTTTGATGATAGCGGTACCATTGTCCACATTGATGTCGGCACCCATGCGTTTCATTTCAGCGCAGTGCATAAAGCGTTGTGGGAAAATGGTGTCTTTTACCACGGAAATTCCTGGAGTGGTGGCGAATACTGCGGTCATTTGCGCCTGCATATCTGTCGGGTAGCCAGGAAAAGGGGCCGTAATGATTTCTGCACCTATCGGATTTTCACCACGATGAATGGTGACGATGTCGCCGGCTTCGTTGTAGATGAGCTTGTGGCCACAAATTTCGAAAATATGGTTGATGGCGACCATTTGTTCGCGGCAGACGCGGCGCAGCACCACGCCATCTCCAGCAATCACAGCCGCAGCCATGAAGGTACCGGCCTCGATGCGGTCTGGAATCACGGTGTGCTCGGTGCCGCCTAGTGAGGTGACACCTTGAATGACGATGCGACGGGTGCCAGCGCCTTCGATTTTGGCACCGAGGGCGTTGAGGAAATTCGCGAGATCTTCGACTTCAGGTTCTGCGGCCGCTGATTCGATGACTGTGGTGCCCTCCGCAAAAACGGCCGCCATCATCACGTTATCGGTACCTAACACAGTAGGTCCATGAGTGCCGCGTAGGTTGACTTCTGCGCCTTTCAATCCTCCTTTGGGGGCGGTGATGATGATGTTTCCTGACTCGAATTCGGTCGTGGCTCCCAGCGCTTCCAATCCGCGCAGGTGAAGGTCCACCGGGCGATCGCCGATGATGCAACCGCCGGGAAGTGACACGACGGCACGCCCGGTACGTGCGAGCAATGGGCCCATCACGCAGATCGAAGCACGCATGCGCCGCACCAAATCATAAGGCGCGGTATCGACGATTTCTTTGTTATTGATGCGCACGGTGCCTGAGCTGCGCTCGATCTCGCCGCCCAGCGCGCTGATGATTTGCACCATGTAATTTGTATCAGAAACGTCTGGCACGCGGCGAATGATGACCTCTTTGTCTGTGAGTAACGAGGCGGCAAGGATCGGCAACGAGGCATTTTTTGAGCCAGAAATATTGACGGATCCGCGAAGAGTGGCGCCGCCGTGTACGATGAGTTTATCCATATTAGTAGAGTAGTATGAGTGGGGTTAAATTTCTGGTAACACAGCGTTTGCGGAACGTGGACATTTGGCAAGGGGAAAACGTAAAACGCCAGAAATGTCTGCGCGGATCGAAATTTCTTGGTAGCCCAGCTGCTCAAGAATTGATTGCACAGCAGCAGCTTGATCGTAGCCGATTTCTAGGGCAATGCAGCCAGTATCGGTCAGGAAATTTGGCGCTGCTGCAAGGAATTTGCGAATGCAATCCAAGCCATCGGCACCGCTAAACAATGCTAATGTGGGATCATGCATTACTTCTGGACTTAGCGTGGTGCGCTCGTTCTCACTGACGTAAGGTAAATTGGCAACGATCAAATCGTAAGGCCCAGCGAGCGTCGAAAAAAGATCAGATACTATAAAGATAGTATTTACCGCATGCAATGCCGTCGCATTTTCCTGCGCCAACGCAAGGGCTGACGGTGAAATATCTGCTAACATCACCTGTGACGTCGGCCATTCACAAGCCAGTGAGACACCTAACACACCAGAGCCACAGCCCATATCAAGCACCTGAGCGGGAGGTTTTGAAAATTCCTTTAGTAAAAGTTCGACTAGTTCTTCCGTTTCTGGACGGGGAATCAACGCGCGGGTATCACTCATGAAGTCGCGGTTGTGAAAACACACTGTTCCTAAAAGATGTTGCAGAGGAACCCGCTCACCGCGCTTTTTCAAATCTTCACGCAATGGCACTAAAACATTTTCGCCCAGCGGTTCATCAAATCGCAAATACAACTGCATGCGCGTGCACTGCAAATGGTGAGCGATCAGCATTTGCATGTTTCTGCGGGCGTCTTCCACGCCGCGTTTTTCTAGGTAACGCGTGCCAGAATCAATGCATTCCAATACAGTCGTCATGAGCGGCGGTGAACATGCGCGGAAATGATACTGCTGAAAAGAGTAAATGCGCTTGATGGCGAAGATTCTTCTCTTGTCATTTGTCAAAAGTCATTTAATTTTGCTGCGAAATGAATGTTACCACCTTACGAGTATTTGCTTCGGCATTCTTGACAATACTACCTGCTGCGGCTGTGACGCGTGTTTTTGAGGCCTTCGAGGGCGACGGATTTGGTTCATGGGTAGAGACGGGCACAGCATTTGGCAAAGCTCCGATCCCAGGAATTACCAAAGGTCTCACTGCGGAATTGACGGCCTACTCGGGTGAAAGCCTCGCTTGTTCCGCGCACGAAGGAGATGCAGCCTTAGGTTCGCTGACTTCTGCTGAGTTCACAATCGATGAACCATACATTGTTTTTCTTATCGCAGGCGGCAATCAACCAGGCAAAACGGCCGCGCAATTGCTAGTGGACGGCAAGGTCGTAAAAGAATCCACAGGAAAAAATTCTATTCGCTGTGAGACCGCCACGTGGGATGTAACAGATCTCAAAGGCAAAAAAGCCAAACTGCGCCTGATTGATGAAAGCACGGGACAATGGGGTTTCATCGCTGCTGACCATTTTATCTTTACTAATTCGGTGAATCAAAAATTTCCACCGTCAACCAAGGGCAAAAAACCTTACATCAAGGGTCTTGTTGCCACTCCTGTATTGCCAGGAGTCACCATTCCTGAAGGCGTGCAAGCCAAAGTGATGGCGGATTACAAATCATCAAAGCTCACATCACCTACCGCGATGTGCTTCGATGAAAAAGGAAATATTTACGTTTCTGAAACACACAGATTTCGTTTCGGGATCATGGATGATCGTGAACACTTGTATTGGTATCTCGATGATCTAGCTGCGATGAAGGTGGAAGATCGACGCAAACTTCATGAGAAATGGAAAGAAAAAGTGTCCATCAAAAGCCTAACGGAAAAATCCGAGAAAATTCGTTTGCTTGTCGATAAAGATGGTGATGGCGTTTGTGAAACGACGACTATTTTTGCAGAAGGTTTTAACGATGTATTGGATGGCACCGCAGCAGGGGTTTTTGCGCTAGAAGGAACCATTTATTTGGCATCAATTCCAAAAATTTGGGCATTACGTGATCAGAACGGCGATGGAGTATCTGATGAAAAAAAAGTGATCCAGGATGGATTCGGTGTGCGCATTTCCTTGAGTGGCCATGATTTGAACGGATTTGCGTTAGGCCCTGATGGCATGATCTATGGCACTGTGGGAGACCGTGCCTTACATTTCACCACCAAAGAAGGAAAAGAATACAATTATCCAAATGAAGGTGCCGCATTTCGATTTGATCCAGATGGCTCGAATTTTGAAATCATTCACACTGGTTTGCGCAATCCCAAAGAAATTGCTTTCGACAAGTGGGGTAATGCGATTTCGGTTGATAATAATTCCGACCAAGGAGACAAAGCGCGCGTCGTTTATATCGTGCCTGGCGGTGAGTCAGGATGGCAGATGGAAAACCAAGCTATGCATACGTTTTACGAGCAAATCGGCTTGGATAAACACCCGATCAACCGCTGGATGGCAGAGCGCATGTGGGAGCCTCAGAACGATGCTCAACCCGCCTACATTCTTCCACCAATGGCCAACTTAACGAGCGGCCCTTCTGGTCTCACTTACCACCCAGGTGCGGGGTTTTTAGAAAGTGAAGTAGGGCGCTTTTTGATCTGCGACTATCGTGGTGCATCCGCCAATTCGGGGATATTTTCCTTTGCTGTTGCCGCCGATGGCGCCGGCATGAAGTTAGTAGATGCCCGCGAGTTCAACTGGGGCGTGGCCGCGACAGATGCGGAATATTCCTATGATGGAAAATTGATGGTGTTAGACTTCAAAGGCGGTTGGACATCTCATGAAGATGGCCGTCTTTATTCATTAGATGCCGGCGATAAAATGTATAAAGCCGATTCGGCGCTCGAGACGAAAAAGTTGATGGCAGAAGGCTTCGGTAAGCGCACCAAGGAAGAGCTAGGGCAATTGCTCAAACATGCGGACATGAGAGTGCGCTTGCGCGCGCAAATCGAACTGACGCGCAGCGCTGATGGATTCGGTGTTCTTGCCAGTGCGATCAAATCGAACGATGAAATCGAACGACTTCACGGCATTTGGGGGATGGGCATCATTGCTCGTCGTGGCATCGTTGCACGCTCATCCGGTGATGGATTTGCCGCAGTACCAAACCTAGCAAAAGTGAAAGACGCTGCTAAAATATTAGTAAATCTTCTATCCAGCAAAGATGCTGAAGTTCGCGCGCAGTCACTGAAAATGTTGGCCGATGTGCGGAAGCTCCCCATGGAGGACATTCCTGTGCTGCTGTTACTCGCCGATGAATCTGCTAGGGTGAAATTCTTCGCGCTTAACTTTTTAGCCAAACAAAAAGTTCCTGACTTTGCTGCGCAGATCGTCGAGATACTGGAGCAAAATAACAATAAAGATCCCTTTTTGCGGATCGCTTGTGCGCATGCGTTAGCCTCCACGCTCACCGAGCAACAATTTGTGGCATTGCAGGCACTTCCTAATCCTGCTGCACGTCTTGGTGTTGTCGTGGCACTGCGCCGCATCAAAAGTGCACTGTTAGAAAATTATGTTGCTGATGCTGATCCGCGTGTCGCGGATGAAGCGATCCGCGCCATCCACGATCAGATGTTAGAAGCTTCACGCCCAGCTGTGGCAGCTTTGTTAGATCAACGTGACGGTGTGAAACGAACAGAAATGATGTGGCGGCGTTTGCTCCAAAGCGCTTTTCGTCTCGGTGGTGATGAGAACGCCGCCCGTCTGCTTGCGACCGCTAGTGATGCGCATTTGGATGATGCTGTGCGAGAAGAAGCAACGCGCTTGCTATCCACGTGGACGAAACCATTCCCTGTGGATCAATCGATCGGTCGCTGGGCTCCGCTTGCAGCGCGTGATCCTGAGCCATTGAAAAAAATTCTCACTGCTGGCCTACCTGCACTGATCAAATCTGGTGGCTCTGTTTTGGTTCAAGGACTCGGCCTTGTGGATCAGTATCAACTCAAGCTCGAAGGTCTTGCCGCTGTTGATTTACACGCTATTGTGGAAAATAAAGACCTTCTCCCTTCCGCCCGCGTGAAAGCGATGGCGCTTTATGCTCAAACCAAATCTAGTGATGCAGCAGCATCATATGAGCGCTGGTCAAAAGACGCTGAGCCAAGTGTAGCGCTCGCCGCTCTTGCAGAAATTGTCAGCACAAATCCCGCAAAAGCCTTAGCACCATTGAAAGCCGCGCTGCAAAAAGATGATACTTCCTTGCAACAAGGCGCATGGCTGCTGCTAGGCAAAATTCCAGGTGAAGGAGCTGCTACTACATTAATAGTAGCAATAAAAGATCTTGCGGAAAAGAAAGGAGCATTACCCTATGCCATTGAGTTGTTAGAAGCTGCCAAATCTCGCCCTGAGCCCGCGCTAAAAGAAGCACTTGCAGCGTGGGAAAAATCATTGCCAGCTGATGATGCATTGGCGCCATGGGCGATTGCTCTCGAAGGCGGTGATGCAAAACGCGGCGAGCAAATTTACCTATCTCATCCAGCGGAGTGCATGCGCTGTCACCGCGCAGGTGAAGGACATGCCGCTGGTGGCGAAGCGGGGCCGAATCTCGGAGGTGTGGGCAAACGCGGCGATCATCGTTATTTGATGGAATCGTTGATGGTTCCTGGAGCTACCGTTGCCTCTGGCTTTGGGGTTGTTTCGATCACTCTAAGCAACGGAAAATCCACAGGAGGTATTTTACTTTCTGAAACACCCGAGCATGTCGATATTGATATGGGAGAAAAGATTTCCCGTGTGAAGCGGGCTGACATTAAGGAAATGACACCACCCATTTCTGCGATGCCACCGATGTCGGCACTTCTTAAACCTCGTGAGGCGCGTGATCTTGTGGCTTGGCTTAGCAGCTTAGACAAAGCAGTACCTGCAAAGAAATCAGGAAAAAAAATTGAGCCATTACTCATCAGTTTTGCCAATCAAAAATCTGAATTGATGTTAGTGTCGACTGCATCAGCTGATGATGCTGCTCCACCAGTTTCTGCAGAGTCTACTTCCAGCGAAGCTGATCTGAAAGCAGGGAAAGCACAATTTGCTCTCTGCCAAGCATGCCATGGCCCCGATGGCGGTGGAGTGCCAAATGTCGGTCCGCCGCTTGCCAAGTCTGAGTGGGTCAATGGTGCTCCCGAAAATTTGATTCGGATTCAGTTACGTGGTTTGCAAGGACCGATTAAAGTTAAAGGGTCTGAATACAGTTTGGTCATGCCTCCGCAGGCTTTTCAAACCGATGAACAAATTGCTAGCGTTTTAACATACGTGCGCAATAGCTTTGGCAATCAGGCGTCGAGCGTTACACCAGATCAGGTAAAAGCACTACGCGGTGAGGTGGGCAAACCAATGCTCTCTGCTTCTGAACTGATCGCACCAAAAATACCAGTAAAGGCAGTCACCCCGGCAGTGGGTATCACAGATGAAGTCAAAAAAGGTTCCACAGCGCGCTCATTAAGCACTACGATTGGTTTGCCATTATGGGGTGCTGCGTTAGTAGTAATTTGGATTGGCGTATGCCTTGTGATCGGCTGGAAAAAGCAAGATTGATAGCAATCGTTGCCTCAACCAAAACTGCCTGTAATGTATTGCTCGGTTTTTTTCTCGCTCGGATTTGAGAAAATTTTTGTGGTTTTATCAAATTCGATCAGATTCCCCAGATACATAAATGCTGTTTGATCCGAGCAGCGGCTTGCTTGTGCCATGTTGTGAGTGACGATCACTATCGTATACTGAGATTTGAGCGAATGCAGTAGTTCCTCGATCTTTAGAGTTGCTAGCGGATCTAATGCGGCGCAAGGCTCATCCATGAGGAGAATTTCAGGTTCATTTGCGATCGCTCTAGCAATGCATAGCCGTTGTTGTTGACCGCCTGAGAGTCCAAATGCACTGGCGTGCAAACGGTCTTTCACTTCATCCCACAAGGCTGCATTGGTGAGCGCTTTTTCAACCGTATCTTGCAACTGAGTTTTATCCTTCATTCCCGCAATGCGCAGACCGTAAGCAACATTTTCAAAGATCGATTTAGGGAAGGGATTGTATTTCTGGAACACCATGCCGATCTGGCGTCGCAGCTTTAGTAGATCAATATCCGGGCGCATCACATCGATGTGATGAATCTTTAGAGAGCCACCAGAAATATGAGCACCAGCGATGCGATCATTGATGCGATTAATGCAGCGCAGTAGAGTGGATTTACCACAGCCAGACGGCCCAATGAGGGCAGTAATTTGATGCGCAGGAATCTCCATTGAGACATCAAACAATACTTGTTTGTCACCGTAACAAAAAGAGAGATTTTCAATTTGGATCGCAGTTTGCATGGAAAATTGTTAGAAGAATTACCACTTCAGGCGTGAACGCAGCTTCGCACGTAGAATCATCGAGCCGAATGACATGAATGCTACCAATAAGAGGAAAACAAACACTGAACCATACTGTGCTCGCTGCGTGAATTCGGAATTCGGGATTCTTGCGGCTAGAGTGTAAATATGATAAGGCAGCGCTTGCACTTGGGATGATAATATATCAAACGGATTGCTTAATCCTTCCCATGGTAAATCGTCTTTAGCGGCAACTGCAGCGGTAAACATGATTGGTGCCGTCTCACCAGCCACGCGGGTGATGGCGAGCAACGAAGAAGTAAGAATACCAGGCAGCGCATAGGGTAACACACATTTGCGAATTGTTTGCCAACGAGTTGCTCCCATCGCCAGTGAAGCGTCGCGGAAGCCCTGCGGCACTGCCTTAAGGGATTCTTCTGAGGCCGTGATGATCACGGGTAAAATCATGCACGCTAGGGTGGCGCAACCAGCCATCAAGGATGAGTTCCAACCTTGAAAACTAACAAAATAGTCTCCGATGAAAATCGGAAAGCTTAGCAACGTGCGACTCGACGGATCAAGGGTGATGACAGGCACCGCCAACACAAAAACTGAGAATCCGAACAGACCGAAGACAATTGAGGGAACGCCAGCGAGATTCAAAATGGCGAGGCGAACGGCGTGAATGAACGGACTTTGCTTGGAATATTCCGATAGATAAATCGCGGCAGAGACACCGAAGAATAATGCGATAAGAATCGCGCCGATCGTTAGCAATACCGTGCCTACGATTGGTCCAACAATGCCACCACCTGAATAGGAGAAACTTTGATGATTGTAGATCGCGTCCTCGCCATGTGTGGTGAGGTATTCGTTATATTTTGATGCGGGTAATTGATGGAGCTTGCCTGAAGAGTCATCAAACACGTGCAGAGTTTCATTTTTATCTGTTAGAAATGAGATATTGATAAATGGTGCTTTTGTTGTGAATAGAGTAGGGGCTCCATCGACGACGATTTTACCAAAAAGAAGTAGCGCAACTACGACAATCGAATACGTAATACCCGAAAGTAGCGCCCGTGTCAGCAAATCAAGTCTGCGGCCTTTGGGCGTTCCTTTTCGGATCAATTGTTCTTCAGTGATCATGCTTAATGTTTCATTTTATTCGAGTAGCGATGGGCGATCGCATTGACGCAAAGAACGATGGTGAACAAGAAAATGCCAACCACAAACAACGCCCGGTAGTGTACGCTGCCGATCGGTACCTCGCCGAGTTCTTGCGCTATGATGCCGGTCATCGTATGGGCAGGTTGGAAAAATGCTCCAATGCCGGAGGAAAAATCAGGAATTTTGATGCGATTTCCCGCGACTAATAATACCACCATTGTTTCGCCAATGACTCGACCAAAACCTAACAAAATGGCGGCAAGAATCCCTGAGAAAGCAGCGGGAATTACTACCTTGAATGTCGTCTGTAACTTGGAAGCACCTAGTGCTTCCGATGCCTCCGAATACGCGGAAGGCACATTATTGATTGCGTCTTCCGAGAGAGAGAAAATGGTGGGGATGCTCATCAATGCAAGCAAGCATCCGGCGGTGAAAATATTCAACCGCTCCTCCATGGGGAAACCTGGGAACCAACTCAGTGCTTCGACTGTTGATAATTCACGCAAGGCATTTCCTAACACAAATATGCCAATGAAGCCAAGAACCACTGAGGGAATTGCTTGGATAAACTCGATGACAGGCTTAATAATTTTTTGCTCACGTGCAGAAGCGAACTGATTGGTGTAAATGGCAGCGCCAACACCCGCAGGAATTCCAATGATCAGTGCCACCACAGCAATCATCAGTGAGCCAATCAGCAGGGGCAGAATTCCGTAAAAATCTTGCCACTCTCCTCCAGTAATCCAATTTTTTCCGGTGAGAAATGAACGAATTGCCGCTGAGAGATTTACGGGAAGATGCGAATCCCATTTCTCTAACAATTGCGGTGCTTGCTGCAACTCTGATAAATAAATTGGTAGCGCGCGAGTGGCCACGCTTGATAATTTTTTTGCCTCGGGCTGTTGGTATGAAAATGCCAATTTTGCGCTAAGCTCTTGCACTTTCGCTGCTAGTTCTTGATGAATGGATGCGCATTCACTGCGCGCATGCATGAGTTCCGCCATTGGTGCTGCAACGTCTGGCACTTCGGCGATTGCTGCCTCAGCATCTTTCGTTAAGCGATCGCGCTCTTCTAGAGTCTTGGCTGATGCGGCCGCTGCTAACAAGGTTTTGCGATCGCGTTCGATGATATCGGCTTTCGCTAAGGCATCCTTGGTGAGTATTACTTTTTTGGTCATCTCACTTACTCTCTTGCTTAGTTCGCCAGCGCTTGCGTCAAACTCATCAATCAACGCGCGGTTGGCGGTTAATGGTGCGGCAAATTTTTGTCGAGCTGTGGCATATTCGGAAGCCATAACTGCAACAAGATCTGGAGTGTCCTCGATCTCAATAGAACGGGTCAACATGGTGTCGATGATTGCCTGCCGTTCTTCTCTTGTTAGATTGGGCGAAGCGGGTAAATTTTTTACCGAGAGTGGCATCAATGTGCTGTATTTCTGCTTGATACTCTCCGCCACTGCCAGCTCTTGGCTATTGGAATCAATGGCGGTAAAATACTGGTCGCGCAGCGCTGCACCAAATTCATCCATCGCAGTGTAGATAGCGGCAGACTCTTTGGTTCGTTGCAACTCGCGATCCGCTTGACCATTAATTTCTGCATAATAGGCACGATTCAAAACCGAAACCAACTGTTCGTGTGAGGTAAGATTATTGCGTGAAATATCCACATACTCCATCCCTGTAATCCGATAAATTTCCAATTCTCGCTTATAGCTTGGGAAAAATCCCAAACCTTCTTTAAGCAAAAACGCAATAATCAGCACAAAGATTAAAATCGTAAGGCCCGCATTAGAGGCAAAGAAATATCTAATCAAGCGCTCGCCAGAAAAGCCGCGACGACGAAATGCGTCTGGGTTTTTCGGTGTAGATAGATGCTCGGACATTGATGTATATTCGAAAAGATGTCTTAAGGACGGGCGCAGACTAAAAAATCAATGCCTAGCCCTCAACCAAATAGCACATGCCAAATGTGACGAAATTGTCACATTGGGCGCTAGTCATTTGCTGGAATCGCAGTGGAAAAATCACTTTTAAAACGCATAAATTGATGATCCGTATCTGAATGTTAATGTAAGAGTGCCGCATCTAGCTGCCAGTGACTCGCTATTTCTGTAGGGCTTTCAGCGTTGAATCTTTGTTGATACAATGGATTTTGGTAAGACGCAAAAAACCACGCCCCGGAACGGGAGCGTGGTTGATTTGACAGCAATAGTCGGATGCTGAAATGCACCTAGCGGGTGATCAGCTCCTCTTCGCCATTAGTTCGCTTGGATGAAGCCAGTGGACGTCACGATGTTTTGTCCAGCTGCCGATTTAATAAACTCGAGGAATGAGGTTGCTTCCGCTGTGGCTTTCTCGGGAAAGTAAAGGTAACATTCGCGAGAATAGGCATACGTTTTTTTGGTTTCTGCGGTAGGTGCAATGCCATCGATCGTTAGGACCTTGATGCCGCGGGCTTTGGCAAATGCCAATCCGACATAACCGATTCCGCCTGCATTTTTG
>CAIRGO010000045.1 GCA_903878115.1 Akkermansiaceae bacterium | reverse complement strand
GCGCCTGTACCACTGAAATTGCCTCCTTTGATGAATTTTCCCGTTTCGTCTCGGGGGAAACTGAGGGAGCAAATTTTGACGTTATTATTTTTGATACAGCACCAACGGGTCATACACTGCGACTACTTGAGCTACCTGCGGCCTGGTCAAGTTTTACAGAGGAAAATCCGGTGGGTTGCTCTGATTATAGACAGTGAGCAGTTGGTCGGTGAATGTGGTGCTCGGACCGAAGGAAATTGCGCCCGCGCCGCTGAGTTTGGTCCAGGTGGCGGTGTAGCTGGCGGGATTGATGACTTGGCCGTCACCATTGACCATTTGAAAGGGGATCGGTGCAGTGCTTGTGGCAAGCTTGAGTGAGCGTGCGTCGATGCTGGGCCAAGTCATGCCCGGATCATCAAAGCGTGTTAGCAAGCGGTTCGTCTTATAGGCTGGAGTTAGAATGTAGCCACCGTTGGCAATGCCGTAAGGCAGCGCGGCGTTAAGCGCGGCGCAGTGAGTTTCATTGAGATAGCTGTCTGCCACCGAGCGCGAACGGAAGTATTGGAAGCCTCCGGTGTGGGTGCGGGAAAGTGCGAAGTAGAAACGCCAGTTATCCATGAAGAAACGCTGCTGACGGTCAGATAGGTAGGGCGTGCAAAATGCTTGAAATGCCTGCGCGCCGACGCAGAATGCGTGTGCTTCCTGATGCTTCATGTAGTTGCGGGTTATGTAACCCTTGAGACTCTCCATGCGGTTGAGGTCCGTGCTGTCCATCCCGCCCACGTCTTGTTGATACATCGCCATACCTAGCAGGGTGCCGGGCGTCCGCCCGCCTGCGTCATACGAGGTGATTGACTCGGGTGCGTAGCCGACTTTTCCGTCTTCGTTGTGTCCTGCGGAATACCAAGTGCTGCGCCGGGCTAGGAAATTCAACTGCATAAGGAACTTCTGATCGACGGATGGATCGTACCAGAATGGGTCGGTGATGGTCGATCCACGCACGGGATCTGCGGCATACTGCGGCAGGGTGATCGAGGAAGGAAGTGCATTGGCAATCGAGGCTGGGATGGCGTCGCCCGGATTCAGGTTGAATCCGAAATAGTGGCCGTCTTTCGGGCGGATATTCATGTTCATGCCGGCGCGGCGTGCGAAGGCCATGCCGTTGAAATTATGCACGCCGGTGATATTGATGCCGCAATACCAACCTTGGTGCATATAGTCGCCAGTCACGCCGCCATGAGAACACATGCCCGCCACGCGTGAGTATTCCGGGGAAAATCCATTGCTGTTCTGCGCCGGTTGTTTCCACCATTGGACGGAATTGCCGCACATTTCCAAACCGCGTTGCAGCGTTTGGTTGATGGTGACGGAAAGGGTCGCGCCGCCCACGGTGATGTTGATCGGGGTGGTGTCCGTGGTTTTTGCCCAATATTCAGCGAGAAACATCAATTCCTGACCGAGTTCCCAGTTGCTGGCACCGCCGACATGGTTGGGATTGGAAGTTCCATCCAACAGCAGGTTTTCATTCGGCGCGTAGTTTGTATTATGAATTTGTCGGACGACAAAATCGCGGATTTTGTTGACAGACAATCGATAGGGTTTCGAGCCTGTGGTGTCGTTCCAATTCGGATGGCCCAACAGTGCAAGTCCGGTCCAACCGGTGAAATATCCTAGGTCACCGCTGGAATTCACGGTGTTGGTGTGCAGCCACGCGACCGAGCTTTCATACATTTCTGCGGACTTCGCATCGTTGCGCGGATAGGCCGGGCTGAACGCACCGGCGGCAGGTAGGTTGACGGTGAGAGTGATGCCGCCGGTTCCAGGGCGGAGGACTTGCAGCGGCAGCGCGCCGGTGC
>CAIRGO010000044.1 GCA_903878115.1 Akkermansiaceae bacterium | reverse complement strand
GAAGTGCAACAAGCGCAGCGCACGTTTCGTCGTTGGCAGGAGATCATCGTCAACACTCTGCTGGAGCGCGTGAAAAAGCGGGTGCTGCTGATCGGCATTGCCAAGAAAGACATTCGTGCCACGAAAAACTGGAACAAAGGAAACTGGCAATTTGGACCAACGATCACCGGCGATGTGGGCCATCAGGTACAGGCCGATGCGACGATGGTGCAGTATGGCGTAAAAACTCGCACCAAGTGGGCGGCTGAGTTAGGGAGTGATTTTGCCGACCTCGCGAACGAGTCCAGTGCGGAGATTCAGCTTCTTAAAAAGATCGCGGTGCGTGATGGCGTCCCCCTAGAGTTACTGGTGCAGAGCTTGGGGAATCCTACCGAGTTGCTATCGGCGATGGAGAAAGCGAAAAGCGGCGTTAGTGACTCCCCTCCCCCGCCTCCTGGATTGTTTGGCGAGATCGGTGATAAAGGTGCGAAGCAGATCATCGATCTATTGGCGAGTGTGGGCAAAGGCGAGATCGATCGTGATACGGCGCGCAATACTTTGGTGAGTGTTTACGGCGTGGATTACGCCACGGCGCAAAGCATTTTGCCGTAACGGTTGACGGTAAAGAATGAGTGTATGGAAGATGATTTGCTAGATAAGATTTTAGAACGCAGTGTGGCGCAATACCGCACGGCGTTGTTTGAAGCGCGTGATGGCATTCGTCGCGATATTCACAAGGCGAGCAATATTGCGCAGGAAGAAAACAAGGAAGCCATCCGCGTGAAAATCTCGCACTCGTTGACCATCAGCGTGCATGACAGCTTGGTGATCGATACATTGGTGCATGGAGTGAAAGACAAACTCCGCGCTGAAAGTTCTTGGGTAGAACCTCACCCCGAATTGCCATTAGGCGACACGGATGATTGACCCGTAAAAGTTGTGGGCGATGCGCAAGAGCGCAGTAGGGGGTGGCATGAGAGTGCCTATACCCCCCGCCCCTCTCCTTCCCCCTTTGCTTTCTTAATCGGGTATTTCCTTTCTGATTGGATTCAGGTATATTTTTTGTTAAATTATGACGTTAATAATATTCATTTTAAATTGATCAGCTCCGTGCCTGGCCATCGTCGCCAACTGTGCGTCTAACGGATCTCTATCTAGCAAAGCAGTTATGGTGCATTTAGTTGCTAATTCAATAGCTGGTTTGTATTCATCGAACCAATTACCCTCGTCGCCCAGAAGTTTTGACATAGTTAGATATGAAAGAGTCTCGAAATGACAGAAAGTTCTTATGTCCATATGGTATTTCCATATATCTTTTATTTCTGTATATTCAGTGAATTTTTTTGAGATGTAGATCAAGTCAGTTTCGTTTTGTTCGAGCACCATGTTGTGAAAAATAAGCGTGTCGAAGCAATTTAAAGCGGCTGCTCTGAGTGCTAATTTTTGCTCATAAAAGCTGCCATGAGCTGCTATTATCTTATATCTAGTATCTAGTTCTTCCATTAACTCCTTGTGCCAAAAATCAGGATTTGCTTTGATGGCGATAGCGTTTAAATCATTGGGATCATGCTCTTGTATCAAGGACTGCCTAAATGTGTCGTCGGCACATCTCATAAATACCTTATGTGATATGCTCCAAATTTTTAAATTTCCAAACCTGAACAAGGCAAACATACTGAATTGTAATTTCTGACAAGCCGAGACGAAGGGAGTAACAACTATTTCTAAAAGACGGACTAGACTATGCATGCATCGTATGATTTAGACTTCTGGATTATTGGCAAGTTTTATAATGCGAAAGTAATGGGTGAAGCGCAAACTATCCTACTTTTTTCGAAGTCCAGAAGATTCCCTGATCGGCAAAAAGCTGTTGGTTGACCGTTACGTAACGGTATGGCGAATGAAATTTCTGAAGAAAAGAAAAAGAAGCTCCGTGGGGCGCGGCTGAACAATGCGATTGTCGGCTCGGCGGCTGGTGCTTTTTTAGGTGGACAGCTACATGGCGGTGCGAGTGGCTACAAAGGTGCGCGAGTGGGCGCAGCATTAGGCGGCATTTATGGCGCGTTGAGCAATCCGCGTCGGCGTGCCG
>CAIRGO010000043.1 GCA_903878115.1 Akkermansiaceae bacterium | reverse complement strand
GAACACACATATTGTCTTCGGACCGAACGGCCAAATGTGAAGATTCGTGCTGGTCAGTGTTTCAGTGTGGGCACGAGAGATCTTGGAATCAATCGTGAATACTCCATGTATTCAGCGGCCGAAGATGACTTCATTGATTTTCTTATCAGAGAAGTTCCAGATGGAATTATTAGTCCGCGATTGGCGAGTTGCAAAAGTGGCGATCTCATCGAAATTGGCGGGCCTTATGGTGATTTCTGTTTGAACGAATTTTCAGTCATCGCAGATTCGTATGTGTTTATTGCAACAGGCACTGGGATAGCCCCATTTCATTCATTCGTTCAAACGTATCCCGATTTAAAATACCAAGTGTTTCATGGAATCCGTAGTGAGACTGAAAAGTATGACGAAGATCACTACAAGCCGGGGAGCTACATTCCTTCGGTGTCACAACCTCAAGCGAGCGTTGTCGGAGAGCGACTCACCAGCCGTCTACGAAGCACAGAACTAGACGTTAAGTCGTTGTACTATTTGTGTGGCAATCGAATGATGATTACTGATGCAATTGCCATTTTGCGTGGCAAAGGAATACCAGGCAGTTCTATTTTCACCGAAACTTTTTTTTAGTAGGGAAACACATGCGTGTAGCTATCTCATATCCTCCGATTGTTAATGAGCATGGGCAAAAAGCCATGGTCTCGCAGAATAGGAACGTTCAGTTCTTTCAAAAACCCACCTATTTACTGCCGGTTATCCATGGACAAGCTGCAACATCAGTGCGTGACATGGGACATGAAGTTCTTTGGGATGATGGAAACGCTCAGCTAAAAAATTACGAAGTCTGGCTAAAGGATTTAGTGAGTTGGAAGCCCGATTTGGTCGTATTTGAAAGCACCACGCCAGTAATGAAATTTTATTGGCAAACAGCTAAGGAATTGAAGGCACTTTTGCCAAAAACAGTGATTGTGATGACGGGTTACCACTCGATGCGGAAACCTGAGGAGACCTTAAATGAGTCTCCTATTGACATTGTTCTGCGCAGTAATAACATTGACTTTGTCCTCAAGCGTCTAGTTGCTTTTATGGATGGCAATCCGTTTTGGCGAATGTCTTGTGATATCGAAGGACTAACCATTCGGGTATCAGATGCCGAAATTCGCTCAACGGGAAATTTTGTTCAAGTAGAACCTCTTGATGACACGCCATTGGTAGATCGCGATCTCGTGCAATGGGAAAAATACGCCTACGAGAATGGCAATTTCCTTCAAACACCAGGCACGTATGCAACAAGTGTGATTAGAGACTGCATGTTTGGAAAGTGCACGTTTTGTCGCTATAACGGACCAGATCTCACATTCTCGATGATGTCGGTACAAAGAAGTCTTGATGAATATGAAGACCTCATTGTCAATTATGGTGTGAAAGAAATTTTTGATGACTCTGGTGTTTGGTATCGAGGCCGCGAAGCTAGGGAATTCTCAAGGGGAATCATTGAGCGGGGGCTCCATAAGAAGGGCTGCTATTTCGGTCTGAATACACGTTTTGAGTACTTAGACGAAGAAACTATTCGCTTAATGGCAGAAGCAAACTTCCGCTTTGTGTTACTTGGTTTTGAAGCTGCAGATGATGAAACCTTGCAGCGTTTAAACAAGGGCTACCAAATGGAACATGTCGAAAGGTGTCTTACCTGGATGACCAAATATGGGCTTCATCCGCACCTAACGATCATGGTGGGTTACTACTGGCAAACAAAAGAACAACTTGACCTAACGGTAAATACAGTTCGAGACTTGATGTTCAGAGGCCTGGCGCGTACTTTGCAGGTAACAATCTGCACCCCATTGGACTTCACTCCGTACCACCAAGAGTGCATAGACAATGGAGTTCTGCTTACAGACGACTACGACGATCATGACATGAGCAAATTAATTGTGAAAGCTCCACTCGATCATGACGAGTACTACGCAGCCATCAAAAAGATGTATGCAATCCCGTTCCACCCTCGCTTTTTGCTACGACAGGTACAGTTTCTTGGAAAATTCCGAAAACGAGATTGGCAGTTTCTCTTTACCTATGGAATCAGAGCAATTAGAAGAGTGAGACAGCATGTATT
>CAIRGO010000042.1 GCA_903878115.1 Akkermansiaceae bacterium | reverse complement strand
TAGCTTGCCATGTAAAGAATGTAACATCATGTAACAAACCAATCAATCACAAACATTCACACCAACGCATTTACAAGCAAAAAACAGCGTCACCCCCCCCTGTATTGTGCCGAGGGTTCGAATCCCTCTCTGTCCGCCATTCTTCGCTTCCGTATCGGAAGCTACGAATGGCAAGCCATTGTAGCGAAGAAGGAAGCGAAGAATGCCCTTTGTAGCTCGCAGAGCGAAGTAGGGCTGCCTATAATTCCCATTGCGCTTCGATTTTCGAAAACGTTCCTATGCACTACGCTTACATTTTGCGCTCAGTTTCTGCTCCGGATAGACTCTATTATGGCAGCACATCGGACTTGAGAGAACGACTCGCGACGCATAACGCAGGAGGAAATGTTTCCACCAAGATCGCCACGCCATTTTCTGAGAATTAGTGATTCAAATGTGCTGCCGCTGAGAACTCAGTAGCCATAATAGCCACCACCACGGGGGTAGTTTTGATAGCCGTTATTTTGGTAACCTTGATTCTGATAACCATTATTTTGGTAACCTTGGTTTTGATAATATTGACGGTCTTTGCTGTTGCCTACGCTATTTCCCATCAGTCCGCCGAGGCCAGCACCGATGGCGGCACCTGCTGCGGTTTCACCTGATTGATGGCCAATGATGCCGCCGAGTAATCCTCCAGCAATGGCACCAGTGGTAGTGTCACGTGTCGTGTTTGATGCGTATGGATCTTGGTATGCGCAATTTGATAAGGCAAGGGTGCCAAGAAATAAGGTAAATGCAAATGGTTTCATAATCGTATGAGATGGATTTCATCCACTCATTAAACGTCAGCACTTTAGCACTTATTCAACAAATCTTTTACAATTTGCGGCCCTTGATAAATGAATGAAGTATAGATTTGCAGCAACGATGCACCAGCGCGTATTTTTTCCTGAGCATCTTCTGCCGAACTAATCCCGCCCACGCCAATAATCGGAATGCGTCCTGCGAGATGGGAAGAAAATTGTTGGATCACAGCAGTGCTCATCTGACAAACTGGCGGCCCAGATAATCCACCTGCTTGGGTATGCAATGGATTTTGCTCCACGCCATGTCGTGAGAGCGTGGTGTTTGTGGCGATGAGTCCATCCAAACCTCCTTTTAGAAAAACTTCCGCTAATGCATCAATATGATCGACCGCAAGATCAGGCGCTACCTTAAATGCGATCGGCACGTACTTGCCATGTTCCTTGGCTAACTGCGATTGTTCTTTTTTCAATAAATCTAACAGCCGCGCCGTGCTATCCGCATTCTGTAGGTCACGCAGTCCTGGCGTGTTTGGCGAAGAAAGATTCACCGCGATGTAGTCCGCCACAGAATATGCTTCGCGTAAACATGCTAGGTAATCTGCTGATGCATTTTCGTTAGGCGTATCTTTATTTTTGCCAATATTGAAGCCGATCACACCTTGAAACGTTTTTGATTTTTTCACATTGGCGACACCTTGTGTGATACCTGGATTATTAAATCCCATGCGATTGATGATGGATTTTTCATCGATCAAGCGGAACAAACGTGGTTTGTCGTTACCCGCCTGAGGGCGAGGGGTGATGGTGCCAATTTCGATAAAGCCAAAGCCTAAGCGTCCTAGAGCATCGATGGTATTTCCCTCTTTGTCTAATCCTGCGGCTAAACCAATTCTGTTAGGAAAACGCAGGCCCATGACTTCTACAGGGTTAACAAATTCTGCTGCGGGATAGACTAACGCAAGTATTCCTAACTGCTCTGCCAATCTCATCGTCTGCAACGATAAATGGTGAGCGGTTTCGGCATTGAGTTGAAAAAGCAATGAACGCAAAAACGGATACACGTGCAAACGCTAGCGAAAATCAGCGCTATCGTCTATCGCAGAATGTTTGCCGATTTTATTTGTTAGGCAATTCAGTAATCATCAACTTACGATACCAAATTTTTGTTTTGGCATTGCCGTGGATTTGGACGGCGAAAATTCCTTGGCGGGGAATGGTCGTGTCTTTCTCGATGTAGTCGATGGTTTTTACTCCGTTAAGCCAAAGTTCGATGTGTGGCCACTCGGCGCGGATGCGATAGACGTTCCATTGATCTTTCTTTAATGCTTGCGCATGGATTTCTTTGGTCGGACGAATGATGTCGCGCCCGCTGCGGCGGCTTTCATCACATAGTGCGCCATCGTAGCCACTGCCGAAATCGGCTTGAAAACCACGCACCTCGTGGCTATTTGGCAAGCGCTCCGACCAGAATTGAATGCCGCCATTCACGAATCCTTCGGTGCCAGCAATTTTCACTTCTAAGGTGAGCTCAAAGTTTCCATACGATTTTTTTGTCGCAAGAAAGTTATTCGCGACTTGTTTGCGATCGAGCTCTCCAGCGGTGAAGGCACCGTCTTTGATTTTCCACGTGTGCTCCGTGTCGCCTTCCCACCCCACAAATGTTTTTCCATCGAACAATGGAATAGGTTCTGCGTGAATAATCGGCAAGGTGAAAATGATCGTGGCCTGCAATGCGATCGAACGTATGCGATGAGGAAGTGTGGAGTTCATTGTGATGTGTTGCGAAAATGATGTATCGTGAACGGCACCAAGATAATCGGTTAGGCTCGCCTGGCAAGCAGCGAAAAATCAATCGGTGACGCGCCATCTAAAATGGGTTGCAACTTTTTCCCGATTGGTGCATTTCACAGGTATGCAAACAATGAAATGGCTGTTGTGTTTGATCCCGTTGATGATTCATCCTGTCGCCGCGCAGCGCGGATTGCCAGAGGGGACAAAAGTCGAAAAAAATATCGCCTATGTCACTGGCGGACATGAGCGGCAAACGTTAGATATTTTTGTGCCGCCGCACGCAGAAAATGAAGTATTGCCAGTGGTGATATGGATTCATGGCGGAGCATGGATGCAAGGTAGTAAAGAAAATTGTCAGGCGTTGCCCTTGTTGGGCAAAGGTTACGCGGTGGTCAGTATCAACTATCGTCTCAGCCAGCATGCCGTATTTCCGGCGCAGATCGAAGATTGTAAAGCGGCTGTTCGCTGGGTGCGCGCGCATGCCAAGGAAAAAGGAATCGATCCAAAACATGTCGGTGTGTGGGGATCCTCGGCGGGTGGGCATCTGGTGGCTTTGCTCGGTACCTCGGGTGATAAAAAAGAGTGGGAAAAAGGCGAAAACCTTGATGTTTCCAGTCGCCCAGATGCGGTGTGCAATTATTTTGGTGTCGCCGATCTCACGACCATTGTTGCACAATCCAATCCCAAAGTTGGTCCGATCAATCATGCCGCGCCAGATTCACCTGAGTCGAAATTGATCGGTGCTCCGATTACCGAAAATCGTGAAAAAGCAGCCGTAGCTAGTCCTGCCACCTATGTGAGCAAAGATGATCCGACGATGTTGTTAGTGCACGGCACCAAAGATCCATTGGTGCCTTATCAGCAAAGTGTTGACCTCTGCGCCGCGTTAAAAAAAGTAGGTGTGGGTGCCACTCTTCATCCCGTTGATGGAGCAGGCCACGGCAATGGTTTTGGACTAAAAGAAGCCGAAGCGGTGCTGACATTCTTCGATTCTCAGTTGAAAGAAAAAAAATAGGTAATCAGAGCAAATTCTGTATTTTCCCCCTTGCATAAATCACTGTTCTTATGAACAGTGATTGCCGTGCGCAGAACTGTTCTTTTTATCGACTTCAATAGTTTCTTTGCTTCCGTAGAGCAGCATGCGAATCCGCTGCTGCGAGGCAAGCCAGTGGGGGTGATCCCGACGATGGCGGAGACGACATCGTGCATAGCTGCGAGCAAAGAAGCGAAACGCTTTGGTGTGAAAACCGGTACTGGTGTGAGGGAGGCGCGACAGCGTTGCCCGGGGATTGTTTTTGTGCTGAGTGATAGCGTGAAGTACATGGACTATCATCGCCGCTTGGTGAGCTTATGCGAAGAAGAAGTGCCAGTGGAAAAAATTTGTTCGGTGGATGAAATGTATGCGGTGTTCACTGGGGCGTATGCGGAAAAACAACCGATGTGGGAAATTGCTAGCAATTTGAAACGGCGTTTAGCGAAGGATTTCGGCGGGCCACTGACGTGTTCGATCGGGCTAGCACCGACGGTTTTTTTGGCAAAAACGGCGAGTGATATGCAAAAGCCCGATGGGTTGATTTGGTTAGATGCGCAGCAACCAGGGCCCGCTTTTTTTGAGCTTGAGTTGATGGATCTGTGCGGCATTGGTCGGCAAATGCACGAGCGCCTAAAGATGAGAGGAATCCGCACGGTGAGGGCATTATGGGATGCGCCTTGTGAAAAGCTGCACCGCGTATGGGGCGGCATCGAAGGCGATCGCTTCTGGCAAGCACTGCATGGCGTAGAGCCTGTTCGCCCCGCCGTGATTCCGCGTCAAGTGGGGCATTCCAAAATTTTGCATCCTGAATTACGGCATGAAAATGGCGCTCGGGCGATGCTGGATCGCTTGGTTTACAAAGCCGCATTGCGTTTGCGAAAAGAAGGTTATGAATGCGGCGAAATGGTGGTGTGGGTGAAACGCAGTCGCGAGTTCGCAGGGCAATCATGGTCAGTGATGGCGCGTTTTCCTTCTACGCAAGAAGTGCGACCCCTATTGCAAGTGTGGCGTGATCTATGGCAAACACGGCCACGTCCGTTGAGTCATGCATTTGCGGTGGGGGTAGATTTAACCCGCTTGTTACCACAAGGAGAGCCGCGCTTGCCCTTGTTCGCCCCGTGTCCGCGTGATCAATCCATCAGCGCGATGCTTGATATGATTGCCAAAAAACACGGATCGAAAGCCCTGTGGTACGCCAGCGCCCAGCAAGCCGTGGCAGAAGATGTGCCACGCATTGCCTTTCACACATTGCCAGATGTTTGAAGAAAATTATACAGCATGCTCTAGTGGTGTTCCGCTTGTGAGCTTGCTTTGCATCGCATCGCTCACTATAGTGCTGGCGTTTGAGCGAGTCAGAAACATGGGACGGTCGAGAGGTGGAGGAGTTTGTGATGTACATTGCCATCGAACGCGGTCTATCAGATGCTTACCAACTTTCTGTTAGGCAAACTCTTGATGCATTGCACCGATGGATCAATCAAAAATCATTGACTCTTCTCGATGTCGGAACCGATGAATTATCGGCATTTCTCACGGATCGTAAAGTTGCGGGCTTGGAGCCATCGTCCTTGCGCATCGCGGCGGTGCATTTGAAAATATTTTTTCGATGGTTAGCAGGAAAGGGGAGATTGGCGATGGATCCTGCCGAGCCATTGTATTCGCCGAAGCCAGAAAAGGCATTGCCGGAAACACTTAATGCGAACGAATGCGCGCGTTTGTTAGAAAGCATCGACCTCACGCAACCCTTGGGTCGGCGGGATCGTGCAATTCTTGAATTATTTTACGCCTCTGGGTTACGGTTGTCAGAATTATGCGGAGCGCGATTGGAGAATCTAGACATGGAAGAAAAATTCATCCGCGTCACCGGCAAAGGGAATAAAACGCGCATCGTCCCCGTCGGTGAAGTGGCGCGTGAATGTTTGGAAAATTACCTCTCGCAAGAGCGTGCGACATTGGTGAAAAAAAATACTTCGTCGCACATTTTTCTCTCTGTCCGCGGCGGGTCTCTCTCTCCAGACCGAGTGAGAGAGATTGTCAAAGAGCGCGCCGTTCAAGCTGGCATCGAACAAAACATATACCCACATCGATTGCGCCATTCCTTCGCGACTCATCTGTTAGAAGGTGGCGCTGATCTACGTGTGATCCAAGAAATGTTAGGCCATGCGGATATTTCCACCACGCAAATCTACACCCACGTCGATCAACAACGTCTCAAAACAATCCATCGCTCATTTCATCCGCGTGGATAATGAGAGGAAAAATGAACACAGTGATTCCATCTTAATGAAATACTATAATCGTCGAAGTTTTTTGAATCTCGGTAGCGCCGCGTTGCTTGCGCCGTGGACCAGTGGGCAGACGATTGTCGCAAAACCTACCGTCGATCTACCAGATACTGCGGGGTATCGACTGTCGTGCACCCTTTTCAATAGCCGCCTAAAACCGAAACCAGCAGCAGTAAAACGATGCCTCACGGAAGACGATGTGATGTCAGGAATCCTCTGGGCGCGTGAACAAAAGAAATCCATTTCTATCAAAAGTGGTGGGCATTGCTTCGAGGGCTTTTGCATGGCTGATGATAGTTTATCACTCGATCTCTCGGGTATGAATCAGATGTCGATCGATCCCAAAACACAACAATTCACCGTGGCAGCTGGTGCAAAATTGCGGCAAATTAACGATTTTCTGTTAGCAAAAGGTCGCATATTGCCTGCTGGTTCCTGCGCAGGAGTTGGCATCGGCGGCCTGACGCTTGGCGGCGGATATGGCTTGCTAGCGAGGCAATACGGCCTTACCTGCGATCAGTTGTTAGGCTTGCGGATGATTGATGCCCAAGGGAAAGTCCATCAGATCGAAGGTGATCACGAATTGCTCAAAGCGTGTCGCGGTGGCGGTAATGGAAATTTTGGTGTCATCACGCAATTTCGTTTTCGCACGCAAAAAGCACCAACCCATCTTTACAATCGTCGTTTCAAAGCTAACGATTTGACTCCTAGCAAAGTGAAATTATTGTTAGAGACATGGTTTGCTGTGACAAAAAATTTACCGAGTGATGCGTTTTCTGCCTTTGTATTAAATGGCAAATCGCTGACGATATTGCTCACTCATACGAAGCTAAAAAGCCAAGCGACCATCAGTGCCGTGATGAAGCCATTAGAAAAAATAGTGAGTTCCACCACTCGTTATTATGCGCCACTCTACCCTGCAGCGATTAAGACCTACTATGGACGTAGTGGACCGCTGCCTTTCAAAAATGCCTGCGCCGGCATGCTTCAAGGATTTGCTGAGCTCAAAGATGTGATCGAAACACTAGCGCAGCAAGTAGCGGCTACTTCAGGGGTGATCTGGCAAGTCAACACTCTAGGTGGAGCCATCCAAGACCAAGCATATGCCGCAGCTTCGGTTTTTGCGCATCGCGATTGCAGCTACATGTCAGAAATCCAAGGCTACTGGGATGATGCTCCACGCGAACAGCGAGTGATCAAGGCGGTAGATGAAATCCAGACATTGCTGGCAAAGTGCGGCATCAAACGTCACTACTGCAACTACCCTGATCGTAATTTTGCCGACCCGCAAAGCTCCTACTTTGGCAATCTCGATTTCCTCCAGAAAATCAAACGGCAATACGACCCCGAAGATATCTTCCATCACCCTCAAGGCGTGCGTTTGTGAAAAATCCTACTTCTTTTTCCCAAAACCGCGCATCATGTTGCCTAGGTCGCCCATATCTTCGGCGCCGCCGGACATGGCTTTCATCATACCGCGCATTTTGTTAGGTGAGCGCATCATTTCGCGCATTTGACCG
>CAIRGO010000041.1 GCA_903878115.1 Akkermansiaceae bacterium | reverse complement strand
CCTACTTTGAGCAGTGATCCTTCCTCCAAGCTCGCCCTATTGCATCTGCCGCCATGATCGCATCGGCCACCATATCTGGCCGCACTTCAAACGGTTCATTGTGAATGGTGTCGTTCTCGGCGGTTGCACGAACGGCGATCTTTTGCAGGACTTCCTTGGGCAACTCCGTCAGGCCGATGTCGGCCAAGGTGATCGGCAGACCGACCTCGCTTGCGAACCCCAGCACTCGATGCAGCACCGACCGAGGTTTTCCCTCCAGCACCAATTGCGTCAGCAACCCGAACGCCACTTTTTCACCATGCAGGTAATCATGCGTGGCCTTGGCCGTGGTCAGCCCGTTGTGAATGGCATGAGCCGCTGCAAGCCCGGAAGACTCGAACCCAATGCCCGACAGCAGCGTGTTCGCTTCGACAAGTCGTTCCAGTGCCGGGGTCACGACTTGCGTTTGCACTGACCGGAGAGCATCGGCTCCATCGGCCAACAAGGTGCGGTAGCAGAGCTTCGCCAATGCCAAGGCACTCTGTGTCGATAAGCCCCCTCGCAGATTCTTTACGCCACCATCCACGCACGTTTTGGCCTCGAACCACGTCGCCAACGCATCGCCCATTCCCGCCACCAAGAGCCGTGGAGGACTCTGGGCAATGATTTGCGTATCGACCAGCACCAGATCGGCGTTCTTGCGATAGAAACGACATCCCTGAACAACGCCATCGTCCGAGTAAATCACCGACAACGCACTGCAAGGCGAATCGCTCGACGCCACGGTTGGGCAGTTGACGATGGGCAAATTCAGATCGGCGGCGACGGCACGAGCGGCATCGAGGACTTTGCCACCACCGGCCCCGATGATGACTTGGGACTTGTGCTGCCTCGCGACCTGCTGAATCCGCTCGATCTCAGCCAGAGAACATTCGCCGCCAAACTCATGCACGGCATACGCAATACCGGCTTCAGCCAGCGTGCTTTTCCAGGTTTCGGACAGCAATCGAATCGGTGATCGACTGGCGACAATCAGTGCTGGCCCGCTCAATCCCAGGCCAGCCATCTCCGCACCAAGGAAGGCGGTGGCGTTTTTGCCTTGGGTGTAGCGACTCGGCGAACAGAAGACGGAGAGCATGGAGCAGCCTTTTGATGAGGTTCAGTTACATCGTGCCGGGGTTGTGGGGCATCTTATCCGATTATGCCATTCGGTGACTTGAACGAGGTTATTTGCCTACCGGGTCGAATGGCAACGACGACTTGTGGACACATAGCCAGAGCATGCCGTCCGAACAACGACGGAACACGAACGTCTTATCCACCATCACGTCTTCACCCTTACTGTTTGTTAGGTAAACATTCCCCATCGTGATGGCAAGATCGTCGAGGATTTGTATGCCGTTCTCGGCTGCATTGTTATCGTAACGGACCTTAACGCAATGCTTGAGGGCGAAGCCGGGATCCTCCGGGAACGCCTTATGGCCACCAAGGAAGTACGAGAGAGCGCCCTGCCTGGTGGGACGGAATGTATTCTTGCCGAAGGCGAGCGTCGGCTTGAAGAATACATTGCCTTCCTTGTAGTCGTATAAATCGTCGATCAGGGTACTGGCAATCGCATGGTAATCGCCGCCCTCTCTAATCGCCGCCCTCTCTGTGGACTTTCCCAATTTTCACGAGTCCAACGCACCATGCCTGCTGAACCGCATTCACTTCAGCTTCCGTTATCGGCTTCGGCTCGGCGGCATGGGCGGGAAGTGCTGCGATCAGCATCAACATCAGGAACGAGAACTTGATAGGTTGAGTGCGTAAAGGCTTGTCGGTCAAAGAGCCAAAGACAAAAGCAGGCCGTAAGGTGATCACCCTCGGAAAGCAGGCGATTGAGGCACTCGAAAGCAGGAAGAAAAAAGCACTCGAAGAAGGTTTTGACCCAAAGGAGGTGCCGCTAGTTTTCCCTGATTCGCATGGTGGACACTTCTGGGGCTCAAGCTTTGACCGCAATGTCTGGCATCCGATCCGCGAAGCTGCAGGAATTCCCGACAGCATGACTTTTCACGATCTGCGACACACGCAGGCATCATTGATGCTGGACGCTGGGGCAGACATGAAGGTGATTCAAGCGAGGCTCGGGCACACGAAGTACGAAACGACAGCGAACCTTTACGCACATTTGTTGCAAGGGGCGCAGGCTGACGCTACCAGCAAACTCGACGAAATGATGGCGCGAAAAAAACCTAAAAAAAGCTGGTGGGCACATTTTGTGGGCACACTCCAGAAACGAAAAAAGCCAGTG
>CAIRGO010000040.1 GCA_903878115.1 Akkermansiaceae bacterium | reverse complement strand
TTGAATGATTCCGGCGGCAGGGAGTTGAAGTCCCTACTTCTTGATCCGTTGATCTTCTGGAATGACCTTCAGGTCCACAGCCTTGGTCTGAGGATTGGTTCCTGGTAGCACGAGGATGAGTTTCCGCACTTGGGGATCATGTTCCCACACTGCCGAGTATAGGATTTTGTCCGGATCTTTTTCCATAAGGATCTGGACCCCGATCCTGCGGGCCGGGCCGTCAGGATTGATATCGACGAGCTTGTCTCCTTCCGGCAGTGGTTTGAGATCGGTTCCGTAGCGGATGAGCAAGGGGTTGCCTGTGGTGTTGAGGAAACGAGTGGAGCCCCAGAAAAAGGCGGCTTTGCTGTCGTCGATGGCAATTGCACGCAAACCGGACGGGTGATGCGAGTCGGGAAGGATCAAAACAAGGGGTGACTGGATGTCAGGTGTAAGCGCACTCCCGACGGACTCGGGCTTTCCGTCAGCAGTCTTGCGGTCCAGCGCCACCAGTTGGAGGGGCGTTTCACCGATCGTGCATGGATAGGCGGTGGAGCGTTTCAGGGGATTGAGATCTTTGAGGGTGGTGGTCTTTTTCGCGTCCTTGACGGCAATCTTGAGGGCGGCGACCTCCTCATTGAAGGGAACAAAGCGGACGGATGCGGCGCGAACGATGCCGGAGGAGCACAGAATGGCGAGAGTGGCGACACAGAGCAGGGACGTGATGGAGTGTGACATGGATTTGAATGGGGATTCAGTTGTCTGCTTCGGGTAATTCGGCGGCGGGTGCGGCAAGAACGCGGCGATCTTCCGGGACAATCTTGAATGCGACCACGCCCGTGCGGACGTCGGCCCCGGGAACCACAAAAATTAGTTTTCGGATATTGGGATCGTGCCTCCAAACGGCGGAGTAGAGGATGCTCTTGGTGTCGTCGCGAGCGGCCACCTGCACGCCCGCGTTACGGGCGTCGCCAGCGGGCGCGATATCGACCGGAGTCCATGTGTCCGGCAGTTCCTTGATGGTTTTATCATGTCGCACGAGGAGGGCCTTGCCGGTGGAATTGACGAAGCGCATGGTTCCCCAAGCAAAGTTGGCGGACGCATCCTCGATGACGAAGGAACGCAGACCGGTGGGATGCTTCGCGTCCGGTAGGATTAAAACGAGAGGAGCTTGGATCCCGGCAGGTATTTTGACGGCGAGGCTTGCGGGCTTGCCATCCGGACTGGTGCGGTCGAGGGCAACGAGTTGAAAAATCTCCTCACCGGCAGTGCTTTTGATCGGGATGGATCGCTGGTCGGGATGAAGTGTTAGATTTTCAACTTCTTCGCCATGCTGAAAAGCGATCTTGCGGGCGGCGACCGTATGGTCCCATGGCAGAAAGCGGATGGTGGCGGCTACAAGTGATTCATGTCCGGCAAGAATAACAAGAAGAAGGATCAGCGAATACCGATGGAGGAAGGATTGCATTTTTTTATTAGCTTTACAGGGCAATTATCGGATTTCCGATGGCGAAAGCTGCCGGAAGGAGGTGATTTCAAAACGGCGGCCAAACGTCTGGTTGGTCGGCGTGATCGATGCGATGGCGGCATCCGCCGCATCCGTGGGGTCCACGAACTGCGGCGTGCGTTGGACGACCGCCTCGCACCAACTGCGGGCCATCACTTTCCCGGCAGCATCGCGGGCCTCACCGTAACCGCGGATGGTGAAGGTGTCCGAGCGCACGGTGATCACGGGTGCAAGCGACTGGAGCACATCGGCCTGGGTCAAGAATCCGGGAATGCCGACGCCGGTGTCCGCGATGATGTGGTTTTGCGCTTCCGAGGGATATTTGTCGGTCGAAAAACTTTCCTGTTTGGCCTGCTCGTTCAGCTTGCCCGCGTCGATCGCAGCCTGGATGGCACCGCTTTTTCCGAGGGCGCTGTCCTCGACGCGGCGGTTGACGAATTCGCCGAGCGAAAGGAAGGGTCCGCGCAAGCGAATTTCCCTGACGAGATTTTCCGCTAGAGTTCGGATTTGAGCATCATCCAAGGCGCGAAATCCATTCCAGTTGTCGTCCGTCTTGCCGGCAGGATGACGGAACCTGGGAAATGCCGATTGGGACGATGGAGACGGCGCTCCGCCCTCAACCTGGAATGCTTCCCCACGCAGACCGGAGAGCAATGCCGTCCAGGCCTCGACATCTGTGGAATTGACGTTAAAGGCTCCATCCACGCTCAGATGGGCCGCGATGCGGGTGCAACCTTCCGGATCGAGCAGGCGCTTCACAAGGTCTCCATCGGCGAGCCCCGCCTTGTTGAGTCTCATTCGTCTGTTATCAAGCGGTTTGCCGGCAGGATTTTTCACGAATTCGGTAACCACATCGCGAAGCGGGCTCTCCACATTGGCGATCGGAGCGCTCCACGCTGTCGCCGGGCTGCCGCTGGACGCGGGTTTGAGCGTGGGCGCGGCACCGCTGAAGAAGAATCCATCCCACAGCGCCTCGTTGGTGAGATAGGGGGTGTCATAGACCGGAACCCCGGCGATTGGCGCGCTATTGGTGGATGCTGTCTTGGCAAGGCCGAGGTAGGGTGATGCCCAGCTGTTAGCGAACTGGTTCGCGGACGAGAAGGCTGAGGACGCGAGGTCCGCGGATTGAAAGGATGCCAACGAGAGTGTCGGCTCGCGCGGTATCTCGAAGAACGGAAGTTGATCCTTGCCTTCCGGCGGACTGTTGGTCGCCCCCCAGAAGGAACGCCTGCCGTCAAAGCTCGTCTGGATGGCCCCATCG
>CAIRGO010000039.1 GCA_903878115.1 Akkermansiaceae bacterium | reverse complement strand
GATGCGATCATCAATGGCTACAATGTCATTCTCAACAGCGCGGCATCCGCCAGTCCGGACGAACTTCTGATCACCAATGGCTCGCTCACCCTCACCGGCAGCGGAGCGCTGTCGATGCGCGCCATGACGATTGGCCGAGACCTCACCAAAACCGTCCGCCTCGTGATCAATGGATCGGTCGTGTCCTTCGGCTACAATGGATCAACCACCGCCAATGAGTTCACAGTCGGCTCCGCCGCCACCGTGGAAACCAAACCGGACTCGGGCGGCAGCAAGCCGCTCGAACTCGGCGCCGCCAAACTGGTTCTCGACCAAGGGTCGGAGTGGATCCTAGACGGCACCAACGCCAGCGGCTTTTCTTACAATATCGGCGCCCGTTTTGTAATGGCAAACTTCGGCTCACTCTCCGGCAGCACTGCGGGGATCCGCACCCGCAATTTTGACCTGCCTTCCAATCGCCGGCTCGAATTGGTGGTCACCTCCACCTCCATCTACTACGAGGTGATGACCCAGACCGCCGCCACCGGACCGAACATCATCCTCATCAACGTGGACGACATGGCAGGCGGACAGCATTTCGGCTTCGAGGGGAGGAATTGCATCACCCCGACGCTTGATTCCCTCGCCTCCACAGGTCTGCGTTTCACCGCTGGCTTCGCCGCCGCGACGGTCTGCGGACCCTCGCGCTACTCGCTGCTCACCAGTCGCTGGCCTTCGCGAAACACCAGCCTCAACTTCACCTCTCTCTATCCATTGGGAACCCTCGGACGCTTCGGCGTCTCGGACACCGAACTGGAGCACGACGGGCAGAACATCGGCGCCTGGCTGCAACAGGCCGGCTATCGCACCGGCTTCGTGGGGAAATCCCACGTGCTCGATGATGAGCTCAAGGTTACCTCCACTTGGTTGGCAAAGGGCCTCCTCACCTACGAGAAAGCCGCCGATCCGGCCACCAATCCCGCGGTCAACGCAGCCATGCAGCACAACCACCGTGTCGTTTGCCAAAACATGAGGGCCCAAGGCTTCAACTACGTCGACGCGTTATATCACGCCAACCTCAAGGAACTCTACAGCGACAAGCTCAACGTCCACAACCAGGAGTGGGTCACCAGCCGCGCCCTGCGCTTCATTGAGGAAAACCGCAACGAGCGCTTCTTCCTCTATATGGCTCCCACCATCAACCACGGGCCAGTGAACAACAACCTCGACTACACGCTGCGGGCCAACAAGGCCTACACCAGCGCTGGTTACCTGCCCAACGAGGACTACTCATTCATGCCGACGCGCTCGTCGATCATCACTCAGGTGCAAAACGCCGGTAAAGACCTGATCTCCGCCCGCGAGACCTGGCTCGATTACTCCATCCAAGCCATCCTCAACAAGCTCACCGCATACGGCATCCGCAACGACACGCTGATCATCTTCACTTCCGACCACGGCGAGAAGACGCTCTCCAGCCCAGTCGTTTGGGGGAAATCCTCGCTCTACGATCTCGGCATGAAGGTGCCGCTGGTCATGAACTGGCCCAATGGCATCACCTCGTCAGGCCGGACCTATAATGAAGTCGTCAGTCAGGTGGACATAGCCCCCACGCTGCTCGCCCTGACTGGGGCCTCCGCCCTGCCGACCCGTCCAGTGGACGGCGTCAGCCTGGTGCCGGTGTTCAACGGCAGCAGTGCTGCGGTCCGTGACGACGTGTTCTGCGAGGTCGGCTACGCCCGTGCCGTCCGCACCAAGACCCGCAAATACATCGCCGTGCGCTATACCCCGACAATCTACGGCCAGATCGCCAGCGGCTACCGATGGCTGGAATACAATGCTAGTTCTCAGCTGACGGGAGGAACCATTCCACGGCCCTATTATCTCAACAACAGCGGTCTTGGAGCGGGAGTCGCTGATACCAACCCGACCTACTTCGACGATGACCAGCTTTACAACCTGACTACCGACCCGACCGAGGATACCAACCTCATCGGCCAGGACCCCGCCACGACCTACGACCTCAAGAAACGCCTCGCGAACTACATCGGCGGCATTCCCGATCGGCCATTCCGGCAGTTCAGCGACAGTTCCAAGGAGTTCTCACCCGCACCTTCCACCGCGCCAGCTGCCCCCAGTTCGGTCCAGATGACCTTCCAAGGCCTGAATCAAGTAATACTCAACTGGTCCGATGCCGCCAACAGTGAACTCGGATACATCATCCGCAAGACCGTCAACGGCGGCACGCCCGTGGTCGTGGGCGAATATCCCACTGGCACCACTACCGCCACCGTCAATCTTGATAACGGCGTCTCAGACATTCTGCTCCAAGTGGCCAGCTACAACAGGCAGGGCGACACCGCGGTCTATCAGGATCTGCTCTCTCCCGAACCATGGCGCTACCGGACCTTCGGCGGCAGCGATCCCAACCTGACCGGGCCCGCCAGCAAGTGGAACAACGATGCCGATGGCGATGGCGTCACCACGATGTGGGAATACGCCTTTGGCACCGACCCGCTTTCGGCCTCGTCGGTGGCCAAGCCCGCGATGCGGATGACGACCGATACGGGCAATAGCTTCCTGG
Source organism: Akkermansiaceae bacterium (assembly GCA_903878115.1). Taxonomy (GTDB): domain Bacteria; phylum Verrucomicrobiota; class Verrucomicrobiia; order Verrucomicrobiales; family Akkermansiaceae; genus UBA956. Next base: position 15,293 of record CAIRGO010000039.1, on the reverse strand, counting down.
AATACGTATTGCCCCGCGACAGCCGCCGTGGCGTGCAATTCCTTGGTGCGGTTAGCTCGGACCTGACCACCTGGCAGAGCGGATTGCCGCACTGCACCGTCGTCGAGGAAGCGGCCAACCAAATGATCTTCCGCAGTGCGGCACCCGTCAGCGGAGCTCCCCGCCAGTTCATCCGTGCCGAAATGATCAATCCACCCGGGCAGTGAAAATAACCGTCGAAGAATTCTGGCAGCAGCAATGGATAGAGCTTCAGTCCCCGCGCAGTTCACCCGCCCGCCTCAATTCGCCAAGTTTCTTCAGCGCTTCTTTTTTTTTGCCGACCGGCTCCTCGACATCGACCAACTGATCAACACTGCGGTAGGTTGTCCTCCCATTGGACCCAGTTAGAAAGATGATATAACTGCGATTGGGATTCAACAACGGCCACCGGGTGGAAGCGAAGACCTTATCTTCCGCGTCGGCGCTGGCGCTCATAGTGATGTTGTAATAGTGATTTTGTTCGGCGTCGGTGGGGCGCGACTTGACGGAATTTCCCGATTCGAGAACAACTTCGGTGCCGCCGAGTTTCAATACCACGGTATTCGCGGAGCGGTTGACGAAATAATAATCGCCGGCTTTGAAAGAGTCGTCGTCCTGCCGAACTACGAAGGAAAGAAACCCAGCGGGCTTTTCCGAAGCCAGTAGTACGACGAAAGACTTGCCTTCAGCGGGCAGCGTGATGTTGCAAAGCGGGACATCTTTGTCAGGAGCCTTGAGTTCCACCGAGCGGGCGGACACCGCAATGGGTTCGGAAAATGCGGAGGAGGGCAGATCGAACACTTCGGATTTAAAACCCTTCCTTTCCAAGAAGACTTTCGCCTGTTCCTTCCCGGCCTCGCATGCGAGCAAGCGTAGAGCAATCCCTTTTTCCGATTTTTCTGCGGCCTTGGCCGGGGGGACGAAAAAGGGTAAAAAGGTGACAACGAGGAAAAGCATCGACTGGCAGAATCTCATCGGTATAATGGGTTCGTAATTTGCAAAAAGGTCGTTATTCGGCTGTGGCCACGCGCGTCAGTTCCTCATCGACCGCCTGATAAGTGAGACGCCCGGCCTGACTGCGGTAGAAGAAAATATAGCAACGGCCTTTGTCCCGATGCGGCCAGCGGGTGTTGGCAAATGTACGAGCCTGACCATCGTCCGGCTGATAGAAGGTAACTTGATAGTAGGGCTTTTCACCACGCGGTGGCGCCTTGGCGAATACGGCTACCCGCGGCTTGATGAGCACTTTGGAAGCACCTAGTGTTGCACCCAAGGTGATATCCGAGGCATTAAAAAACAGTACGCAATCAGCACCGAAACGGGAGTCCTTGCCATTGACAACATGAACCTTGTAAGTCTCACCGGCAGGTTCAAGGAGGAGGATGAAATCCTTACCTTCCGCCGGCAGCGACACACTGGCAACAGCACGGAAACCGGACTCTTGCTTGGCGTCAATCACCGCGAGAGAGAATTCACGAGTAGTGGGATGGAAAGGATCGCTGAGGCCACGTGCACCGATCTCGACCGCGTCGCCAAGCACCGTGCCAGTCAGCGGGCGGAGCTTGATGACTGGCCCGCCTGCGAACAGCAGCAAGGCGCGGACGTCCGCCGAATTGGACTCCGTGGCGGCAGTGAAGGAGCTAGCAAAACAAGCTGAGATCAGAAAGAATTTTGACAAAAAACGGAACATTGTAATTAAAAAATATTAGGACTAATGGCGAGACTTCAGGATGTTTCCTCGGCGGTCAAATACCGAAAGGAAATAATATTGAAGCGGCGCCCGAAGGTGATGTTGGTGGTAGATTTCGGAACAGCATCATAAGCTTTGTCCGCGGGATCAAGGAAGTTCGGCACACGTTGGACCACGGCTTCACACCACGAACGCGCTAACACGTTTTTGCTGGAGATATCGCGGGCCTCGCCGTAGCCCCGGATCACGAAAGTGTCCCCACGCACCGTGACCAAGGGCCCCAGCGTGGTGAGCAGGTCTCCCTGTTTCACATAGCCTGGGGCACATACGGACTTGGCGCCGGCCTCCGCCTCGGGGAATGGAAAGCCCTGGGTGGTGGCGTCCGCCACACTGAGGGCGCGTTCGCCTTGGCGAAAGGCCGCGTTGATGGATACATCCTCGTCGTCAAGCGCGCTCTGGAGAGGACCGGACAGGGCCAAATTTTTATCAGCGCCGGGGCGACGGTTGATGAAGTCCGCGATGGAGAGGAAGGGGCCACGGCTACGCACCTGTTTAACTATGGCTTTGGCGAGTTCTTCGATCTGTTTGTCCTTCAGACTGCGGAAACCGAGCCACTGGTCACGACCTGCGGAGTTGTTGAGACTAGCATCGTCAATCTTACCAGCACCCGGTTCAAGCAGTGCCGCGACCGCTGTGCCCTCAGCATCGACCAGATCCGGATTTTTCTTGAGCGCGGGTGTAGGACTAACGGGAACCTTGGCCCCCTTGAGACCTGATAGAAAACCCTTCCATGCCGCAACCGAGGTGGAGTTGACGTTGAACATTCCATCCACCATTAGATAAGAGGCGATGCGATCCGCCGCTTCAGGCGCCGGCTTGTTGGACAAAAATATCGCATTTAGCGTGGTTGTGGGATCGGCGGACCAGGCTCTCATCCGCTCGTTGGGCAGAGGTTTGTAACTGGCACTATCGGTGGCAAGGAACGATTTCAGACTCTCCTTCTGTTCGTTGTAGGCGGTGTTGCTGTTTTTGTATGCCGAAGTGGTGCGTGGCTTAATGGAAGAGTAAAAATAAGTATCCCAGAGCGCCAGATTCGCGAGATACGAATGATCCGCAGCATCCCGCCCGGCTATCTTGCCGCGAACTTCGCTAGGCGCGAAAATAGACGGCGCGAAGGAGTTAGAGATTGCATGGCTAGTGGATGGTTGCATGAACCACGATCTCTCGCCTCGGGCCTGTCCAAATTTAGTGCCTTCGGCAGCCCCGTGCTGAAGAGCACCTAGCGAGTGAATCGGAGCCCGCGGTATGGAACGGGTAATCAGATGAGAGACACCACCAGCAGCACCATATTCCGCTCCATAGTAACCCAAGCCATTGCCATCGCACTCGATGATCGGGCTGTTAAGGCTGTTCACCCGCCGCATCCCGACTTGTAGGGGAGAAGCCCGGACGATGTCCGGAGAGAGATTATACAAGTCCTGCGCCACGGAAGTTTCATTCGCTCGGAGCATGGCGCGCCCGGTAAAACGGGTTCCCGTAGTAGGGTCGCCATCAAAAAGTGGATCTGTCTCGGTGCGCAAGCCATAGGTGAACACACAAATGGGCCATTTGTTGTCTTCTAACTGGGCGATAGTTTTCGCAGCTGAAGGGTCAAGAGGCAAGGTGGGGAATATCTTCGGGAAAGAGGCAGCCGAGATCGGTGATTCACTTCCCAGACGGGAATAGACCAAGTCGATATTGAATGAGCCAACATACTTCGTCGTAGCGGAGCTATCCACCAGTTCGCCAATATTATAGCTCCAGAGAAACATTCCAGCATCGCTTTTCTCCACGTTGGGAGTCATCGAATAGGTGATTTTTTGATTGCCGTTCATCAACTTGGGGTCGGTTTCATAGGGGATGGGATAGGCGTATCCTGAGGCGAATTCCCAACCCAGTTTTCCATCGAACTGCCACGATCCTCCAGGAACATTCTTGATCTTCTCTCCGAAGCCTTGGGCGATGACCTGCACTTCACCCGGCCGCATGACGAGGTTTTGACCGCGGCCCAGCTGGCCATAGAAAAAGAACAGGCGGTTATTGGAGAGCTTCTTGATCGAATTGATGTAAGAAGTCTTACTGCCTAGCGGCCCATTGGCCAGCTTCAGGTTCAAGTCATAAGGAATGGCCCAGCTTTTGAAGGTGGCAAAGGCAGATGACGGGATGTGGAGGCAGACATCGAAAGGATTCCAAATCGTGAAGACCGGGTCTGCCACTAGGAACAGATCATACTGCTTAACGCTGCCGACCATTTTGCTTTTACTGATCAGAGAATATAATAGCGTCAGCTGCAGCCGAGGCAAATGTTTGAAGAGTAGGAAAGGGTCACTCTTGACGTCGGTGCCCACGAGAAAAGGCATACCCGAAGGAATCGTGCCACCGTCGGCATGCTTGGGAGGACTGGAGGGATACTCGAGCTCGGCCCAGACGGCATGATCGGCCCACAACTCTCCGAAGTTGATGCCTGCCGTAGATCCAGCAGTATATAGAGGCGCAACTGCCGCCGAATTGACTGCCGGTATGGGAGTTTCCAGTAGGAAATTCAGATCCTTGCGAAATCCGCCGCCGCGCACATTGGTCAGCAGACCGAGAGAAGCGGTCGTGACATCGTGAAAAATCGGTTTTGTAGGCTTGGCAATGAGATCGGCGGTTTTCACAGAGATCAGACGATCCAGTAGCGGATCGGCGGCCGCCACGGCGTTACCGAGAAACACCTCGTGAGCCGCGCGTGGCGCTGACTGCATCCTTGCGACAGCAAGTTCCCGATCCGTGGCCGGTACAATGGCTCCGCCGAGCTTCGCTTTCATGCTCTGATCGCCCACCCACCAAGCGCCGCCGCCGCTGGGAAGGTCGATAAGTCCCGCTTCCACCATATTGTGGTCGGCATCGGCGGCTACCAAAGAGACCTTCTTTGCGAATGGCGTAGAGTTTTGCGGGGCAGTCGGATTCATAACCACGCTCTCATCGCCGGAAATCAACCAGCGGCGAAAGGTGGGTTTCGGCCGCAATTCGCTGCCCGCAGACCATGCGTCGTAAACGCCGGTCCAGTGGTTACCGCCGGACTTGTCGCCCTCCGCGATCTGTTGCCCACCAGGTGCCGAGATCCGCTGGTCTGGCCCCAGTTCTTTCTGAAGTTTGCCAATTGCCATCGTTAGCGCAAGGCGGGCATTGGCCTGTGCCTGTCGCTGCGCTGTGGCAATCGCCGAAGATCGAAGACTAATGGAGGACAGTGTCAGCAAACCCACTGCAATGACCGTCAGTAGGATCAACAGGGATAGGGTGACGACTAGCGTAAAACCGCGTTTCCCGAAGAACCGACAGATGCCGTTGGAGTGAAGCGGAGTGGGTTTTATATTTATGAAATGAGACAAATTTACTTTTGAGGTGATGGTCGGTGATAGAAGCGTTTTCAAAACCGCTCGTATCGCCATGATCCACTTTCATGAGACTATTTTAATTCTTCCAATGCATCACAGTTTTCATAACCACTCGTTCCGCCATGATTCATTTGCGGCGTCGGCGCAGCAGGGCCAGAATGCCAAGACCACCGAGTAATGTCGTGACGCTCGGCTCGGGAATGGCTGTCATGGTGACGTATCTGCTGCCGGTCAAGTCGCCGGTATAGTTGGTGCCAGCTACGGTGTCGTTGTAGTTGAACAACCAGCCCATGCCGCTGAAGTTGATGGTGGAGTCGTCGGCAAGGGTGCCGCCGTAATTGAACAATCCTCCATTCCAGGTGCCGGAGTAGCTGATGAGGGTGAGCTTTTCACCGATGGTCCACGAACTGCTTCCGAGCTCGCCCAGCGTGAGGATGGCAGTATTGCCCAGGTCGATGGTCAGGTTGCCGGTCACAGCCGTCAGGTCAGCGGCCTCGTTGGCTGGCGCGTCATTGTCGATCTCGTAGGCGAAGGTGGCGAGGGCCTCCAAGGTCAAGGCACCAGTAGCGAGGCTCTGGATGCTGTTACCGGAGGCAACTGTGCCGCCGCCCTGCACGGTAACCGAGCCTCCAATGCTGCCGCTGCCTTGGAGGGTGCCTCCGTTGCCGACGGTGGTGGTGGTGTTGGCAAGCGAGCCATTCACAGCGAGAACGCCGGCATTAACGTTGGTGGCTCCCGTGTAGGTATTGGTGCCCGAGAGAACCAGGCGGGATGTGGCGCTGTTCTGCGTCACGCCGGTTACATTCGAACCGATGTTCGCACTGATGGTGGTATCGCCGGTGGCGGAACCTTGCAGAGTGAGGCTACCCGTGTGGTTGATCGCACTGGTGCTCATGGTGATGGTATTGGCGGCGAGACCGTTGTTATTGAAAACCACATTGCCGGTGCCGGTGATGCCACCGGTGAAGCCACTCTGGGCCTTGGTGGTCCCGTTGATGGTGTTGTTGTATGTCTGAATGGTGAGATTGCCATTCAAGGTGATTCCACCGGACAGCGTGAATGCGGAGCCGGCACCGTTAGCGCCGATGGCCACCGTGCCGCTGTCAGGAGCATTGATAACGAATGCATTCGAGTTGTTCTGCCCGGTGAGATAGGTGGCACCCGTTGAACCGGTGCCGCCCATGGTAACCGTGCCGGTGCCAAGTGTGGTGGTGGTGGTCTTACTTTCTAGCGTGCCGTTCTTGATGGTGACTCCACCTCCGAAGGTGTTGGCGGCGTTGAGGGTGGTGGTGCCGGTGCCCGCTTGCGTGAATCCGCCCGCGCCGGAGATGGCCGCGCCGCTGAAATCGGTGCCCTGGGTGACGGTGTCGCTCTGATTCACGGAGAAGGCGGCTCCCGAAGCCACGCTGATCGCGCTGCTCGTGTTCAACGAGCCGGCGGTGCCGCCGGCACCGAGCCGCAGCGTGCCGGCGCTGATCGTGGTGGCGCCGGAGTAGGTGTTTGTGCCGGAGAGTGTCAGCGTGCTGGTGGTGCCGGTATCCTTGGTCAGCGCACCGGAGCCCGTAATGTTGCCGCTGAAGGTCTGGGCGGCGCTGCTGCTGTATTGGAGGGTTGAGGTCGCGGCGGTGACGGCAATCGCCCCCGCATAGTTGCCGCTGTTGAGCGAGCCCGCGCTGCTGATCTGCAAAGTACCATCGGTGATGGTCGTGTTGCCGGTGTAAAGATTTGCCGCGGTGAGGTTCAGCCCGGTCGTGGCACTGTTTTGGACGACGCCGGTGACATTCGTGCCAATCACGGCGCTGATCACGTTGGCGGTCGGCCCGGTGCCTTGACTGGTGACGGTGCCGACATTGTTGATCGTGCTCCCGCTCAGGGTGACCTTGCCAGTCGCAGCGTTGCCGTTGCTTAGGTTGTTGATGAGCAGGTTGCCGGTGCCAGTGACACCGCCGGATAAGGTTACTGCGGCCGTCGTGCCAGCGGAGAAGGTCCGCACATTCAGATTGGCACTATTCAAGGTGATCCCTCCGGACATGACGAATCCAGAGCCGGTGCCGTTCGCAGCGATGATCGATGTGCCAGTCGTGTTGGCGTTTACCTGGACGGCGTTGGTGTTGTTTACGCCGGTTTGAAAGACGGGGTTGACGCCGCCGGAACCACCAATGACCAGCGTGCCCGTGCCCAGCGTGATGGTGGAGGTCTTGCTATCCACTGTGCCGCTCAGAATGGTCACATTTCCGGACAAATTACTATTTGCGCCTGAAAGAACCAGTGTGCCGGTTCCGGTCTTGGTGAAGCCGTAGCTGCCTTCGATGATGGCGGAGATGGTGGCGGTCTTGCCGGCGCCAAGCGCACCCACATCAATGACCGGCACGGTGCCGGTAGCGGCACCGGTAGTGCCTGAGAGTATGAGGTTATTGGTGGCTGTGGCGTTATTGTTCAGAATCCAGCTTCCGGCAGTTCCAGTGGTGGCATCGCTGAAATTTACTCTGTTGATGGTGCGATCCGTATCGAGACTCACCGTGCGGTCAGCCGTGATGTTGTTGGTAAAGTTCGCAATGAAGCCTGCGCCATCGGCGATGGTACTGGCGCTCCAGTTGCCAGCGCCACTCCAGAGGCCGTTGGCATCGACGTTCCAAGTGCCGTCGGCAGCGTGGATGTTGGAGCTGGTGGCAACGAGGCCCGCGGCGATCGCGATGAGGAATGGATTTTGTTTCTTGGTTTTCATCTTAATTGCGTTTTTGGTGTATATTTTCGTTTTAAAACTTGTTTTTCGCTGGGAATCTGCAAATGGCTTGTGTTAGTCACAGACCAATTTCACTTTCATAATAGAAAAATTACGCAGCTCGGATAGTCCACAAAGTGATGACAAGAATGACGACTGACGTTGATTTCACCCATCATGATTTGCAGAAGTAAAGGAGCGGGCCCCAAGAGCCATCCACCCGCTTCCAGGCCCAATCCTGCGCAAGCAGAGCCAGCTCGGGCGCAGCTGGAAGATCGCTCTCCCGGCGGTCCGGAATTCCATGGGCGGTGGCCGGGGTCATGGCTGTTTCCAGAACACCGTCTTCTTGTCGCCCATTTCAAAGACCAGTTCCGCGCCGGACATAATGTCGGCATAGTCGATGAAGGGAGCAGTCAAGGGCTTGCCGTTGAGCGTGACGCGCTGCACGTAGGGCTTATCTTTTCCGCCGTCCTTAATCTTCACCACGAAGGCCTTGCCGTCTTTCAGCGGGATGCGCGCCTCGGGAAAAAGCGGGATGCCGATGGAGAAGCGGGTGTCACCCGGAGCCACTTGATAGATCCCCATCGAACTCAGGATGAACCATGCGGACATCTGGCCGCAGTCTTCGTTACCGATGATCCCGCCCGGCGTTGCTTGATAGAACTCGGTCATGATCTTGTGGACGAGCTCCTGGGTGCGCCACGGTTGGTCGACCCAGTTGAAGAGGTAGGCGATGTGATGGCTCGGCTCGTTGCCGTGTGCGTATTGGCCGATGAGACCGGTGATGTCGCCAGAGATCTCGTCGCCGGTGAGGGTGGAGTCGGTGGTGAAGAGTTCGTTGAGTTTTTTGGCAAAGGGTTCCTTGCCGCCGAACAGTTCGATCAAGCCGGGCACATCGTGCGGGGCGAACCAGGTCCACTGCCAGGCGTTGCCCTCGGTATAATCGCCCATGTTGTGGTTGGAATCCGTGGGAGTGAAGGGAGTCACCCATGAGCCGTCCTGTTTCTTGCCGCGCATGAATCCGGTTTCCTTGTCGAAATACTTGCGGTAGCGCCCGGCGCGTTCGCTGTATTCCTTGGCGACATCCTCCCGGCCCATGCCCTTGGCCATGGTGGCGATGTTCCAGTCGTTGAAGGCGAATTCGAGGGCTTTCGAGACCGACTTTAGTTCAAGGTCCGCAGGGATGAATCCCTTAGTGGCATTATAGAGCTTGGCCTTGGGCATTAGGTCGTTTTTGACTTCGTCGGTGTGGTAAGGGATTGGCTTCTTGTCGTCGTATTTCGATGAGAACACGATCGCTTCCATGGCTTTCTCCTGGTCAAAGTCGCGCAGGCCTTTCGCATAGGCGTCAACGATCACCGGTACGGCGTGATAGCCGATCATGCAGCCGGTGTAGTTGGAAGCCAGATCCCACATCGGCAGGATGCCACCCTCGTCATACTTGCGGAGCAGGGTGCGGATCCATGCCTGGTCGCGGGCTGGATCGATGATAGTGTGCAGCGGATGCTGGGCGCGGAAGGTGTCCCACAGGGAGAAGACCGTGTAGTTCGTATAGGTTGAATCCTGACGGATTTTCTGATCCATGCCACGGTAACGTCCATCGACATCGCTGGCGATGTTGGGAGAAATGGATCTGTGATAAAGAGCAGTGTAAAAGATCTTCTGCTGGTCATCACTGCCGCCGGAGATCTGGATGAGGCTTAACTGATTTTCCCACATTTCCTTGGCCTTAGAGACGACGCCTTCGAAGTCCCAAGCCGGGATCTCAGTCGTTAGATTACCCTTGGCTCCGTCCATGTCCACTGGACTGATGCCGACTTTCACCAATACTTGCTCGTCTTTGGTGGTAGCGAATTGGAGCTTCGCCTTAAGCTGCTTGCCTTCCAGCTTGCCGCCTTTTTGCAAGGCATCGTCCGAATACAGCTCGGCGGTGAAGGGTTTAGAGAACACGGCATGAAAATGGATACGACGGTTAGGCGCCCAGCCCTTCACATGTCTCCAGCCACGGATTTCGTGGTCATTGACGACTTCGATGCCCGCTTCCAGCGTCCGGCGGTTCTGCAGACTGTGCTTGAGGTCGATGACGATCCCAGCTTTCTCTGCGTCCGGAAAGGTGTAGCGGTGGATGCCGACTCTCGGTGTGGCGGAGAGCTCCGCCTTCACTTTAAAACGATCCAGCAAGACGCTGTAGTATCCCGGACTTGCGACCTGGTTCTTCTTGTCGAACGAAGAACGATAGCCGTAGTCGGGCTTATCCGGAGTGCCGGATCCGATACCGATCTTGCCGGTGAAGGGCATCATCAATACGTCTCCGTAGTCGCCGATGCCCGTGCCACTGAGATGGGTGTGACTGAATCCCCAGATTTCCTTGTCGGCATGATAATAGCCGCCGCAGGCGTCCCAGCCAGAGGTGCGGGTGTCGGGGCTGAGCTGCACCATGCCAAATGGTGTGGTGGCTCCCGGAAAGGTGTGGCCGTGGAAGCCGGTGCCGATGAATGGATCGACGTGCTTTAGCGCGTTAACTACCTCAGGTGCGGCATTAAGATGCGATATCCCAGCAACTAGCAGAATGCCAAGGGATGTCATAAAAATTCGATTTCGGTTGGATGGATGATGGGGCACTGGAACTTGGTTTTTAAAGGATTCATTCTGCGCCTCAGAGCAGCAGCAACATCGAATTAAATGAGGAAAGTGATAGCATGAATAGTCCTCAAAGTGACGACACTGGCAGATCTTCTCCACGCACCTCCCGCAGCCCAATGCGGGAAAAGTCGCCGAAAACGACCAACCGAAACCAGCGTGACACAACGAGGGTCTGACGAGTTGGGACCAGCGAATCACTTTGAGCCACTTTAGTTCGAGAGACCCTTGATACGCTGGATTATTTCGCCAGCGCGCCGGGGTGAGCGTGAAGGAGATGGGGGGGCTCATCGTTCACGGGCTGAACTGCCGGGCTTCGTGAAGACCTTTCGCTCAATCCCGTATCTTGAGCTGGATATCCTTGTAATAGGCGGTGCTCTTAGGGTCGTGCCCCTGGATGGCGAATGTTCCACTACCCAGTATGCGGCCGGGCATGTCCTGGAGGGCTTTCGCCGGATCGAAGCCCTCAGGCTCGGTCCATTCAACCGTGATCTTTCCGTTCACCTTCAGCGTGATCTTCTTCCCTTTGACGATGATATGGTAGTCGAACCACTCGCCATCGGTGTTCGGCGCTTTCTCCACCACGATGTTCTCCAGGCTACCCGGAGGGGCCTTCTGCTCGGGAGCCAAAACGAGAACATTCACCACGCCATAAAGGCTACCAGTTTTCTTCGGGTCCTTGTGGCTGGCGTTGACCTGGCACTCGAAGCCCTTCGTTGGCCAGCCTTTGTCCTCATATTCCGTGTGGAAATACACCCCGCCATTGGCACCGGGCGAGGTTTTGACCTTGAGCTTCAGCTCGAAGTCCGTGAACGACGCCTTACCGGCCGCACCAAAGTAGAACAGGTGGGCTCGCCCGCCACTGACTTTCAGAGCCCCGTCCTCCACCGAGAAGCATCCCGGCGTCTCCTCATTCGACTTCCAGCCGCTCAGATCCTTACCATTGAAGATGGAGACAAACCCGTCCTCAGCTGTCGCAGCGGATGCGAGCATGGCGAAGGCCGACGCAATCAATAGAATTGTTTTTTTCATCGCGGTGATTCAACAAAACGAAGGAGCATGTGTCGAGACACAAGGCTGTCGCAAGGTAGTCCTCAAAGTGATGACACGGCGGGTTTATCCTTGGCAAAGCCGTGTATAAAATGGTTATGTGGTTACTTGGACATTTCATCCCGCATCTTCACGCACATCATGATCCGATCAAACAAGCCCATTCACCCAAATCCACCTTACCAATCCATCATCGCCGTAAGGATTGCCGCATGGATGTGCTCCTTCACGCTAGCCTCCGGATCAGCCCTACTGGCGATCACCCCTATAACGAAGGACGTCGTGCCCGAGTCGATTCCCGGAGCGAAGCCGCGCAACGTGGTTTTCATCCTGTCGGATGACCACCGCTACGATGCCATGAGTTTCCTGGGACACCAATTCGCGAAAACGCCTGTCATGGACTCGCTGGCCGCGAACGGCGCCTATATGAAGAACGCGCTGGTCACCACGTCGCTTTGCTCGCCCAGTCGCGCTTCCATCCTAACGGGACTCTATACCTTCCGCCACCGGGTGATCGACAACAACCGCGCGATCCCCAAGGGCACGGTCTATTTCCCGCAATACCTCCAAAAGGCCGGCTACGACACCTGTTTCATCGGAAAATGGCATATGGGCGGGGAAAGCGATGAGCCGCAGCCTGGTTGGGATCACTGGGTGAGTTTCCGCGGACAGGGGGAATACTACCCGCCGAACCCCGACTACACGCTCAACGTCGACGGCGCGCGGGTGAAGCAGAAGGGCTACATCACCACGGAACTTACCGACTATGCGATCGACTGGCTCAAGCAACAAAAGCCGTCCGAAAAACCTTTTTTCCTCTACCTCTCCCACAAGGCGGTGCACGCGAACTTCACCCCCGAGCCGAAATACGAAGGAAAATTCAAGGACCTGCCCTTCAATCGCCCCGCGACCGAGGCGAGCACCCCCGGTAACCTGCTCCAGCCCCGCTGGCTGCGCGACCAGCGAAATTCCTGGCACGGGGTTGATTTCCCCTACCACAGCGAGTTGAACATCGAGGGCTACTACAAGCGCTACTGCGAAGCCCTCTGCTCGGTGGACGACAGCATCGGCCGCGTGCTCCAGCAACTCAAGGACATGGGGATCTACGACGAGACCCTGGTGATCTACATGGGCGACAACGGCTTCATGTTCGGCGAGCACGGCCTGATCGACAAACGCGTCGCCTACGAGGCTTCGATGCGTGTTCCTATGCTCGTGCAATGCCCGTCCATCATCAAGGGCGGCACGGTCGTGGACGAGATGGTGGCAAACATCGACGTCGCGCCGACCGTGATGGAGGCGATGGGGCTCAAGCAACCCGCCCACATGGACGGCAAGAGTTTCCTACCGCTGGCAGAAGGCAAGAAAATCACGTGGCGAGACCAGTTCCTCTACGTCTACTATTGGGAAAAGAATTTCCCGCAAACCCCGACCACCTTCGCGATCCGCAGCGACCGCTACAAATACATCACCTACTACGGCCTCTGGGATGCGGATGAGTTCTACGACATCCAGGACGACCCCGCCGAAAGCAAGAACCTGCTCTTCGACCCGGCCTACAAGGCGCAGGCCAAGCAAATGGAGAACAATCTCTACAAGATGATGGACGAATTCGGAGGAATGGAAATCCCCCTGAACCAGCCCGCTGGAGGAATCAATAACATCCGCCTCCGTGAACGCGGCGGAGAGAAAGCAGCCGATTTCCCGCCACCGATCGTCGTCGATGAGCCGGTCAATACGGATGCGAACTGAGCAACAGCCGCCCCCTTGATCGTGCTTTTCAGATTCTTGGAGATCAGGGCAGGGTTACCTGCAGAATCGTCGAGTCGCAGGTGGCCTGGAGCGGGGCTGCGTTGCGGGGAAGGAGGATGAACCGCCCCTTGCCGAAGCGCCGTCCATCGGCGCTTGTCAGGGAACCTTCGGCTACCGATAAGATGGAAAATCTCGCGGGATCGGGGTTGCCGATCATTTCTCCGGCGGCGAGCGATTTCCTGTCCGTCCTGAAGTATTTGCAGGTCGCGAGGTTGTCACCGTTGGGAAAATCCATCGCGGGCTCGAAGTCATCGAAGTCAATGCTCGCCATCGACTGCTCGACGTGGAGTTGTCGCGGTTTGCCGTCGAGGCCGTGACGGTTCCAGTCGAAGACGCGATAGGTGGTGTCTGAGTTCTGTTGGATCTCGTGGATCAGGAAGCCCGCGCCGATGGCGTGAAGGCGACCGGAACGGATGAAGATGGAATCGCCGGACTGTGGTGTGATGGCATGCACGCATTGCTCGACGCTGCCGTCCTTGATGGCTTTCTCGAAATCGGCCTTGGTGACGCTTGTTTGAGGCCGACGTAGAGTTTCGAGCCGGGTTCGCAAGCGGCGATGTACCACATCTCGGTTTTCGGTTCGCCACCGAGTTCCGCGGCGAGATGAGCAGGCGGGTGGACTTGGATCGACAGGTCGTCGCGAGCGTCCAGCACTTTAATGAGTATGGGGAAACGTGGGTGATCTCCGTATCCGGTGCCGAAAATCTCTTCGCGGTGGAAGGTCCAAAGTTCATGGAGCGTTTTCCCGGCAAGCGGCCCTTCATCGACGACGGATTGCTCGCCCTCGCGGTCCACGATTTCCCACGACTCGCCGAAGGGGATAACGGAATCTGGCAGGCTGCGGTGATAGACACGTTCAAACTCGCGTCCGCCCCAGACGCGCTCCATGTAGAGGGGCTTGAAGGTGATCGGATTCATGTCTGGAAGGAGCGTTAGGTTTGTAAATATACAAGCGGGGACGCCAACCCTTCCGTCAGCGGCCCCGCAGATGATTCGGAGAAAACCCATTCACTCCGACAAACCACTCATGTAACCTGAACGGGAAGCGCTCAGGATCTCCTGCAGTCGAAGGCGGGCAACCCGGTTCAGTTCGACAGGACCTGGAGGCGCAGGAAGTTCTTCGCCGGGGTGCCTGGGGTGAGGGTAAATGAGATGGTGCTCGCGTCGTTCACATAGGATCCCCCGGTGACCTCGGTCCATGCATCGGTGATACCGAGGTCGGTGGATTTCTGAATAGCGTAGGTGAGGCCGCTGGTCCCCTCGCGCTTGGTGAAGCTGAGGGTACCTGCGCTGAAGGTGCCGATGGTGGGGTTCCCCACCGTCGGATCCTGGCCAGCGATGGCATATTCAACTAGGTTGCTGATGCCGTCCTTGTCAAAGTCATCATTGGGGCCTTGTTGACCACCCGGAACCGTGCCGTTGGCGAAGGTGCCGGTGATCCACGAGGAGAAGCCGGCAGGCGTGCCATCGCCTACCGTCAGGGTGCCGTCGCCTGTGATCTGGGAGATACCGATGACCGGTAAGGCCGAACCGACTTTTCCATACACCCCGTTCGCTTGCTGGGTGCTGCCGATGACCAGTTTGTCCACTTTGTCGGTGCCGGTGAAGGTGAGGTCGAGGGTCGCGCCCGTGCTGGCGATGGTGATGGTGGAGGCATCATTGGCGGCGTTGGCGTTGAGCGGGTCCGGGGCATTGCTCAGAGTGAGCGTGCCGGCGGTGATGGTGGTGTTACCGGTGTAGGTGTTGGTGCCGGCGAGGGTTTGGGTGCGACCACTGCTATTCATCACCAGCGAGGTTATCCTGCCGTTGTTGCCGTTCGTGATGGTGCCGATGAAGTTCCGGTCGGCAGTCAGTCCGGCCAGGGTCAGGATGGAGTCGCCGGTGGTCGAATCGTTGACGATCTTGCCGGTGCTGCCGCTGCCGGCCAGACCCGCGACCGTCTGGT
>CAIRGO010000038.1 GCA_903878115.1 Akkermansiaceae bacterium | reverse complement strand
CGCATCGAGCAAGTTGCACCGACACGCGCAACAGTACTGATCGAGGGAGAGAGCGGGACCGGAAAAGAAGTCGTAGCGCATACGATCCATCAACTATCAGGGCGCCCTGCGAGTAAATTTGTGATCGTTCATTGTGCTGCATTATCAGAACAATTGTTAGAAAGTGAATTGTTTGGTCACGAGAAAGGCGCCTTCACTGGTGCGGCGCAGCGCCGATTGGGCAGGTTCGAGCAAGCGGATGGTGGCACGATTTTTCTCGATGAAATTGGTGAGATCGATGCCGCGACACAAGTGAAATTACTGCGAGTTCTCTCCGAGCGCACCATCGAGCGGGTGGGTTCCAATGCCCCGATCAAAGTTGATGTGCGGGTGATTGCAGCTACCAACAAAAATCTCAGACAGATGGTAGATCTTGGCGAGTTTCGTGAAGATCTCTACTTTCGGCTCAATGTTGTAAAAATTGAGATGCCACCGCTGCGGGAGCGAGGTGAGGATATTGTTTTATTGGCTGGTGTATTCCTGCGCGAATTTGCCAAAGAGAATCAACGGCCTGAAAAATCATTAACTGATCAAGCATTGAGATTGCTGCGCAGTTATCCATGGCCAGGCAATGTGAGAGAGCTTCGCACTGTGATCGAGCACGGCGTTGTGATGTGTAATGCTGCGCAGATTGGTGTCGAGCATCTACCAGAATTTTTGCATGAAATCAGTAGCAAGATTGTTGCCCGTGACAATACTTCCACAAACGATTTGCAAAACAAACTTGCCAGTCAGACTGAATTGAATTTGAATGCGCTCGAGACCCGCGCCATTCGTGAGGCTCTGGCGTCAGCTGGAGGCAATCGCACTGCGGCGGCAGAAATGTTAGGCATTTCGCGTCGCACTCTTCAGCGCAAGCTCAAAGAAGGCTAACAACAATTGAAACTTTTTTATGAATAATGATTCTATCAATTCCATCGACGCCGCCACCATGGTGCGTCGTATTTTATTTTTCTTGTTGATGATTATTCTGACATTGGGAAACGTTTTCTTACTGTTTAGGGGATTGAACTCACCTGAGGCCATGGATCAAGCGCAGATTGCGCGTCAAATCTCACGCAATGAAGGGTTTACCACCAAATTCATTCGTCCCATCGCGTATAAACAAAGTTTGCAAGCTCCCGACTCTAACGCAAGTTTTATGAATTTGCGCGATACGTTTCACGCGCCGCTTAATCCTTTGATCAACGCAGCGGTGTTTAAATTGATCGATGCAGGTGATGGTGAAAAATGGAAAATGAGCAAAGATCAAATGATTTACAATCTTGATCGTGTGGTTGCAGGTTTGGCCACACTGTTCTTTTTGCTCTCGATCGGTGTTAATTATTTGCTGATATCAAGAATTTTTGACGGGAAAATTGCCGGCGTTACTGCACTTTTGATGCTGTGTAGTGAGTTGATGTGGAATTTTTCACTCAGCGGACTACCGCAAATGCTGATGTTGTTTTTATTCTCATCGGCTACGTATTTTGCTTATCGAGCGGTAGAATATTCGTTGGAGGGGCGAGTGCCGATGACTCCAGCTTTATTGGCTGGTCTGTGTCTCGTTTTATTGGTGTTAACCCATTGGATCGCGGTTTGGGTTCTCATTGGCTATCTGGTTTTCGCCGCGTTTGCTTTCCGTCCCCGTGGTTTGATTTCGATCTTTGTGGTGCTGATCGCTCTGGCGTTATGTGCCTGGCCCCTCTACCGAAATTACCAAGCTAGTGGCTCGGTGATGGGCACGGCATTTATGGTGATATACAATGGTTTGGGCGATGGCGAAGATTCCGCGATGCGCGTATCTGATTTCTCATCAGCTGATTCGAATCTTCGTCTCGATGGCATTTTATTGAAAATCGTCCGTACTACAATTGTGCAAGGCACGGATATCCTGCCATTCTTAGGGTCGATTTTTGCGGCTCCGATTTTCTTTCTTTCTTTGCTTCACGCTTTTAAAAGGCTGCCGATCGCGCGCTTTCGATGGTGCATCCTGCTGATGTGGGTATTTGGAGCGTTGGGGATGTCAATTTTCGGAGTTAGTTCGGAAGGACTTCATCCTAACCAAATTCATATCTTGTTCGCGCCAATCATGACGGCTTATGGATTGGCATTAATATCTATTTTATGGAGTCGGTTGGAAGTAGTGGCTACGTTGCCAATATTGCGAAATGCTCATTACATCGTCATCGTGTTGCTTAGTTCTGCGCCACTGCTGTTAGGCTCCATTAACTTGGCCCGTTTTGGATTGATGCGTGGCACACAAGGATTTCCCCATTGGCCTCCCTATTTTCCTGCGGTAATGGACACCTACTTACGTCAACAAAAAGTCGTGCAAGAAAATCAGATCGTTGTTTCCGACCAACCTTGGGCTGTAGCGTGGTATGGCGATCGGGTTTCGATTTGGATTCCGAAAAAAGTGTCAGGGTTTGAAGATCTCGACAATCGGTCAACGAGTTTAAAAACTCCCATTGTTGGAATTTTAATTTCCCCTGAATCTCACGGATCTAGAAGCATCTCGGAAATCGCATCTCAATACGGTGACTTTACTTCGCTCATTATCGACGGGAGAGTATATCTTTCTACCTTACCGCAAGGAGTGACATTGTTTGAGAAGGACCCCAAACTCAATGCAATTTCAAACAAGTTTAGATATCGTGCTAGTCTCATTGGTATGGACATGATTTACCATAGTAGCCAACCGCTTCGGGCTTTGGAGTAATACAAACAACTGCCAACATGACACGAAAAAAAGAAGAATCTCCTGCTGCAGAGCCTGATTTTGAATCGGCATTATCTGAGTTAGAAGAGATAGTTGATGCGCTCGAAAATGAGTCGCTTAGCCTTAGTGAGATGATTTCTCGCTACGAACGCGGTAGCCATCTTCTGGCAAACTGTGATTCTTTTTTGCATTCTGCAAAGAAACGCCTAGAAAAACTCACTCTTCGCGAAGAAAGTGAAAACGTACTAGCGTCCGACGATAAACTATGCCAACCTTCTCTGACGGCAACGCCGCAACACGATAACGATGACGACTCCATCAGCCTCTTCTGAACCACCCGCCCTAGGGCCTCTACTTTCTGGCATTCATTCGCCTGACGATGTTAAATTGCTTTCTGATCAGCAACTACCGTTGCTGGCTGAGGAGGTGCGTCATTCGTTGATCACATCGCTTGCCAAAACAGGTGGACATCTCGGGCCGAATCTTGGTGTGGTGGAATTGACCATTGCCTTGCATCGAGTCTTTTCAACGCCAAAAGATAAATTTGTTTTTGATGTAGCTCATCAAGGATATGTTCATAAGATGTTAACTGGACGTGCTGATAAAATTCATACGATCCGCACATACAAAGGTCTCAATGGATTTCTTTTACGTACTGAATCTGAGCACGATAGCTACGGAGCTGGGCATGCAGGAACTGCTCTCTCAGCTGCTCTGGGAATGGCTGCGGCGCGTGATTTACTGAATGAAGATTCACATGTCGTCGCCGTGGCTGGTGATGCTGCCTTTACCTGCGGCCCTACACTGGAAGCTCTCAATAATATCGCCGAGACATCACGTCGTTTCATCGTGGTGTTGAATGATAACGAGTGGTCGATCGATAAAAACGTTGGTGCGATCGCCAAGTATTTTAATGCTCTACAGACGCATTCTACCTATGCAGCGGTGCGCAATACTGCTGCGAATTTTGTGGAAAAAATCGCTGGTAAAGCCGTTCGAAATCTCGCGCACAAAGTCGAAGAAGGTGCGAAAAATCTACTCTTCCCCAATGTGTTATTTGAAAAATTCGGCATGCGTTATTATGGCCCTATCGATGGGCATAACGTTGGGTTATTGGTCAAAACATTTGAGCATCTCAAGACTTTGAATGAGCCAGTGGTGCTCCATATCATTACCGAAAAAGGACGTGGTTATGAGCCTGCATTGGCCAATCCAGGAAAATTTCATGGACTGGGTTCGTATAACATCGAGGATGGATCGACTGCCGCTGGTGGCCCGCCTACCGCATCGGAAATCTTCGGTCGCACAGTCACTGATCTCGCCAAGAACGATCCGAAAATTACTGCCATCACCGCAGCGATGCCGGGTGGAACACGTTTTGATATTTTCAAAAATGAAATCCCTGAGCGTTATTTCGATGTAGGTATTGCCGAAGAACATGCGGCGCTGTTTGCTTGTGGCTTGGCGACTCGCGGTGTGCGTCCGTTTTTGGCAATTTATTCTACGTTTATGCAACGCGCCTACGACATGATCATTCATGATATGGCACTGCAAAAACTTCCCGTTCGCCTGTGCATGGATCGCGGTGGTTTATCAGGCGATGATGGTCCTACGCATCATGGCCTTTTTGATATTGGCTACCTTCGTCATGTGCCTGATTTAATCATGATGCAGCCGAAAGATGAAACGGAATTTGTTGATATGCTTCATTTCATGGCTGGCTATGATGATGGTCCTACGGCGATTCGTTACCCACGTGGACCGATTGCTGGCAAAGCGATTTCTCCTCAGCGCAGTGTGATTGAAATTGGTAAAGCGGAAGTCATTTTCGATGGCGCGGACATCGCGCTCATTGGTTTGGGCACTATGTTTGAAATGGCCGAGCGCACCAAGAAATTGTTAGAAGAAAAAGGATATTCGGTCGCGCTGATTAATCCACGTTTCATCAAACCGCTCGATGCCAACGTATTGACGCAATATGGCAAAAAATGCCGTGTCATCTGCACGTTTGAGGATCACGTCATCAAGCATGGTTTTGGTGCTGCGGTGATTGAGCTATTGCATGATGCTGGCATTCATACACCTGTGGAACGTATCGCTTGGCCAGATGAATTCGTAGAGCACGGAAAACCAGAAATTCTGCGTGAACTCCATCATCTAACAGCGGAAGCTGCGGTAGAGAAGGTGATGAAGCATTTCTAAGTGCTGCTACTTTGCGGATTCTTCAATAAACACATCCACTTGTTGCCCTACATAAACAGGAAACTGTTGAGGTGGGGTAAACGAAAAAATGACTTGTAATACTCGCGTATCTACGCGCTCAGTGCTCGATCCAGTGAGGCTCATTTTTGGAACCACGTAGGGCTCTATGTATTCCAATTTTAACTCAATCGGGTGTTCACTATCACCTTTGATATGCAGCAGTGCTTTTTGATTTTTCTGAATTCGCGCTGCATTTTGCTCATCGATGTCAACACGGGCTTGCAACAAATCTGTTCTTCCTAGAATTAACGATGGATTTTTGGGATCTGTTCCTGCCCACTCGCCAGCACGAACATTCAACTGCAAAATCGTGCCGTTGCGCGGTGCTTTCACGCTGAGACGCTCGATGAGTTGAAGCACGCTAGCTCGTTTTGCCTCTGCGGCCTTTTTCTCAGCTTCTGCCGAACTTCGCTGCGCCTGCGCAACTGCTAGATCGTCTTTCCGAGATTGCAAATCTTGCTCGATGATAGCGCGTTTGTCCTCGATTTTGTTCAATCGATCGAACATGGATTGGGCGCGATACAATTGCGCTTCAGCCACCACAATAGCTGCATTTGCTTGTGCAATCGCAGCATCCGCAAGCAGCAATTGAGACTCGTAATCACGTGGATCAAGTTGAAATAAAACATCGTCTTTCTTTACGGTCTGTCCCACACGGATGGGCACAGAAACCACCAATCCCGGTTGCGGCACTGCGATTGAAACATTTTCCTCAAAGGCTTCAATGATGCCATTTGCGGCAACCATGTTGTCATAAGGTCGCGCCGCGGGTGGCTCAGGCGGAGCTGCAGGAATGCTCGATTCTTGAGATTTGATGGTACTGCTTACTTTGAAAATGAGAAATATTCCAGCCAAAGCAACGGCAAATGTGATGTAACGAAGTAATGTAAGTACGATACGCATAGTATTTATTCTAAGTTTTTAAAATTATTG
>CAIRGO010000037.1 GCA_903878115.1 Akkermansiaceae bacterium | reverse complement strand
TTTGCCCAACCGCAGGCAGGTTGGCAACAACAGATAGTCCCGCTGCTTTGATATCTTTCTCTGGCCCAACGCCGGAACGCAAAAGCAATGCGGGTGTTTGCAGTGCCCCCAAAGCCAGGATGACATCCTTTGTGAATGTTAGTTTGTGCGCCACGCCGTTCTCGTCCGTGACCTCAACGCCAACGGCTTTATTGCCTTTGAAAACAATACGATTAGCGGTGGTCCGGTCCATAACGGTCAGCAAACGCGAAGCTAGGACCGGCTGCAGGTAGGCATTGAAAGCGCTGAAACGCTTACCATCCTCACCTATATTAAACTGCAAGGGCCCAGCGCCGTTCATCTGTTCGGGGCCGTTGTAATCGTGCGCAACTTTATAACCCAACTCTCCCGCAGCCGCTTGAAATGCCAAAGAATGTGAATAGGGGTCAGGACAATTGCGCACAGTCATCACGCCACTTGACTGACGACCAGGCGCGGGGCCGTCTATGTAGTTTTCAAGCCCAGCAAATGCAGTGGCGATATCAGAGTTCGTCCAGTCTCCGCCTGACCGTTCTGTTAGAGCGGCGTAATCCAGTTTATTACAACGCACATACATCATCGCGTTAAGCGCCGACGAGCCACCCACAATTTTACCCTGATTTATGGTAACGCTGCGGCCAAACATTCCGTCTTGCGGCACTGTCGGCAATGCCCAATCTGCCTTGGTTCCCCAGAGATTTGTAAAACCCCCGACTTGGTCTACCATCGAATTGTGGACATTCAGTTCGCCGGCCTCAACCAAACAAACCTTCTTACCCGCATCAACAAAACGGCGAGCTAAAACACAACCCGAAGCCCCGGCCCCGACGATGATGTAGTCAAACATATGCAACTCCGCATTTGAGCTTGTAAGATTTTCCAGAATTTTCCATCACTCTGTGTTGGAAAATTGAGACGCGAACATGAGACAGACTTTACACAGCAGAAGCGATAGCACCGAGACTGAAACCTTTGTGAATAATGCGATCCAAGCTGGGATTCCGCTTCTACTCTCCTGATTCAAATTCGGGTTTTGGCCGAGATTCGCACTTCTCCGTTGGGAAAGACCGTTTTAAGCAACTCGTGATCTTGATCACACTACACGCAACTTACTTGATCAAGAAGCAGCCAGATCATCCTTGTAACCTTGGCTGACTTCAACAATGTGACCATTTGGATCGCGCAACCATGCCGTGCGCCAACCAGGGATGAAAACATCAAAACCCAGCGGTCCCAAAGTTAAAACCGCATCCGATCCCATCTTTTCAATCAAAGCATCCACATCATCAACTTGGAAAGCGATATGTCGCAATGTGCCTAGACCAGACGGACCGTCCACTTCTTTTGGTATCGTTTTGCCCTCAACCGGAAACAGTTCAAGATGAACATCATCACGTGCGATGAACACAATTTCCAAGTCGCCACCAATAGAAAGCCTTCTCGAAACTTTGAAGCCAAAATGACGCGTATAATAGTCTATTGTGGCAGCGACATCCGAGCAATTCAGGGCGATATGCGAGAAATTCATGGCGGTCCTTGTTTGATTGCATAAAGTCAAAGTGACGGGGATGATCTGACGGCCCCGTCACCCATGGTGTTAGCTCAACGAGCCATCCGGAAACTGAACCATGCCAGCGAAATGGATCTCAATCAATCCGTTCCGAAGCACCCAGCTGTCAGCAAACCGCATACCCATTTTTTGACCACCGACTGTCATTTCAATGCCCTCGGTGATCATAAGACCGGTAAGTCCGTCAGCGTGACCCGTCTCGGCGCCATTAAACTCGCCCCAGAAACCCACATGGTCAACCAAATCTTCAATTGCAAGAATGCCTTGAAAATGTTGACGCAGCTCTTCGCGGCCACGGAATATCTTCGGAACTTTCTCAATGCTCGAAATCAAGATAGCTGTCGGCGAGTATTGGTCCAGCAGACCTTCGATGTCTTTTGCCAAGAGCAAGCGGATGTGTTCGCGGAACATATCGCCCAAGGGTGTGGCAGGTACATTTTCCAACATTGTCTATCTCCTTAAAGTTTTGCAGAGTTGGGCAAGTATTCTAGTTTATCGACAGTATATTTAGCAACTTTTGCCTCACCTGTCTCATTAAAAGTCACTTCCCAAGTCTGAAAAGCGGTCAACAAGATTCGGTCACTTTTTGCGGCAGGCGGGTTCCAACGACTGGCTTCCCAATGAACGGCAACCTTAGTTTGTATCCGGCCATCTTTTTCTGCACCCAGCGTTACAGATTCAACTTTGTGCACTTCATCAAAGAAAATCCGAATAACGCCTTCATACCAACCGATAAAGCCCTCAACGCCGGACAATGTGGCTTCGGGGAATACCATCTTCAAATCTGTCGGATCCAACATATCGACCAAGGTTTGGGTCGGTTCATGGGTATCCAAGGCGGCGTACCAGCGCTTTGCGAGGGCTTCGGTGGCTTTTGTTTTATCCAACATTTTGGCTTTCCTTGTGTCCTCTGGGGACCTTGCAGTTAAACTCGGCGTGTGGCTTAGGGATAAGCCGCCACATTATTCGGCAAAATCGGCAGGCTAAACGGCCGTTTTGGGGTTTCGAAATCGCGGCGCGCGCTTTCGAGCGCATCGACAGTTCCCACATCGCGCCAATAGGGCGTTTTCTTCGGGTTAGGATCGGCAAAACAGAAAACGCCAACATCCCCAACTTCAACCGCT